>NZ_AP024900.1:1581654-1897985 GCF_024347075.1 Vibrio rarus
ACTGCATCAAATGGTAAGCAGTACCCAAGTATTAACCGTGGCATCACACTGGGAAACAAGGGATGTGAGAGCGGGACGTGAAAATGAGAAATGGCTCAATGCAATATTAAAGAAGCGTGTTTAAATGCCTAATCACTCTCTTACCCTAAAAAATAACGTTCTTACCACAGGCGGACAAGACCGCTTACTAGAACAGCTGTTATTTGCCATTAATCACGCCACTGAAATTGATATTGCGGTGTCGTTTATTCAAAACTCTGGGCTGCAATTACTGCTTCCCGCAATCGAAGAAGCCATAGAACGTGCTAATGACAGCGCAAACTCTCTACACATTAGACTGTTGACTTCCGACTATTTAGGAATCACTGACCCCATCGCCCTGCGCTCTTTAATGGCCATTGCATCACCCAACACACAAGTCAGAGTCTTTGCCACAAAAGAAACGGGCTTTCATATGAAATCCTTCATCTTTGTTCGCAGTGATAAAGAAAACACATTTTATAGTGGCAGTGCCTTTGTCGGCTCGAACAATATTAGCCGTGCCGCATTGACTCACGCCCACGAATGGTGCCTGCGCTTTGATCATAAAGAACCTAAGCACTCCTTTGAGGCGCAGCAATTTCAACTCATTAGGCAAGAGTTTCATAAAATATTTCATCATCAAAATGCCATCCCTCTCAGCGATAGCTGGATAGATCAATATATTGCCCAAAGACAACCGACTTTAGCGCTGAATCTAGTGAGTGATATGGGACTAGAAGCCGATGAGGTGTATGTCCCTAACAGCGTTCAAATTGAGGCATTACAAGCCCTTGCGACAACAAGAGAGCAAGGTAATAGCAGAGGACTGGTGGTATTAGGCACGGGTATGGGGAAAACATGGTTATCTGCCTTTGACGCCATGCAAATGAAGGCTAAAAAAGTGTTATTTGTGGCTCATAGAGAAGAGATATTAACTCAAGCCCTCAATACTTACACCAAACTGTGGCCCAATCGCTGTGCAGGATATTTTAATCGCACAGAAAAATCCGCTGATAAAGAATTACTCTTTGCTTCCGTACAAACATTAGGCAAGCAACGACATTTGCAGCAGTTTGATCAACAGCATTTCGACTATATTGTGATTGATGAGTTTCATCACGCCAGTGCCAGCACCTACCAAAACATTCTTAATTACTTTGCCCCTAAATTTTTATTAGGACTCACCGCGACACCGGAGCGTACCGACCAAGCCGACATTCTCTCTTTATGTAATAACAACCTCATTTTTGAACGTAATCTAGTGCATGGTATTAATGATGGCCTGCTGGTGCCCTTCCATTATTACGGTATTTGGGATGATACACTCGACTATCAAGCCATCCCTTGGCGCAATGGCAAGTTTGACCCTAGCTCCCTAGAAGCGAAATTTGCCACCACCAAACGTGCTCATCACATATTCAAGCACTGGCTTGAACATCAACAAAGTCGCACTCTGGCATTTTGTGTCTCCATTACTCATGCAGACTATATGGCACAACAGTTTAATCACTACTTCTCTAACCACGGCTTTAAAGCGGTCGCCGTTCACAGCCAATCTCACCTACGACGCAATGAAGCATTGGCACAATTAAACCGTGGCGCGATACAGGTACTGTTCTGTGTGGATCTCTTTAACGAAGGCACTGACTTACCGGCCATTGATACTATTTTGATGATAAGGCCCACTCAATCCAACATCATCTTCTTGCAACAACTAGGGCGTGGATTGCGAGTTTCGGCCGATAAATCTCACCTTGTCGTATTGGACTTTTTAGGTAACCACCACTCCTTTTTAAAACGCAGTGATCTTTTCCAACTGCCTAATGCTGCTGAACGCAATACACAACAAGTTCAGGACAACCCGGCCCAATACTCGGCACTGCCAACCCTTGGTAAAGGGTGCTACGTTAATATTGCCCCGCAAGCCCTAGACTTTTGGCAAGGGTTACAACAACGCTTTCAACATACCGCCATTGATGAATTTCAATTACTGGAAGCACGCCTTGGCCATAGACCCACGGCCAGTGAGTTTTACCATGGGGGATACCAACTGAATAAAGTCAATAAACAGCATGGCAGTTGGTTTGATTTAGTCGCGCACTTCTCCGATGATCCCTCACTAAATCAGTGCATCAAAACCTACCAAGGGTTTTTATTAAAACATGTACAAATGACGTCAATGTCAAAGTGCTTTAAACCTATCTTACTAGAAGCGTTTCTTGAGCTAGATGGCTTTCATCGCCCGCCAACACTCATGGCACTGGCAGAAAAAAGCTGGCACATATTAAAGACCTATCCGACGCTGTTTGCCAATGAACTGTCGGACAATTTTCAGAATATCTCGCCTTCAACGACAAAGTGGATTAGCTATTGGAAAGGCAATCCTATTAAGGCGTTTACTAATAAAACCAAACAGGACGCCATCAGTGCCTTTTCTATCAAAGATGACTGTTTTGTGGCCAATCTTGACATTGCCACACAAGATATCGCACTGCTGCATAGCTTGGTTAAAGAGCTTGTCGATTATCGACTGGCTAAATACATCAAATCCCATTATTCTGACCAACCATAACCGATTAAGAACTGTATGTTACACATCTCAAACAGCGTCACCCTAGCCGACTGGGAAATTGAAATGACCGCGATTCGCGCTCAAGGTGCGGGTGGGCAGAATGTGAATAAAACCTCGTCAGCCATTCATTTACGTTTTGATATTCAGCGTTCTTCATTGCCTGCGGTCTACAAAGAGCGTCTACTGGCACTATCAGATAGCCGAATTACCAGCGATGGGGTCATAGTGATCAAAGCACAGGCGCACCGTACTCAAGATTTGAATAGACAAGATGCCTTACATCGTCTGCAAGCGTTGATAAAAACCGTGACGGTTGTACAAAAAAGACGTCGAGCGACTAAGCCAACCAAAGGGTCTCAAAGGCGACGAGTGGAAGCGAAAAAGAGGAAAGGACAAACTAAATCATTGCGAGGCCGAGTTGTATAACTGCGCCCCGCTCTGTTTCACTTCTATTAACGACGAGAACGCGATGGTGAAGATCGGCGCTCTTGGGCTTTACGTGCTTTAAACGCAGACGCAGCTTTTGCTTGAGAAGCCAAAATAGAATCAACGGTTAATTCCATTGGCTGTTTAGGTTCAATGCCATTAGCAAAGGTACGCATTCTTGGCGGCATCTGCTTTTCTTCTTCGGTTGGGCGTGGCATACGCTTAAAGCGAGAAAGATAAAACGCCTCTAGCTTTTCTCTCGCCCATTCACTTTTGCGCAAGTATTTCACACTGCTGGCAACAGAGGGGTTGGTATGAAAGCAGTTAAAACGCATGGCAGTATCGAGAATATCCCAGCCGTAATGGTCAACTAACTCTTTTACCATATCTTCCAGTTTTAAGCCGTGCAGCGGGTTGTTTTGTAATTCTTCTCTGTTGATACTCATTTGCGTTCACTGTCTGTATTTAAGGAAATCTATTTGCAGGGAGTATAGCAATGAGTGCCTGCAATAGGTACGATAAATCTAACGTCACCGGGTAATTTAACTCTTTATATCTTTTCGTATCCTGCTTTTATTAACAATGGCTGTGCTGTCTAAGGGGTTAAATTTGATACTTCTCTTTGTTCCCTATGTCAAAATGTAAAGGCATTTGCCATTTTTTGACACTGAGAATAGTAAAGATCCCGCCACTGATCCCCAATAAAATAGCCAATAATGTCGGCTCTTTCATCCACAGCATTAATACCGACAAGATCAGCAATAAGGGGACCGCTGTAAGCGCTTTTAGCTTAAAACAATAGGACTCTTTAAAAGCGATCCCTGAAAAGGTCACAAACAAAAATCCACTATAGAGCCATTGCAACTCAGGAAAGAGGATCAATAACACTAATCCTATCCAACTGGACCATGAAATAATGGCACGCACATGTTTGTCATAAACATGTAGGGTTGCCGCACACAACGCAGCGGCAATCGCCATTAAGAAGCGACCTCGCTCCCCCCAAGTGTCCGTGATATCTATATTGAATAAACACAATATATACACCAAGGAAAGGAGCAATAAGGCGACAGAAAATACCGTGATACCGAGGCGATAGGCCAACACACTCACCTTATCTAAACAATCTAACCTTTCTTCATGCTCTGGGTTGGCCATCGATTCAATCTTCTATTATCGGTTGCTGACTAAAAAATATATCGCCGTTTAACGCATTCACTGTGGCAATAAACAGGTGCTGGGCTGCGGACTCACGTTTAAACTGAAATTGAAATTGATCTATTAGGGTGAACATCGCTAAATCATCACTCTCTATGAGCTCATATCCCCCATCTTGATACAGGTCACTGTTGACCACGATATCATGAGCCACGCTACGAGCTTTATTTCGATTAAACCTAGGCTGTGTGGAGGCATTAGCTGGATAGTTTTGTCCATCGAATTTAAGTAGCCTTAACGTACCATCACTCCATACGGCTATGTTTTTCCAACCGTTAGTGTCGGTATGAGAAAGTAATATAGGGCGTTTCACTACACTCATGGAGCTCATCAATTGTTGCGAAGAGTCAAATAAGAAGGCACTACAACCTCCTGAACCACAAAAGTAAGGATCTTGCATTAATATCAGTAATTCATCTTCTGTATCGCCATTTAAATCGGCATAGGCATACAAAAAACCATAAGAGCGTTTCGTTAAGCCCGCCGGAGACAGTACTTGTTCAAACAGCACGGTTTGGATGGGATCGGTGGGCTCATCTACAGTGATGGGCGCAGATTCCGATACGGATTGGCAGCCAAAGAGCAAGGGGGTAAGCAGTAAGAACATACCAACATAACCCACTGTAATTGCAGTAACCTTTTGCGTAAACATAGCGATCTCCTCCCTTCTTTTACAAGCTAGGGCATATCACTTAATTGTTCAACGAAGCAGGTTATATCATACGGGTTTTATATAGAAGTAAATGGCAAAAAAGTGACTTACCGCACCTGCCAGTACAAAACAGTGCCAAATTGCATGGTTAAATGGGATGCGCTTACCCACATAGAAAATAACCCCAAAAGAGTAAAACCCACCGCCTATAGCAAGAAAAGTTAACGCTCCCATGGGCAAATTCATCGCCATTTGATAGACAATAATTAACGACAACCACCCCATGACTATGTAACTTATTAGTGAGAAACGCTTAAAGCGATACACAAACACCAACTTCATCACAATACCTAGTATGGCAATGCACCAAATCACGACCATTAAGCCTATGGCGAGTGGCGTACGCAAACCCACCAGCAAAAAAGGCGTATAACTGCCCGCAATAAGCAAATAGATAGCACTGTGATCAAATGTTTTTAGTAATCGCTTGGCCTTCTGATAAGGGACGGCGTGATACAAGGTGGAAGCCAAGAACAGTATGATCATACTGCTACCATAAATGGCCATACTCACAATGGTTAATGTATCTGCATTATGAGCAAACGCCTGATTCAACAGCATCACCAAGGCGGCGATGGCGAAGATCATACCCAGACCATGGGATAATGAGTTGGCTAATTCTTCATTTTTGCTATAAGCGTTTTTATCGGCGTTAGACATATCATTGACTTAGTTAGATGGCTTGTAATAAGTATGTCACGTTTTAGCGTACAACTGTACGCTAATTATTATTAAATAGCCGCTAAGCTCATTACCCCGCCCCATATCCCATTAATCAGCCCAACAAGACCGCTCTCTCCACACACAAAAAGCAGCACTAGATCAATGATTTAGCACTGCTTAATTCAAGAAAATGGCAACAGAAAATCATAAAGGATTATATGCATTCAGTTCCGCAATCTTTGTTTTCACCTGCTTATTTAATGGACAGTCATCCAGCCTATTTCTCAATATATTGATGATGAAACGCTAACCGCCGAACAGTCTAAATTAAGGCGTGTCTCACTTTTGCTGACAGCCACTCAGAGACCACTACCGTGACTAAAATAGAGCAGAAAATAACCGTCACTTGAGGCCAAGCCAGCACCGCCATAGACTCTTGGAGTTTCAAACCTATGCCCCCTGCCCCAACTAAACCCAATACGGTGGACTCGCGAATGTTGATATCCCAGCGAAATAAACTGGTGCCAATAAAACTCGGCAGGACTTGAGGCAACACGCCGTAATCTAATACTTGCAAAGGGGATGCCCCCGTTGCGCGAATGGCCGCAACTTGCGTTTTATTCACCTCTTCGATGGCCTCGTACATCAGTTTTGAAATAAAGCCAATGGAGCGCAGCGCAATGGCAATAATACCGGCCAGCAAACCTGGACCAAGGACCGCCACTAACAATAATGCCCAAATCAAGGAGTTAATAGAGCGACTGGCCGCAATAATAAATAACGCTACCGGTCTCACAAACACCACACTAGGTGTTGTATTATTTGCAGCTAAAAACGCCACAGGAAAAGCCAATACAATACCTAATAATGTGCCTAATGTGGCAATATTTAGGGTATCCCACAACGGTTGCCATAACTGTTCTAAATAGCTCCAACGTGGTGGCCACATGCGTGAACCAATATCCGCTATTTGATTGGGTGAATCAGTGACAAAATACCAAATGGTATCTTCATTCATCAACTGCCACGCAAAGACCACCAGCGCAATAAACGCCAGCCATAAAACCCAATGAGCTAAGGTCTGTTTTTCATCGTATCTACGCCAAACAACAGGCAAAGAATCTAAGTTGTTCATGATATCGTTACCTTACTGCACTTGTTTTCGAATAATGGTCGAGGTGTATTCACACACCATGACAATGGCGATAATGATCAATAAAATGGCGGCCGCTGAGCTATATTCGTAGCGATCCATCGCTGTATTGAGCGTGCCACCAATCCCCCCAGCACCGACGATACCTATCACCGCAGATTCACGGAAATTAATGTCTAAACGATACATAGATAAACCAATAAAGCGTGGCATCACTTGTGCCTGTACCGCATAGTTTACTTGCTGTAGCCAACTGGCGCCGGTGGCCTTCATCGCGGTAAAGGGCGCAGGATCTATCCCCTCTATTTCATCGGCAAAAAGCTTAGCTAAAAAACCAATAGTAGCAAACGTGAGTGTCACAAAACCGGCAAAGGTACCAAAGCCAAACAAGGCGACACATAAAATAGCAATGATAATTTCCTGAAAACTTCTCGCCACTGCAATAAAACTACGACAAAACAGATAGATAGGTTTTGGTGCAAGGTTTTTTGCCGCACCCAAACCAAAGGGAATGGATAGCAATACCCCTGCCACTGTAGAGGTCAGAGTCATGGTCAGGCTTTCCAGTAGACCTTTTGAAATATTATCCCAACGCCCAGAAAAATCAGGGTTAAAGAAGGCAACAATAAATCGCCATCCTCGTTCACTTCCTTCGTAAATACGCGCCCAATTGATCTCTACCGACTGCGTTGCCAAATATAGGTAGGCTATGGCCACTAATGTTAAACCCCAACGTAACCATCGACTTGAGATAAAGGGAGGCTTGTGCCAGGTAGTTGAATACGGCTTATTCATGCGAGCGCCTCAGTCAAGTGAACCGTCTCTGTTTCATTTTCTGTTGTGTGTTCGGTAGGCAAGTTCCAATCTTCTTGACCATAAATGTCAGTCAGGGCATGTTCATTAAGCTGGCTTGGCTTGCCATCAAACACCACCTCTCCCGCTTTCAAACCCACAATGCGTTGTACAAATTTTTTCGCCAGTTCTACATCGTGAATATTAATGATGGCTGGTAGTTGGTGCTCTTCACAAATTTCGCTGATCAAACGCATGATTTGACGTGCGGTACGAGGATCAAGCGCTGCCGTAGGCTCATCAATCAACAGCAATTTTGGTTTTTGCGCTAAAGCACGAGCAATACCGACACGTTGACGCTGCCCACCAGAAAGGGCATCCGCTCTTTTATTGGCGTGCTCTAACAAGCCAACACGGTCAAGTAACGCATAAGCCGCTTGTACGTCTTTGGCTGGATAACGACGAGTAAAACTGCGCCAAAAACCCACATAACCTAAACGGCCTGACAATACGTTTTCCATAACGGTTAAACGCTCAATAAGGGCATATTCTTGGAAGATCATTCCTATCTCACGGCGAGCTTGACGCAGATTCGATTTTGACAGTTTGACCAGATCCTTATCAGAAAATAGCACTTGCCCTTGAGTGGGCTCTGTCAGGCGATTAATACAACGAATCAAGGTAGATTTACCCGCGCCCGACGGCCCGATCAAACCCACAACTTCACCGGGTTCAACGGTAAAGCTGACATCAGTAAGTGCTTTATCCGATGCCGAATAATGCTTAGTTAAGCCCTTTAGAATGAGAGTAGACATAATTTCCATTTGCAGATAGTAGCGGTTCGTTTGAACCTGAGAACAAAATTCGGGCTAAATGCGCTCAATGTGCGCCTATTTAACCCGACATTGACAACAACAATGTGACAGGCAGTCTAGCTACAGGTGTAAGAAACCTTGTTAGCCGTATCAATAGTGCGAATAACTTGCCAGTGCTCTTGATACGTAATAGGAATAAATTGTGCTTCACCGTTACGACCAAACTCTTGTTCAAGCTTGGTTCCCTTCCAGTCAAAGGTGAAAAACGCTTGTTGGATCTTCTGTTGTAGTTCTGGCGCTAAGTTATGCGCTGTACCGTAAGAGGTGGTTGGAAAGGTTTGTGATTTATAAATAGAGGTTATTTGCTCTGGTTTAACGACATCACGCGCATACATACGGTTAAGCACCGAGTTGGCAATGGCGGCAGCGTCATAATCTTGGTGCGCTACACCGAGTATTGAATTGTCGTGTGCACCAGAAAATGCCGGTTTGAAATCGGCTTCCGGTTTCATGCCATATTCCGCAGCCAAAATAGCCGATGGCGCTTTAAAACCTGAATTCGACGTTTGCGAGGTAAAGGCTAGGTTCTTGCCTTTAAGATCGGCCACCGATGTGATCCCAGATTTCGGATGAGTAATAATTTCCATCTCATAGCCAAAAGAACCGTCTTCCCCTGCCATCATAGTAAATGGGGCAAAACCTGCGCAATTTACCGCAAGTGGCGTGGAACCGGTATTAAAACCTGCAATATGCAAACGGCCCGACCGCATTGCTTCAATTTGCGCCGCATTATTTTGCACTGGGAAGAAACGGACTTTTTTGCCCGTTGTCGTTTCAAGGTGCGCCAGGAACTCACTCCAAACATCGGCATAAACGGCGGGATCTTCTACCGGAGTATAAGCAAAGATAAGTGTTGAAGGGTCCGCCCATTCAGCTTGATTTAAAGGAACATCAGCAACTAGGTTGCCACTGCGATCTTGATAACGAGAGTCCATTGCTGAAACGGCTGCAGAGAACATGAGTGCAGTAACTACTGCAGTCTTAACTAACTTCATTATTTTTCCTAAACAGTGATTGAGTTCGGAAAGTAAGTTAGTCCAATTTGATGACAGTTAAGTTTAAACTTTATTAAAAAATTATGTACAGGTTAAGCTCTCTCCCACCTTAGTACATCTAGTAAAAAGTACATCCAGAGCCCTAACCTTTGTTTTCATATAAGGTGACTAAAGTAGATTAGTCTATCCTTTAACTAGCTTTCATATAAATACGGAACACACCTACATGAAAAAACCGTTACTCATTGCTGTTGTCATCGTCCTGGCAGGAATTTTTATCTGGAATAACAATAGTGCCTTAGCACAAGTCTGTTCTTCAGTGAGTGCTGTACAACACCAATTTCCCGTTAAATGCAGTAAAGCCCGCGCTCTTAACGTATTCGAATAAATTAACTAACCGATGCTCTACAAACGCTATTGCATCGGTTACATTTTTACTCCTTAACGTATATAAAGTATATTTACTCCCGAATTCAACTCCGAAGTGCGACATTCTTAATATTCAAGTAGCCTCCATCATTTCTCTAAAAATGACAGCAGGTTGCTTGAACCCTAAACACTTTTTTGGACGATAATTAATTCGTTGTTGCGCCCTTTCAATATCATCATCACTAACCGTTCTTAGATCTGTTCCTTTCTTTACGTACTGTCTCAACAGGCCGTTAGCATTTTCATTCGCTCCTCGTTCACAAGAGCTGTAAGGGTGTGCGAAGTACACGTCGGTTTCTAATGCCCGTGCTATTTCTTCATGACCTGCAAACTCACGACCATTATCTGCGGTAATAGTATGAACGAACGCTTTATAAGGCATCAGCATTGCTATGGTTGCGTTAGTCACGTCTTTTGCTGACTTAGAGGGCACTTTCTGTGTCAGATAAAAACGCGTTTGACGCTCTAAGAGAGTGACAATTGCCCCCGTTCCATGCTTGCCTAAGACCGTATCAATTTCCCAGTCACCAAAGCGTTCACGACTATCAACAATGTCAGGCCTTTCATCTATTGAAACTGCGTTTTTGATTGCAGGTGCTTTCTCTGTCTTGCCCCGTCGATACCGCTTATGGCCTTGGCGCAAGTGCTTAAATAGCTTTCCACCTTGTCGCTTATTACGAGCGACGAATCGGTAAATCCACTCATGGCTCACTTTAGCCCCTGCGCGGGTTAAGACATTAGATATTTGCTCTGGACTCCAATCGATAGACAACAGAACCTCAATAAAATCTATACGCGATTGAGGTACTTGATACTTACGGGCTTGCCGTCGTTTTTCTATTGATTGATGATGTGCTTTGTCTGGCCGATATTGTTCTTTCTTGCTACATCGTTTCAGCTCTCGATAAACGGTTGAGCGATGGCATTTAACTGTCTTAGCAATTTCAGATATTGAAATTCCCCGTTCCAAAAGGGCAGAAATTTGATATCTTCTTCCCTCGGTCAACTGCTGATAATTCATAGTAGTTCTGCTTGTTTCTTTGGCGAGAAGAGCGTACCACTTTCGGCAGTTGGCTTCCTCTTCTATGCCTTTCCATGAATGTCGCAGTTATTATCTGAAATCGGGCTTAACTACTATCTAATATAGTTAATCCCCCATAATCATCGTTTCATACAACCACGGATAAATTAGTAATACTTATTCAACCACTTCACCATTCCAAACTTTTAATATTTACAGGCCAAAAAATTAAACCATATTAGTCT
Source organism: Vibrio rarus (assembly GCF_024347075.1). Classification (NCBI taxonomy): domain Bacteria; kingdom Pseudomonadati; phylum Pseudomonadota; class Gammaproteobacteria; order Vibrionales; family Vibrionaceae; genus Vibrio; species Vibrio rarus. Next base: position 1,592,777 of record NZ_AP024900.1, read on the forward strand.
TACTTATATTAAATAATATTTTAGTCGGGTTTTGTTTTCATTTTTCCTTTACTAAAATATTAATATAGCGCTCATTACATTTACCGCACGTTAAAATCGCAACGCAAACCCTTAAATAACAGTAACTTACATCCACTCATCGTATAGTGAACTTAGTTTTGCTAATAGCTTTATCTCATCATCTTTAATATTTGAGATATGTATTATAGTTATTAATAATATTATTGTATATGCTACAAGTATCGTACTTGATTCAGATTGTTGTTGGGTTCTGCAATGAATATTATTTGTCAGTTTACACTTGGAAAAAAATACGACCATTATGAGCGAAGTATCGAACAGTTATGGGCTCTAGACCCTTTTTGGCTTGAATACGATCTAGACTATATTCAATGGTTATTTCCGATAGATAACCCTAAGCTTGAGATTATACGAGCACCTATTGTTTGCCAAACAACTCGAGATTACTTTCAAATCAGTGACGTATTGCGTAGGAGACAATTGCATTCATTAAAGGTTATGCTCAATTTTTTTGGTATGGAGATGACAAACAACACGATTAAGCCCCTCGCATCTTTAAATATAAACGATCACCTTTGGTTACAAGCACAAGGGTATAACCATCAACGTATTAGACAAATTATCCGTAGCCTTGCCCTTCTTGGACAGGTAGAGCTCAGTTCTCTCTTTCAAATGGCGATGATTGACACCGCACGCAAACATGGCTGTGTACCAGAGTCAATACTGCAGTATTGGCAAACAGCGAGCCTCATCGAGATGGATTACTCTATAGCATTACCTGAGAGCTAAGATTTATCACCAGAAATACGTTTTGTTTTGCTTCTACTGCCACACTCTTCTTTGCTTCAAGTCCCCCCTATTCTCTCTCTATACAAAGCCTATGCCTTATGCGCTTTGGTGATCTGCTCAAATGTTGCAAAAGTAAACAGTAACTTTGCGATTTTACATTTTGAGTAATGCCCTTAAAACCGTTAATTTTTACAACGAAATAACAAAAATATAATTAAGGGTAATCACATGTTTAAAAACTTCTTTGCTAGCCTATCCAAGGTGGGTAAGGCATTAATGCTACCTATAGCATCAATGCCAGCCGCAGGTATTTTATTAGGTATTGGCTCCGCTAATTTTGCTTTCATTCCACCAATAGTGTCACAACTAATGGCTGAAGCAGGGGGTGCTGTATTTGGTAATTTACCACTCATCTTTGCATTAGGTGTCGCCATATCTTTTACTGACAACGATGGTGTGGGAGCCGTTGCTGCAGGTATTGGGTACTACGTATTAATTGCCACCTTAAAAGTCATGGCTGGCGTACTGGGCGTTGACCATATTGATATGGGGGTACTCGGGGGGATTATTTCCGGTGCTGTCGGCGCTTATATGTTCAACCGCTTCTATACTATTAAAATGCCCGCTTACTTAGGCTTTTTTGCCGGTAAACGGTTTGTCCCTATCATTACTTCATTTGCCATGTTATTGCTCGGTATTGTTCTGGCATTCATTTGGCAACCTATTGGCCTTGGTATCGATGCCTTTGGTCATTGGGCGACAGAGCAAAATCCTGTTATGGCTTTCTGGGCCTACGGCACTGCAGAGCGTGCATTGATCCCATTTGGATTACACCACGTCATTAATGTCATTATTCAATTACAAGCTGGAGACTTTACTAACGCAGCAGGTCAAGTGTTCCACGGTGAAATCCCACGCTTTTTTGCCGGTGATCCTAATGCGGGAAACCTAGCGGGAGGCTACTTATTTAAAATGTTCGGGCTACCTGCAGCCGCCATTGCTATTGGTCGCGCCGCGAAACCCGAGAACCGAGTGAAAGTGATGGGGATCATGATTTCTGCGGCACTCACCTCTTTTCTTACCGGAATTACCGAGCCTATTGAATTTGCGTTCTTATTTATATCACCGGCTCTTTATGTCATTCACGCTATCATGGCGGGTCTGGCCTACCCACTGTGTATACTGTTAGGGGTAAAACATGGCTATAGCTTCAGTGCTGGACTCATTGATTATTTAACCTTTTACGGAATCTCCACTAAAGGTTGGATGATCATCCCTCTCGGTTTGGCTTATGCGGCGGTGTACTACGCTGTATTTACAGCATTTATCAAGGGGTTCAACTTGAAAACACCTGGGCGTGAAGAAACCAAACAACGGGCCACGACGAGACTACAAGGCGATGAATTTACCAAAGCGCTAATAGAAGCATTTGGCGGTAAAGAAAACATTGTCTCAGCAGATGCCTGCATCACTCGTTTAAGAATGCAAGTGAATGACCAACAACAAGTGGATGATGCCAAACTCAAACAGTTAGGCGCCGCTGGCGTGTTGCGAGTAGGCACTGGGATCCAAGCTATCTTTGGTGGCAATAGCGACGTCTATAAAACGCAAATGCTAAACTACATGAAAAACCATTAACCACACATAGGTTACTATCACGAAGTGCTCTGACTAAGAGCACTTCTTTTTACTGCTACTTTTCTTATTACTTCACCACTATCCATAGCTCGAATACAAAATTTCTTTAATCACATCAGTTTGTTACATTAACTTTGTGATCGCCACTGCGCCCATAACAATAATTTAACCTCATTAATGATGCGGTTAACGATTTTGCAATGTACCCGTTTCAAATCCCTCTTACGCATGTAACCATTTCTTCACTATAAATAGTACCCCTGCTATAGCTCTATTAAAAACGTAACCGTAATAGAGCCAAATATAAACGGTTTATGAGGAACATGACTATGCATCGAAATGACAACATGCCACTCCCCAGTAACACTCGTGAGTGGCTTATAAACAAAAACAGTCTCATTATTCTGGCTGATATCGTTCTCTTTTTTGCTCTATACAAAGTACTACCGTTTGAACCGCAAGTGGTTCTAGGCATCTGTATTTTAACCTTCATTGCCGTTCTGTGGTTAACCGAGGCGTTGCATGTCACCGTCACGGCTATCTTAGTGCCCATTCTTGCGGTGGTGTTTGATATTTTCAATACACAAACAGCGATGAACAATTTTTCTAACCCGATTATTTTCCTCTTTTTAGGAGGATTTGCATTAGCTGCCGCCATGCATGTGCAAGGGTTAGATAAGGTCATCGCCGATAAAGTACTCATTTTAGCCAAAGGAAAAATGAGCACCGCGGTCTTCATGCTATTTGGTGTGACGGCCGGTTTATCCATGTGGATCAGCAACACGGCCACTGCAGCAATGATGCTTCCTATGGTGTTAGGTGTATTAAGTAAAGTGGATGCAGGTAAAGAACGTAACACCTATGTCTTTGTGTTATTGGGCGTCGCTTATAGCGCCAGTATTGGCGGCATCGCTACCGTTGTTGGCTCCCCACCCAACGCCATTGCAGCAGCTGCGGTGGATCTCACCTTTGTTGAGTGGATGGCGTTTGGTTTACCGGCCTCCATTATTTTGCTACCGATTGCTATTGCCACTTTATACTTTGCCCTTAAACCCAATTTACAAGGCACCTTTGAGATCAACCACAAACCTGTCGCCTGGGATAAAGGGAAAGTGGTGACCCTAGCCATTTTTGCGTTAACCGTATTTTGCTGGATTTTTAGTAAGCCTATCAATGCTATGCTCGGTGGCATATCAAGGTTTGATACTATCATTGCTCTCAGTGCAATAGTGCTGGTAAGTTTTGCTCGTGTTGTTCACTGGAAAGATATTGAAAAAACCGCAGACTGGGGTGTATTGATCCTGTTTGGTGGCGGGATCTGTCTTAGCAACGTACTAAAGACAACAGGCACCAGTGTCTTTTTAGCTAACTCTCTAAGTAACTTAGTGGCCGATTTTGGCTTAATCTTTATTATTGCTTCTATTGCGCTATTTGTTGTTTTCCTGACGGAGTTTGCTAGTAATACAGCCAGCGCTGCGCTGTTAATCCCCATTTTTGCCAGTGTTGCACAGGCGTTAGGTGTGCCACCGGTGATTTTATCGGTACTGATTGCCGTAGCCGCTTCGTGCGCCTTTATGCTACCTGTGGCCACACCTCCAAATGCCATCGTATTTGGTTCAGGGCATATTAAACAACAAGAGATGATGCGAGTGGGTATTCTTCTCAATATCGCCTGTATTATCGCATTAACCTTAATTGCCATGTTACTCTGGTAAGCGCCTCCCCTAAAAAAGAGACAACACTACGCACTCATGTTGTCTCTTTTTTCTCCATTTAGTTCCCTAGTTTCCACTCATTGCACACTCTTTACTTTCTTAGGTTTGCCTAAGTGTTTTTTACTTGTATTATCTTGCACATAAACACATTTCATATTCGAGCAGGATGCTCAAAATACTCATGTATAAAGCTAATTTTATCGGCACTTTTTATCTCTTTATTGCCTGTTGTGCCATTATCTCTTTTTCCCTTTCTGCCGCGACCCCTGTGGGCATGAAATATACGATCACACGCGCAGAAAACGCCAACAACAGTAAAAACAGCATGGCACTTCCCTATCTCTTTTCCTCTGAAACTATGGGCTTAAATGTCGGTGTCGGTGGTGTAATACAAGGGGTGGGACAAGAGCAATTGGTTCTCGGGGCAACAACATGGGCAGGAGCCGAAAGCTACGGCGTATCCGCTGGGCTATGGAACTATCGCCCGTGGTTTGCCAACCGCGCTTTTGTCTCCATTGCCGGCATGTACGCTTACTTCCCTGATCAACGAGCGTATACTAATGGACAACTGCCTTGGCCCAGTGACACCCCTCGTCCTGGTAGCTCCGGCTCTAGCCCCGATGATTTCATTCAAGGTGAAGGCTTCTCCAATTGGCTTGATATTAAAGTGGAATATGTTTTGCCTATTGGCTCGGCAAAAGACGACCCTACCGCCCATTATCATTTACGCAATGGCTTACTGGTCAATGGCCCAAGTAAAACTTATTGGAACCCATTACAAACGGGATCCACTGTGATATTAGCCCGCCAATTTAACCGATATCAATCTTATAAAGCCGCCAACGGTAATGAAAAGGATGGCGATCTCAGCGCGGTTGAGTTAGGCATTCAGTACGATAATACTGACTTTGCCCCCAACCCATCTATGGGCAGTCGGCAATACATCGGCTACACCTTTGAAGGCACCATTATTTCACCAGAAAATAGTTGGGACTTTGTTGAGTTGGATTTAAGTCAGTATTTATCCATTGGCGATAGCCAATGGGCAAGGCAGCGTATATTCGCCTTCAATTTTTGGACAGGGTACTCTCCATCTTGGTCTATCGCCTTTGATGACAATCAAAGCAGCACCCTAAATGCTCCCCCTTATAACGAAGGCGCTACACTGGGTGGCTATAATCGCATGCGCGGATACGACGTCAACCGATTTCATGACAAGGCCAGTTTGTATGCGGCGGCAGAGTATCGCTATACCTTACGTTATAATCCAATAAAAGACGTCTCTTGGTTGCAGTTTCTCAATATTGATTGGTTTCAGCTAGTGGCGTTTGCCGAGGCCGGTCAAGTGGCTCCAAGCTATGATATAGCCGAACTCACTTCAGACATGAAATTTGATGGCGGCTTCGCCGTGCGTGCACTAGCGGCAGGCTTGGTAGTACGTTTTGACTATGCGCTGTCCGAAGAAGGTCAGTATATGTGGTTTATGATCAATCAGCCTTTCTAAACGCAGACCAAGTCACCAATAACATAGGTAATAAGTAGATGAGCGTGGATATCATATCAAGATAGGTGTGGTAGCCTTGGTGATGCATGAGTTGCATGTAGGCCAATAGCGAAATCACAGCGATCACTTGCCCAAGACGTGGACCTTTAAGCGTAATATGCACAACAAACACCAATGCAATGGCCGTATGAGTACTGTAGTCTGCAGAAAATGACGGCCAAATAGAAAGCCATTCATCCATCATCATCGAGCCATACACTAAAGCGATGCAGAAAAGCTGCGCCTTAACACAGCAAATACGCAACTGAGGCGAGGCACTTATCAGTAAAAACACACTAGAGATTATCAACACAGGGGTATACAGATCGGCAATTAAGGCCCACTGTTGATAGGTTAACTCAAACAAGCGTGTCTCTCATTATTGTACTAGCTCAAGCTTAATGATTTTACTACGATCAAAAGTGACACGGTAACGTGATGTTCTTTCTTTTATTCCGCTAGGCTCGGTTTTCTTTTCATGAATTTTAATCTCAATCCTACCGCGACGAGAAATGCTAACCTTACGCGATTTATTGGACGTTGAATACACATACATATCTCTATTTTCACTAGGAAAACAACGCATTATCTGCCCAAGATCGATGGTGGTATTGGTTTTAATCTTTTTAAATCCGTTATATTCAAAGTTTTTTAAGTTAACGATCTCTTTGAAAAAAAGCGAAATATTCTCTCGATTAGCAATGGCCACTTTAGAGTTCGGTTGCGAATTGAACCATGTTTCTCCACTACCTAAATCGGTCTTTTTATCCGGCATGCTAAAGGTGGATACGACCCGTGGTTTTTTACGAATGATCTTTTCAAACACCCAAGATTTAATGCTTTCTTTAAACACATCTCGCACCACATACAAAGCGGCAAAGGCCAACACAAATTGCAAATCCGTGTCCAAACCCATAAGACGAAACTGAAAAATTACCACACTAAAACCTAACATAATCAAGCCTGTAGCAATAGCGAGGGATAAATAGCGTTCTTTTTCCCCTACTCGCTGACTGCGGCTATGCACCCTAAGTGGCAGTTCCAATAGTTTTTTTTGTAAATCCGTTTGGTTAAAGACACGCGTCAGTTTTTCTTGATCCTCAGCCTCAATACTCTTCACAGAGTAAATGCCTTCATACATTTGAGTAACGCGGTATTCATCTTCAGCCATTGACAATTGTGACAAGTAATCTCTAGCCGCCGTCGCCCCTTTGATGTTTTGTACATAAGCCGTTTGTCGCAGCAGATATTGCTCAAACTCATAAGATAAGATGGCATCTACTTTACGAAAACGTTCAAATTTTTGGTCATCTTCTAGTGAAAAGCGACGAAATGACGTTAAAATATTCGAATGGCCTTTCGCCTTTTCAATGATCTCTTCTACTGCTTGATCTTCTTTTTGTTGGCTGGTTTTAAAGGAACGAATTTCGTTAATAAAAAGATACGCAAACAAGCTGATAGAGGTTTTATAGGAGTCATAAGGAAGCTGTTCTTTCTCTAAAATTTTGATATACAACAGCATCAAGCTAATGCTTTTTCCTTTATGAAAGCGCCGGGTTTGAGTAAAGGAACTATCGAAGAAATCGCCTGCAGAAAACGTATCCCCAAGATCGATACTGCTTGGAATAACAAACTCAACTTTTGTTTCTACTTGCGAAGCGGCAGAGAGTGTTTGTTGCAGTTCAATACTCTTTTTAGCCGTTATCTTCAGATCTAACATTTATCCAAACATCCTTGTAACACATCCAATATAACGACACATTGTAACATTGTTCTGCGCACAAAGCGTATGCCCATGTTCAAGTTCTACCCTTTTGAAAGCGTTAGAAAAAGTAACTTAAACGCCTCATTTAAGCCAAAACATCACGCCATAAAGGGCGTGATAAGCAAGCCAAAGGCATTAACTATTGGTGTTACTGTATTGTGTTCTTAGGGTAATAAGCATAAGCCGTTAGTATGACTAACTATTGAAAGACAAGGGGCATCTCTATGGGTTCTATTAGAGCTTAATTAACCATTGTTTAGGGAAAAAGGAGCAATACTCTTTTCATATTCCGCGTCCTACTTATATTATAGCTTCTCTTTGTAACTTCAATTCTTGCTTCAGTTTGTAGTAAGTCAAACCGACCATTATCAGTAAGTGAGTATCACGTGCGTATTTTGTTGTTAACCCTATTGGCCATGATTGCTTTTGCCGCCAATTCTCTTCTGTCTCGCTTAGCACTTGTGGATGGCGCTATTTCTGCCGAACTATTTACTGTCATTCGTCTGGTTTCTGGAGCGACGACATTAACGCTTATTTTGCTGCTCACCCAAGGCCGCCGTGTTTTTTATTCACAGTGGAAAAGCGCATGTTACTCAGGCGTAAGCTTATTTTTGTATGCCTTACTTTTTTCCATTGCTTATACTCGGTTAACCACAGGTGCCGGTGCGTTAATTTTATTTGGCGCGGTGCAATTTTCCCTGTTAGGTGCGCACTTAATTCAAGGGTATCGCTTTCGCACACTCGAGTGGGTGGGGATAGGGATTTCGTGTTGTGGCTTTATAAGTCTAGTGGGTCCTTCCTCTTCCTTTTTATCTATCTGGCCGGTGCTATGCATGTTAATTTCAGGGTTGAGTTGGGCAAGCTTTACTTTATTAGCCAAACAGTCGCAATCTGCGCTTCCTGCCACCACTAAAGGGTTTATCATGGCTTCGCTGTTGTCACTAACGCTGATACCTTGGTTATTTGATAGTGGCTCATTCAATACAAAAGCGATGATGTACGCCATTCTATCTGGTGCAATAACTTCTGGTCTTGGCTATGTACTTTGGTATGCCGTAGTGCCAAAAATCAGTTTACTGAGTGCTTCTTTATCACAACTTCTCGTTCCGGCTATCGCTATGCTAATGGGCTGTGTCTTTTTACAAGAGGCACTAGATTTACACAGTATCACTAGCATGTTGCTTATTCTTGGGGGCATAGCACTGACCTTATATCAGCAACACGCTTCCCAAAGCCTTAAGGATTAAGGGTTAATTAATTTTCCCCACCGCCAGAACTGAACAAACAACCATCAGTTGCACCAATTTGGACAGTATTATGCCCGAAAATGTACAAAAATATTGACATGTGTCACATCTGTAATGATTATGTCATATATTGACAAGATAAATATCACACATGGACGTGACAATGAACAAAGCGGTATCCCCTCAATCAATCCCCTCTCAATTACAATCTCTAAGTCGCTCTTTAGGGCCTGGGATCATGGCGGCTGCGGCTGCGGTAGGTGGCTCTCATTTAGTGGCATCCACTAAAGCGGGCGCAATTTATGGATGGCAACTGGCCCTTTTAATTTTGCTAGTTAATCTATTTAAATACCCATTTTTTCGAGCAGGGGTGCAGTACACCATTGGCACGAAAACAAGTTTGGTCGAAGGTTACTCAAAGCTTGGCAAGCCGTATCTTATCGCATTTGCTGTATTGAGCATTATTTCTGCCGTGGTGAATACTGCGGCTCTACTGATGTTTAGTGCCAGTTTGCTCGCGTATTTTATTCCTGTCGATCTCTCTATGACAACGCTCTGCATCATCATATTGATCACCTGTTTGAGCATTTTACTCATAGGTCATTACAAAGCACTGGATGCACTGTCTAAAATAATCATGGCCGTACTCACCGTCACCACTTTGATTGCGGTGGCCATAGCTTTTAGTAACCCAGTTCAACCACAACCAGACTTTGTTGCTCCCTCTCCTTGGACACTCGCGGCCATAGGCTTTATTGTTGTCACTATGGGGTGGATGCCAGCGCCTATAGAAATTTCGAGCTTAACCTCTATGTGGTTAAAATCTCAGTGCCGTGATCAAAATGTGACGGCTAAATCAGCCCTATTTGATTTTAATGTCGGCTATATCAGTACCGCCATTCTCGCATTGGTCTTTGTTTCATTAGGGGCACTATTGATGTATGGCTCTGGGGTAGAATTACAAACTTCAGGGGTGGGGTTTTCACACCAATTAATTGGTTTGTATGCATCAACCATAGGTGAATGGTCTCGTTATTTAGTGGCGGTGATCGCTTTCTTCTGTATTTTTGGTAGTACCATTACCGTTATTGATGGCTACTCTCGTGTCATTACCGAGTCTCAGCGCTTATTACGTAAGAACCAAACCATTCACCCTATCACCAATCAAATTTGGATGGTTTGCGTAAGCTCGGCTGCATTATGCATTGTGGTGTTTCTTGCCAAAGCCTTGTTGCCTATGCTCAACTTTGCCATGGTACTTGCGTTTATCACTACCCCATTCTTTGCCTTATTGAACTTTATTTTGGTGACTCGAACTCCACTACCTAAAGAATTGTCTGTGGGCCCTAAACTAAAGGCACTATCCATTGTTGGCTTGATCTACTTATTTGGATTTCTTGCTTTATTTATTTGGTGGAAATGGTTCATGTAAGCGAAACATCACTACTTTAATACGCACAAAGGCAGCCTATTTGGCTGCCTTTGTGCGTATTGATTTCATAAAAGTTGTGCCAATCGTAGTCATTAACTGATCATTCTAGCTTGTTAACACACATGATAACGGCGTTGCAATTTTTGAATGTAGAACAATATTTATCAAAAATAGCGCCTTGTTCTCAAGTGTTTTTCCTGCGCTATTTCTGAGCACTTAATTACTGTGATTGGTATTAAATTCCCTTATGGTATTGGTGATTACTGGTTGGCGAGACTTGATTATAAATGGCAGAAACAGTCTCTCCATCAGCCATTTGACTCTTAATTGCGGCCAAAAACAGATCCACTAATTGTCTGTGGCTGACCTGTAATTGGGTCTGTGTTTGAATATCTCGAAGATCAATACATACATCAGTAAACAGCTGTGGGTAATCTTCTAGCACTTTGAGATTTAACACATTGTGTTCACTATAAATGCTGTTGTGACTGCCTTTGTGTTTTTGCACCACATATGGGTTATCTTTGAGGTTAATAATGGATGTGTGTTTTTCACAGCGTTTTAAACACCCTTTATTGATTTTGATCTTCTTACAGCCTGCCGTTTGCTGAAACAGACATTGGCGACTGGTTAACAAGGTATTTGGGTGATACACGCTATAGAATGTTCTAAAGCCTTGCCCTCGTTTAATATGACGAATTTGCTTTTTACTCAATTCATTCGAGATAAACGCACCACTGGCGGCAAACTCTTGCTGCAAACAATGCATCGCAAATGAGTTCGTTATATTCATTTGTGGCCCTGCAATCCAACTCAAGCCTAACTGTTGCGCTTGATAACCAATACCGGAGTTATTAGTCACTAATTCACTAGGACGAATATGCTCGAGAAACTGCACTGCTGCTGTAAAGTCTTCACCGATTAAGATCGCTGGGAAAGACGGCTTTAGATTTGGGTACTGTTCAAATAATGTCAGTAACTGGGCAAGCTCCGCTTTCATCCCCATCGGCATTTGATAATAAGTATCAAATTGGGGATCTAACGCCAAAGACACATGATCACGGTTAGAAATTAACACCGACAAACGTGCAATACTGTTTTCAGGATTGTGGTGGGTTAGCGTCTGTATACGAAGAGGTTCAATGCCCCCTTTCAAACTTGAGGTGCTAGATGATGAAGTCTCAATATCAAAATGGGCCGTTTGCTGCGCAACATGTTCAATGATCTGTGTTTTATCATCGTACAGCTTACTTTTGATCGCCTTAACTTGTTCTGTAGAAGTACAGCGATACACATTCGAGAAATGCGTTACTGCATTATCTCTTGGGTTATCAATGTACATATTTTTTCCAACGTTACCTTGTAAAAATCCGTTGGAAAAATCACGGTTAAACACGGTATACAGTTGCGTGGTATCTGTAGATAAACGTTTACCGTCGCAATACCTGTCTATTTGTTTGCGCCAATTATCCACCACAGTAAACACATAGTGAGATTTTTTAATCCTGCCTTCCACTTTAAGGGAATAGACACCCGCATCCACTAGCGCTTCAAGATCACCAAAGGCCGAGTTATCTTTGAGGTTAAGAGGGTAATTGTTGCCTGTTGTCGTTGTTTGATACTGCTCACGACAAGGTTGACTGCATCGACCTCGGTTACCTGATGCACCATTGCGCGCCGAACTGATGTAACACAAGCCTGAAAAACCAATACAATAAGAACCATGAACAAACACTTCCATTAGTACATTATGCTGATGACCAAAGTGAGCTAACGGTTTAATTTCAGTAATCGTCAACTCTCGGGAAAGATTAACTCTACTGACACCCATCTGCTTCAGAAAACGTATTTGTCCCTCATTATGGGTATTGAGTTGTGTAGAAGCGTGTACATCCAAATCAGGGAAATAGACTTTTAATAAGTACGCAAGCCCCATATCTTGCACAATAACACCGTCAATATCTGTGGTATTTAACTGGCTAAGCAAGCGTACAATAGCGGGAATTTCGCTTTCTAAGATAAGAACATTCAGCGTAAGAAAAATTTTACACTGCTGCTGATGGGCTAACTTAAGTACGCCATTTAGATTATCTAAAGTAAGGTTTGCTGCGCGATTACGGGCATTAAACCTATCTAAACCACAATAGATGGCATCTGCGCCCGCAGCAATGGCCGCTTTGATGGATTCAAGATCGCCACCTGGGGCTAAAAGCTCAAACTGTTCTCTTTTCACAATATCTTCCCGAGAAAAATAGGCGCACATCTTACGTGATAATTCGCAAAAAGTAACCTAGAGCGATGAATATACAACCAGTTATCGCCTAAGTATTGTGCTTACTAGCGCATATTTTATTTTGCCAAAGCCATGACAAACATGGCATCATAGCGCAAAGGGTTCATTTGTAATACAAAACAACAAGAGTGAGCCACCTTATTCATCTTTATTTCATTGTGGACGGTTATGGGACTTATTGATCAACTGGCTTTTTCTATCTCTGTAACAGGGCCTATCTGCTTAATATTAATTATGGGCGTGGTTTTGAAAAAAACCTCTATTATTAATGACTCATTTATAGAAAGTGCCTCTAATTTGGTTTTTAAAGTGACCTTACCAACGATGCTCTTTCTTAGCCTAGTAGAGGCCGATCATGACTTTGCCACCAGTGCATCTTTAGTTGGCTTTAGTATCGGTAGTAACTTACTCTTTTTTGCATTTTGCAGTGCATTGATCGCCATCATATTGAAAGGAAATAAAGACAACGGAGTGATTGTTCAAGGGGCTTTTCGTGCCAATACCGGCATTATCGCTCTAGCCTATGTTGCCAACATGTATGGCAATGAAGGTTTAGCTACAGCCGCTATCTATGTCGCCGCAACCACACTTTTGTATAATGTTCTAGCGGTTATCTCTTTAACTCCTAAAGGGGCACAAACCGGCGCTAGCGCTATAAAAACCATATTAAAAAGCATTACCAGTAATCCGCTTATTATCTCTATTATGGCCGGATTGCTGTATTCCTTTATCGGTTTACCTGTCCCTAAAATTGCCTCCGATGCCGGCCATTACTTTGCCAGTATGACTCTCCCCCTAGCACTGTTATGTACCGGAGGTTCGTTAGATTTACACTCCCTTAAACATGAAACATTACCAACATGGATAGCCACCGTACTTAAATTAGTCATCGCTCCCATCGTTAGTTGTTTACTTGCTTATGCCCTTGGCTTTCATGGTCCAGCATTGGGCATTATCTTCTTTATGACGGCCTCACCTACCGCTGCGGCAAGTTATGTCATGGCCCGCTCTATGGGGGGCAATTCAACCTTGGCGGCCAATATCATCGCCCTCACAACGATTGCATCTATCGTCACCACTACGGCAGGATTGGTTATTTTAAACAGCTTGAACCTGCTTTATTAAGCGGTATCCACATAGCATAAAGCCCATAATATATGGGCTTTATAGGTACAATCTAAATAGTTATTAGTGTTGCTGTTATAAATCGCAACTATGAATTATCACAACCACAGTTACAACACACACTAGGACGGTTCATCAAACCGCGCCATAACCAGATAACGCCCCACAACCCACCGGTAAAGATGGTCATAATTAAATGAAGCCAATGCATTGGGTGTGTGGTTTCATGGGTTGTGCCTTCACCGCAAGCTGGACAAAATTTAGTTACTAGTGCCACTATGACTCTCCAAAAACATAAACAATTAACAATAAGTACTTCTATATACTACATATACACCAAGTTGACGGTCTGCTTGTATATGCAACTAACGTTTGCTGCCATTTGTTTTTCGAATCCGTGATCAAAGTTACTAAACTTGAATTAAGCCTAATCTATTCCAACAATTTTCAGCATCACCAATGCGCAATCCCATAAACACTGCATATTTATTCCATTAATCGTACTAAATAACTGATCATTCTAGCTTGTTAAAATACTCGATAACTGCGTTAGAATTTTTGATTGTAGAATAACTACTTATCGAAAAATTCTGCCTTGTTTTCGAGCATTTTTCCTGCGCTATTTCTGAACACTTACTTAGTGTGCTTGGTATTAATGGTCTCCTTGCACGCTAGCCTTCATCTTGCTTTTCAAGTTTTGCATAAACACTTTAAAATGAGGCATAAAATCTAGAAATAATGGATGTTTTCTTTTTTGCATCATGACAGGTCCTAGCAATCGCAACGCCAACCCTAATCGAGTCGCTTCATCTGCTGGCAATTCACTGCCCTTTTTCAACACCTCGACTAAATGAAACAGATCTTCCCTATCTTGAAATTCAATTTGTAATGTTTTGCTCTCCTTTTGAGAATCGAACTCCTCAACAGTAATACGGTAGTGATGACCTTTTTTAGTTATCGGATTCATAGCTCACCTCTTAGAAACTCATAGAATAAAAATATCTATGCACAACGACACTCTATGCACTCAATATTTAGTTGATAAAGTCTACATTAGACTTGTTGGTTGTCTTTGTCAACCAATATTGTGCATGAAACATACAATCTGAGTCATTTACTCCCTTAATATTTAAGTGATGCACATTGAAGCATCACGATGAATATGAACTAACATTACTCTTCATTCGATGGTCTGTGTTAAGGTGCTTCCTCACTTTATCTCTGTGACCAATCCAACTAGGAATTATTTTGACTAATAACGATATTTTACGCCGCATTCGCTATACCTTTGATCTTAAAGACGCTGATATGATTGATATTTTTGCTGCAGCGGAACAAACAGTAACTCGTGCTCAAGTAAGCAACTGGCTGAAGAAAGAAGAGGATGAGGCATTTTGTAAAATCATCGACCAAGAATTGGCTGTATTTCTTAATGGCTTTATCAACACGAAACGAGGTAAACGTGAAGGGGCGCAACCTGAAGCGGAGTCACGTTTAACTAACAATATGATTTTTATGAAACTTCGTATTGCCCTAAATATGAAAGCAGAAGACATTCTCGATACATTGCAAACCGCGGATTTTAGATTGAGTAAGCATGAGTTAAGCGCCTTTTTCCGCAAACCAGACAATAAACATTATCGCGAGTGTAAAGACCAAATTCTGCGTAATTTTTTGATGGGTGTTCAACTGCAATTACGCCCTAATGATACGCACCAAGACTAAACTAAACTAAGAAAATGAGTCTAAGTCAGTAACTGAGCACAGTTTACGCCGAGAAACATGCTCAGTTACTCATATTAATACTCTCCCACTGTCATCGAAAATAAGATACCACTATGCCGTATTCCAACCTTGCTCTGTGTCCTGAACTCAGCACCTTACTGTTGTCTCACTTCAAAGCACCTACAGAGGTTCAATCTCTTGCCATCCCTGCTATTTTACAACAGCTAGATGTGCTGACTATTGCCCAAACAGGCAGTGGTAAAACCTTGGCTTACGGACTCGCTCTCCTTGAAAAAACACGCCTCAATCCATGCTCTACTCAGGCGATTGTTCTGGTCCCTACCCGAGAGTTGGCCCAGCAAGTGAGCGAAGCCATACAGCCTTTTGCAAATGCGGTGGACGTCTCGGTGTTAGCTTTGTGTGGTGGTAGCGACAAACAAGTACAAAAACAGCAGCTATTATTAAGCCCTGAGATCTTGGTGGCCACCCCTGGGCGGTTATTGGATTTACTGATGGATCAGGCAATAGATCTTCATCATTTACACTGCCTGATCTTAGATGAAGCAGACCGATTATTAGATATGGGCTTTTGGCCTGACATTCAAAAGATCACCGCTTTATTACCAAAAAAACACCAAACACTGATGTTCTCTGCCACTTTCTCCGCCGAACTCGAGGCCCAAGCATCCCAAATGCTTTACCAGCCAAAACGTATTCAAACCGCAGTCACCAATAGTGTCGTCGATGGCATTCAAGAAAACCTGTATCTGGTCAATAAAGGCAGTAAAGCAAATGTGCTTATAGCACAAATTAAACAACAGCAATGGTCTCAAGTGTTGGTGTTTATTAGCGCTAAAGATAATGCTGATGCTTTATGCAAAAAATTGACCAAAGCGGGAATTACTTGTGCAGCATTACATGGCAATAAGACACAGCAACAACGGCAACAAACATTAGAACAGTTCAAACAACATAATGTCACTGTGCTTATTGCAACCGATCTACTTGCGCGTGGTATTGATGTTCAGCAACTGCCTGTGGTGATTAACTTTGACCTTCCTCACAGTGCTGAGGTGTATGTGCACCGTGTTGGTCGCACGGCAAGAGCCGGTCAGCAAGGCTTAGCCATTTCATTAGTGTGTCACGGTGAAATCGAATCCCTAAGTGCCATCCGACAGTTAACACAAAGAGAGTTACCCCTGTACGAATTAGAGGCCTTTCCTGTTACTGACAAACCCTCTTCAGGTCAAAGTAAGCGCGCGCCACGAGACAAAAAAGCCAATCGTCGCACTCAAAATAAGAAAAGTGTGAAGCAGTTTAAGAGTAAGCGCTATCATTAAATAAAAAAACACCAAGCTAAAGCGCTTGGTGTTTTTGTTTTCACTTTATAACATTGCCATATTAGGCGAATCCGTGACTTCCTACGAAAAATACAATGAGATTAGCCCCGCGAGAATTGGTGCAAAGATTTCTCCTGCAGCACTGGCTTGTTTTCTTGTAACAAACGCATGCCTCGGGTCATTCGAATAAACCAAAATATAATCGCAATCGCTGAAATCACCCCACCGATAACAGGAATAAAGTGTGCCACTTCCTCTAACAGATTATTGCGGATCCAATAATCGTTAATGCCAATTAAGACACCATTTGAGGTCGCTATTGTCACAATCAGCACCACAAAGAAGCTCAAAAACAAAAAGAAATTTCTGATCAAGCTGTAATAATGCGAAATGATAACGTCACTATCTTCGTCTTTATCTAAACGGTATCCTGCATAAATAATGGCAATAACGCCAGAAAGCAAACAAGTAAACGGCGTTAAGAAGCTGCCAATATAAGCAAACCAAATACCTCGGTGATGTTTAGTCATGACTCACCTCATCCTTGTTACTGTTCTTTTTCATTGGCGTATCTTCCAGTTGATCTTTCACTTCTTCGTACCACAGATCGTGATGCTCCTTGGCCCAAGTCTCATCAACCTTACCGGTGACCATACCTTCCAATGCCCCTTCCATGCCGACTAAGCCGATATATATATGGAACACAAAACCACAGATTAAGATCAACGCAGAAATCATGTGTACTAAGTTGGCAATTTCCATATCACGACGAGTCTGATCAAAAATTGGGAAATCTAAAATAACCCCACTGGTCGCCACAACCACACCAAATACAATCAATAACCAATAAATGGCCTTTTCCCCACCATTGGAAAATCCTGCCGATGGATGAGACCCTTTGTGCTTACCAACCATGCCACCCATTTTCATAAACCACTGTACATCCGTTTTGGTAAAAATGGATTTACGCCACCATTTCACAAAAATGAAAATCAGTAGGATATAGAAAATCGGGCCTATGTAGTTATGGTACTGTTTTGCCGTGTAGATGACTAAACCCCATAACTCCGATGGAATATAAGGCTTCAAGAAGTGCTTACCGTACACTAACATTAGGCCGCTAAATGCTAAGGTTAAAAAAGTAAACGCCATCGTCCAATGAAGAGCTCTATCCATTCGACTCCAACGATTAAGCTTTCGACCTGTACGAGGTTTACTTAGCATTAATGGGCCCACTAAGAAGTAGGCAAGTACCACCATCATGATGCTACCAAAGATGGCCACCGCAGCGGCCGGTGACATCCATTTTTCTTTTAAAATGAACCAGGTTTGTCCAGGTACACTAATTAACACTCCGTGCTCAGCAGATGCTGAGGTAGTCGTACCCTCAACACCGCCCTTCACATCTCGCCAATAGTCTGCCCCAGCCAATTGAACCATTTCTTTTTGCGCTGTGTTATCGGCTTTTTGTTCAGCGTAACTAGGTGTACTCACCACCATAAGTACACTAGCCAATACCATTAACAGCAACAAGGTCCACTGTTTCGCTAACTGCATTCGATTGCTCCCCTTAGTTAGCTTTTCGTCGCATCAAATGCCAAGTCTTCGCCATCGCTCCAACCTGCACCTTTGGCACCACGTTCAACAACACGTTGACGGAAAATGTCAGAAACGATTTCCGCATCACCGGCCAACAGCGCTTTAGTGGAACAAAGCTCAGCGCACATAGGTAACTTGCCTTCAGCAATACGGTTTGAACCGTATTTAGCACGTTCTTCTGCAGAGCCGGTTTCTGTCTCTAGGCCACCAGCACAGAAGGTACACTTGTCCATCTTGCCTCTCTCACCAAAGGCCGAGGTGTGTGGAAATTGTGGCGCGCCAAACGGACAAGCAAATAAGCAATATCCGCAACCGATACATAGGTCTTTGTTATGTAGCACAATGCCTTCTTTGGTGTACTCAAAGCAATCTGCTGGACATACGGCTTTACAAGGTGCATCTGTACAGTGCATACAAGCCACAGAGATAGAGCTTTCCCCCGGCTCTCCGTCGTTTAGTGTCACCACGCGGCGACGTTGGATGCCCCACTCAAGAGCATCATCATTTTCGTTTTTACATGCAGTGACACAGCCGTTACATTCGATACAACGCTTGGTATCACATAGAAATTTCATTCTAGCCATAATTTATTTTCCTTACGCTTTTCGAATATTACACAGAGTGACTTTAGTTTCTTGCATCTGCGTTACCGGGTCATAACCATAGGTGGTTGCGGTGTTGGCCGCTTCACCAATAACATAAGGAA
This sequence comes from Vibrio rarus, assembly GCF_024347075.1. Taxonomy (NCBI): domain Bacteria; kingdom Pseudomonadati; phylum Pseudomonadota; class Gammaproteobacteria; order Vibrionales; family Vibrionaceae; genus Vibrio; species Vibrio rarus. Next base: position 1,611,715 of record NZ_AP024900.1, read on the forward strand.
CGGTTCCTTCAGGATAACGTTCGGTGAGATCTTCCCCTTGGAACTTGCCACCAAAGTGGAAAGGCATAAATGCAAGACCGGCACCCACACGTCGTGTCACCATCGCCTTAACATGCACGCGGCCTTTTTCAGCGCCTTCAACCCAAACCATGTCACCATCACTGATGCCAAGGTCATTAGCGTCTTTCGGGTTGATTTCAACAAACATTTCTCGCTGAAGCTCAGCCAACCATGGGCTAGAGCGGGTTTCTTCCCCCCCGCCTTCATATTCAACCAATCGGCCAGTTGTCAGAACAATGGGGTATTCTTTGGATTTATCCACATCCTGAATGCTCTTATACAAAGTTGGCAGGCGATAGATAGATTCACTGTCATCCCATGTAGGGTAATCTTTCACCAAGTCACGTCGTGGTGTATACAGTGGCTCTCTGTGTAACGGTACGCGATCTGGGAAGGTCCAAACCACTGCACGCGCTTTAGCGTTACCGTAAGGAATACAACCGTGTTTAATGGCAACACGCTGGATACCACCAGATAAGTCTGTTTTCCAGTTTTTGCCTTCTGCAGCCGCTTTTTCTTCTGCGGTCAAATCATCCCACCAGCCTAAGCTTTTTAATAGCTTGTCGCTAAATTCAGGGAAGCCATCTTGGATTTCACAGCCTTTAGAATAACTGTCTTCTGCCAGAAGGTTTTCTCCTTCAAACTCAACCCCAAAGCGAGCACGGAAGTTGCCTCCCCCTTCAGCCACAGACTTAGAAGTATCATATAAAATATGGCTACCTGGGTGACCCATTTCAGGGGTTCCCCAACATGGCCAAGGCAGTCCGTAGGTTTCACCGTTTACCGGTCCGCCTTCGGCTTCCAATGTGGTTTTATGGAAGGTGTGCCAGTTCTGTTGATGGTTTTTCAATCGCTCAGGGCTTTGTCCGGTATAACCGATTGTCCACATGCCCTTGTTAAATTCGCGAGTGATATCTTCAATCACTGGTTGGTTATTTTTCACTGCTACGTTTTTAAATAATTGATCGGCAAAGCCCAGCTTTTTGGTTAGCAGGTACATGATTTCATGATCAGGTTTTGATTCAAACAAAGGCTCAACCACTTGATCGCGCCACTGCAAGGAACGGTTAGATGCCGTTACTGAACCGTGTGTTTCAAATTGGGTTGTCGCAGGGAGTAAATACACACCATCAGTACGATCATTCATCACACCTGCCACTGTTGGGTATGGGTCAACAATGACCATCATATCGAGCTTTTGCATCGCTTTGCGCATCTCGGTACCACGGGTTTGAGAGTTCACCGCGTGTCCCCAATAGAACATGGCTCGGATGTTATCGTTTTGTTCAATATTGTCTTTATTTTCTAGCACACCATCGATCCAACGAGATACAGGGATCCCCATGTTGTTCATCGGCAGTTTGCCTCGGTATTTTGTTTGGTCGAAACGGCTTTCAATCCAGCTATAGTCGACATCCCACACTTTAGCCCAGTGTTTCCATGCCCCTGGTGCTAGCCCGTAATAACCCGGTAAGGTATGAGATAACACACCTAAATCTGTAGCGCCTTGCACATTATCGTGGCCACGAAAAATATTGGCACCGCCACCAGATTTACCCATATTTCCTAGTGCAAGCTCCAATACACAATAGGCGCGCGTGTTGTTGTTACCTGTGGTGTGCTGGGTTCCTCCCATACACCAAACGATACAACCGGGGCGATTGTCAGATAACATCTTGGCCGTTTTGTACATTTCTTCTTTTGAGGCACCCGTTACACGTTCAACATTGTCAGGGGTCCACTTCGCCACTTCTGTTCTGATTTCATCCATACCAAATACACGTTGGCGAATAAACTCTTGGTCTTCCCATTTGTTTTCAAAAATGTGCCATAACAAACCCCACACAAATGCCACATCCGTACCGGGACGCAACGCAATGTAGTGATCAGATTTAGCTGCTGTGCGAGTACGTCTTGGGTCAGCCACCACAATCTTACAGCTGTTCTTTTCTTTGGCGATCAGGATATGTTGCATGGCCACCGGATGAGCTTCAGCTGGGTTTGAACCAATAAACAGCATCGACTTACAGTTATGCATGTCATTAAATGAGTTAGTCATCGCCCCATAACCCCAAGTATTGGCAACACCAGATACTGTGGTTGAGTGACAAATACGGGCTTGATGATCGACGTTATTAGTGCCCCAAAGGGAGGCCATTTTTCTGAATGTATAAGCTTGTTCGTTATTGTGCTTCGCACTGCCTAACCAATAAACGGAGTCTGGACCGGACTCTTCGCGAATTTTTAGGGCTTGGTCACCAATTTCATTAATGGCTTCTTCCCAGCTGAGCTTCTTCCACTTGCCCCCTTCCAATTTCATTGGATATTTAAGGCGTTTTTCTCCACGGCCGTGCTCACGTAACGCGGCACCTTTTGCACAGTGGCCACCTAAATTAAACGGGTGGTCAAAGGCTGGCTCTTGCCCTGTCCAAACACCGTTTTGTACTTCAGCGTAAATACCACAACCCACAGAGCAGTGAGAGCATATGGTTCTTTTAACCTCAGTATTCCCTTGCGCTGTTGTCGTGTTTGCTTGCGCTTTTTTCATCATACCAGGGGCTAGCATACCAGCACCTACAACAGCACCACCGGCTGCAATTGATGAATTACGCATAAAGGTACGACGGGAAATACCAAACTTTTTATTCGGGCTAGAGGTGCTTTCAGAGCGCTTAGTCAGTTTCATAGTGTTGGGTTCCTAAAGTGAATCATAGTAGTCGCGGATATGCTTGGTTTCGCGATAACCTTTGTCATCCACCGATTGCTCGGTGTCAACTTTAACCGGGCTTGCCTGTGCTGTTGTTGCCACAGTACTCAGCATCGCTCCAGCGACTACACCACCACCTAGAGCTTTCATTGCTCTGCGACGATGATTATCAATATCTTTATTATTTTTCATGAATTCATCCTCAACCTAATCCACATCACTAGAACGAACAGCGATATGCTGCTCACTAAGTGCGACCTCTTCTAGCTCCATGAAAGAAGCGAAAAGAGAAGCGACAGTGATATAAAACTGTGCCGCACTTGCACCTTGAATTTGTGTCACTAAATTTTTATACCAGCTCGCAATATGACGATTAAAAAATACGCCCTGCTGATAAGCGTTTTCCTCGACCAACATCGCCATCACCTCACATAATGCGGCAATATGGTCTTCCGGTTCTTTAACGGTTTCGTTGCGCTCAAAGCCCAACGAGGCCAAATCTTGGCGCAATTCAATTAATGGTTTCTCCATTAACGCGCCACTGCGATGCCAAGAAGCAAATGGCATGACTTCGCCACGACCAATACCAATAAAGAGATTTTGATACTCGTCTTGTATCTGTTCTAAATTGGCACCTTTTGCTTGTTCACTCAGTGCGCTCCAATCTGCGCTCATCGCACTCGATTTATCATCGGTGTCTAAATTTGCTAACCACTGCATGAGTTGCCCATTGGGGGCTTGCCTAAATAAGGTGGCAAACAGCAAATAAATCTCAGCTCGTGGTGACTGTTGTACATCTTGATTCATGCTTACCCTTAATATTTTAGCTGTTTTGTAGGATCTTTCGCCATTTCTTGATAAATGTCTGCTACTCGGCAGTCCTCACACATAGCAATACGGCGTATAGCGGCATCATCTGAGAAGTGACTGTTGTCCTTTAATTTCGTTTGAAGCATAGAAATCATAGACTTAGGTGCAAACGGTTTTTGACAGGTTAAACACAGAGCGGGTTCATCTTTATTTATGGTCGCCACTGTGGTTCGCGAAGATCGATCCCAGTTCATTCTAGGTGTCAGATTCAAGGCATCTTCAGGACAGGCACCCTCACACAATCCGCACTGCACGCAGTCTTGTTCTATGAAGTTAAGCATAGGTGACTGACCTTCATTGTGTAATGCTGCGGTAGGACACACCGCCACACAGGCCATGCATAAGGTACATTTGTCCGTATCACATTCTACACTGCCATATGGCGCACCTTGAGGAAGGGCAACCTGTTGTTGCAATGGCACAAACGTGGTAGCCAATGCATCTAATGCTTGAAATAAACGAGCACGCTTATCCCCTTCCACCTCTCCTACAACAACCTGTAGTGGCTGTTCAAACAGTGTTGGCTTACTGCTACGAAGATCTTCTAAATACAAAACATCAATACAACCGGCATTAATTCCAAGCTGACGTAATAACGTTTGTGCTACGCTCACTTCTTCGTTTAGCACGCGAATGATGGTTGCTGGCATTCTTCTACTGGCGGCAAATAGCACCTGAGTCGCGCCATTGGCGAGAGCGGCAAACCAAGTATCAATACCCACCGAGGGCAATTCATTCACCACTATGGGAATGACGTTATCCGGTAGGACACGCAAGGCCATTAGGTTATAGGTTTCATGCTCGGCACTACAAAACAGCACAATGGGGTTCTCCCCCCCTTGCAGATGATAGTTCTTTAACGTGCGTTCAATATAACCTTGGGTTTCATTTGGGAAAGGCAAAGCGTATTCAATGGCGCCCGTTGGACAAGATGTGGCACAGGTACCCACCCCTTGGCAAAGAAAGGGGTTAATTTCTATCTTATAGCCAATTTCATCGCGCCCTTCACTGGTTAAGGCTCCAGCTGGACAAGATAAGATGCATCGTTCACACCCTTTGACTCCCCTTGAGCTGTGGGCACATTTGTCAGTATCCAAACGGAAAAACTTTGGTTTATCAAAGGTTCCCACTAAAGCATTAATTTCTTCCACAGCATCATCTAGACTTGGGTAGCCTCGTCCGACAGGAAAATACCCCACTGGAGGCACTTCCGTATTTATGTATGACTGGGCGCTAAAGTCGAGCACCACATCAAAGTGTGGCTGAGCAATGGCCACCGGAGCTAAGTCAATTTTAGATAAAGTGTCTTGTTGTGAAACCGTGAAAATAAACTGACCAAGATAACCACTAAGTTGTGCCGATGTGAAGTAATAGGCATCAACACTGGTGTCTACTTTATGCTTTGCCTCTAATGCAAAAGTCACCGAAGCCATCTGGGCAAACTGTAACTGCAGTTGTGCTAAGTTCTGTTCCGTGGCAATCACTAACAGTGCGCCTTGGCTTTCATAACTCACTGTGGGAGGAATAAGATTAGAGAGTTCTAAGGTATGGGTAAACGCATAGTTTCTCGCTTGCCCATTTAATGTTACAGATTGGGCTAAAAAATCCTTAAGCATTCGAATCCTATGGGTTAATAAATAAGTTTTTACTTATTATGTGAATGGTTTACGTAAGGATTGCAGATTTTTTGTTGAAGCATGTTAAATCCATAGGAATTTTGAGGCATTACGCACAAAAAAATGTTAACCGTGTGATTTTATGGATATTTTATCTATTCAATTGTCTATTTATACATCATTCCTCTTTATAAAAGCGCATTTCGCTATGTTGTGTTGTTTTCATGTCATCAAGATCATTTACAACTGGATGATTATCATTATCATTTGTAACTTTTGTTAAATCTTGCGTTATTGGGCCTTGTTCCAATGCACTTTGCCCGTCGCGAGCTTCATCCTGCTCACTGTTTTCAGCTAATGAACCCGCGGGATCACTCGTTACCACTGCAGTTTGTGGTGATTGTCCCTCATCGAGTTCATTCAATTGCTCCACTTTGTCACAGGTCCATTGACGTAATGTGTTAGTCACATCCGCAGACAGCGACTTTATTTGGCTAAAATCTTGATGATAATCGTTCAATTCATCTACTTCGCTAAACTCACCACTGAAAAACAGATTACGCAAGGCGCGTTTTTTAAGGGCCGGCGCTGCATCAGAAGCCAATAATGCGGACATAGCACTCCCTTGTTGCGACTCCTCATCATTGTCTAATGATTCAAGGGGCTCATCTTGCTCCGCTATTTTTTCATGCAAAGGCTCTTTTTTCGTATCCACAGGGTCACTACACTGTGTATCAGTGCAGGCCTCTGTACTGCCCTCTTTGACTCCTTGTGGGACAGTGGCATAATCCCTCTGGACATCAGAAGGGTCTAACTCTTCATCTTGAACGGGAACGGCATGTTTATGTAATAACCGTTCAAATAATCCACGACGACTCATACGGCCACTCCTTTCTCTAATTTATTGACTGGCACGCCCTGCCCCTTTACGTTTTTTACGCTTATGTTCAATCAACTCTCCATGGCGAGCAAGGTACGCCTCCATCCATGCATGCACTGCCAAGGGTAGATCCACCGATAACACCAGATAATCACCATCTAAATAACTGCCCGCAACGCTTTGCGAAACGGTCACTGACACCAGACTCAATTGTTCAATATCGTTTTCCAGTACCACGAATAATTTCGGGTTATGCGAATTGAGATTAAAACGATAATCGGTACGTTCATCTCTAAACAGTTGGATCTCAGCGTCCATCCCCACATCCGAGCTTACTGGCTGTAAATTAATCTGCTCAATGTGCCAATTATAGGTTTTCCATTTAGAATTCTGTGTTTCATGTAGAATAATCTGACATCGGATAGGCCAATTGTCTTCCGTTTTCATTGTTACCTCGCTAAGCTAACCTATTATTATAAATGAATATTTTACTCGACTTATTTCGAGTACAAGAGAAATATGTTTCCCTCAACCTTTCTCAAATGACTGCTTCTAGTATAGAAAAGGATTTTTTGATGCCTCAAACTCCCCATTTTATTGTGGCTGGTACAGCGCCTAAACAAACTCAAACCGTATCCGTGTTTGATGAGTACGGTGAGCCGCTTTCTAAAGACATTGCTTGTGAATGTCCGCTCACGGTTTTACTGAATTGGCGTGAGATTGTCACTTTAATGACCTTAGGATCTCACCCTGGCGCCTTAGTGTTGGGTTATTTGAAGAATCAAAGTTTCTTATCAGACCCTACCCAACTTGAATCTGTGTTGATAGATTGGGAGACAAACAGTGTGGCAGTGGTCACCAAAGAAAATACAGATTTCCTCGAAAAAGCCTTACAAAAGAAAACCGTCACCTCCGGTTGCGGCCAAGGAACAATGTATGGCAACGTAATGAAAAGCCTAGAAAATTATAAAGTACCACAAACCAATATCAAACAAAGTGCATTATATTCAACCTTAATGGCTCTAACTCATTACAACGACACCTATAAAAAAGCTGGAGCGGTGCATGGTTGTGCCATTTGCAAACCCGGCGAAGTGGTTTCATTTGTAGAAGATGTGGGGCGTCACAATGCGGTTGACACTCTGGCCGGTGAAATGTGGCTCAAGCAAGAGTCAGGGGCCGATAAAATTTTCTATACCACTGGCCGACTCACCTCAGAAATGGTGATTAAAGTGGCTCAAATGGGCATTCCAACTTTATTATCTCGCTCGGGGGTCACGCAAATGGGCTTAGAATTAGCACAACGTTTTGGGATTACCATTATTGCTCGAGCAAAAGGACTTCGTTTTCAAATTTATCACGGCGTTGAAAAAATTGAATTCGACGGCAAAAATGCCACCGATACAAATCAAGACATCATCAAGTAAGGATTAATTAGCCATGTTTAGTAAGGCTCTATCTTCATCAATTAAATACACTAAAACAGCACTATTGACGCTAACTGCGGCACTGTTGTTCACTGTACCCGCTCATGCCGACTCACACTCTTTGCGTATGGCCACCACCACCAGCACGTATCACTCAGGATTACTGGATTACTTACTGCCTACTTTCACTAAAGATACGGGATACGAAGTCCAGTTATTGGTCACAGGCTCTGGTAAAGCATTAAAAATGGGTGAAATGGGCGATGTGGATATTGTTCTCACTCACTCCCCAAAAGCGGAAAAAGCCTTCCTAGATGCCGGTTATGGTGTTGATGCTAAATCTGTCATGTATAACGATTTTGTCATTGTAGGCCCAAAAAACAACCCCGCTAAACTGCTAGAGAGTGACAGCGCAGCGCAAGCATTAACTAAAGTTGCACAACATAAATCAATCTTTATTTCTCGCGGTGATGACTCCGGTACTCACAAAAAAGAGTTGTCGTTGTGGGCCAAAAATCACACGCCACACAGTTGGTCTAACTACCGCTCTATTGGTCAAGGCATGGGTCCAACGCTGAATATGAGCTCTGAATTGCAAGGTTATACCCTAACCGACAGAGGCACATGGCTTGCTTATCAAGAGAAATTAGATCTGGCCATTTGGACACAAGGTGACCCTGCCCTATTTAATCAATATCAAATTATTCGTATTAACCCAAAACGTTACCCTGATTTAAACATTGAAGGGGCGAAAGTGCTCAGTCAATGGATGGTGAGTGACAAAGCCCAACACCTCATTGACCAGTTTCAAGTAAAAGGACAAAAGCTGTTCACTGCTGATGCGAAACCGTCAAAATAATGAATATAGGTGATACCAGTATTGAAGCGGTCAAACTGCTTCTTAACTTTGATCCTGCACTATGGAAGGTGGTTTCCATCTCCTTTAGTGTGTCATTACTGGCCCTGAGTTTGTCGTTATTGCCGGCCATTGCCATTGCTTTGGTTTTGGCCTACGCCCCCTTTCCTGGACGAAATATACTCACGTCTATCATTAATACATTGCAAGCGGTCCCTACTGTGGTGATTGGCTTGCTTTTGTATATGACCTTATCTCGCTCCGGTCCATTGGGGGATTGGCAATGGCTCTTTACACAAAAGGCAATGATTCTTGGACAGGTTCTGATTGCATTGCCTATTCTTATTTCTATGCTTCAAGCAGGATATCAAAGCGTTGATATGCGAAATGTGGAAACCTCCATCACACTTGGAAAATCCTATTTTCAAGTATTTAAAGCTTTGATGTGGGAAACACGTTTTGCACTGATAGCGGCCATTGTTACCGCATTTTCACGCATCGTCACCGAAGTGGGATGTTCTATGATGGTGGGAGGCAATATTCTCGGACACACAAGAAATATCCCTACCGCCATTGCCTTAGAAAGCCAACGCGGTGCTTTTTCTCAGGGGGTGGCATTAGGTATTGTTCTGCTACTGCTGGCACTAATACTGAACTTTGTCTTAACCTCTTTGCGTGGGCAAAGTCATATACGAGTCTAGAGGCGACAACCAATGACCATACAATTAAGAGCCCAAGATTTGTCGAAACGCTACGACAAACGCGTGCTTTTCTATATTCCTCACCTGCAGATAGGCCCAAGTGATGCCATTTATTTGAAAGGACAAAATGGTGTTGGCAAAACAACGCTTCTCAAAATTCTTGCCGGGCTCACCACACCGAGTAGTGGCATGATTAATGATACTGAAATCTCCACCTTTCAGCGTCTATTTAAACGTAAGCTATTTCGTGATGTGGTTTATTTGCATCAATCCCCTTATACCTTTGATGCCACTCTGATTGATAATATTCGCTATGCGCAGTCAGCCTCGGGTAAACAACGAGCTCATAACCGCAGTCAGGCCATTAATGCTTTAAGACTGGTGGGCCTTGAATCTTTAGCCGATGAGCATTGCTCTGTACTCTCAGGAGGAGAAAAACAGCGTCTTGCTATGGCCCGTGCTTGGGTTGCTAACCCTTCTATCCTGCTGCTAGACGAGCCCAGTGCATCTCTGGATACGGAATCCATTCAATGTATCGTCACCTTGGCTAAAGATTTGTTAGAAAGAGGCGCTAGTATCGTGATCACCAGCCACCAACAAAATGGGTTAACTGAGCTATGCGATACCCAATGGACCATAGAAAACCAAGGGCTTTACGTCACCCCACACCTTAGAGTGATCGACGAGGCCTCTAATCACAGTAAATCCACCCATTCGCATAATAAGTTAGGAAGCTAATATGAACTCTATCAGTTGGGTTGTTCTCGCAGGGGGGCAAGCCACTCGTATGCAAGGACAAGACAAAGGGCTAGTTGAACTTAACCAAAGGCCCCTCATTGAATACGTGCTCGATGTACTAACAGCGCACAGCGATTCCATTTATATCAATGCCAACCGCTCGCAACAACGCTATCAAGAGTACGCTCCTGTTATTGCAGATCAGTACCAAGGGTTTGTTGGACCCATGGGAGGTATCCATGCAGCACTCACTCACATTGATAGTGAATGGGTAGGTTTTGTGCCTTGTGATTGCCCGCAAATTTCCCCAATTTTTATCCAGCGTATGCAACAGGAAATCGGTGATGACGATGAGATTTTAGTGGCCCATGATGGTCAATTTATCCAACCCGTGTTTACGGTATTTCGTCGCCGCGTATTGGAGCGTCTACAACAATTTCTTGATGATGGCGAACGCAAAATCATCCTCTTTTATGACCGCTGCAATACGCGACAAATTGATTTTAGTGATACCCAAGACAGCTTCGTTAATCTCAATTCACCTCATGAATTACAACAGTTTAAGAAGTAACCTATGAAGACCATTTGTAATACGCCAATTTTGGGTTTTGCCGCATTTAGTGGTACTGGCAAAACAACACTTCTTGAACAACTCATCCCTAAACTAACCCAAGCGGGTTTAACCCTTGGGGTGCTAAAGCATGCCCACCATAATTTTGACATAGACCAACAAGGCAAAGACAGTTATCGCCTGCGCAAAGCTGGGGCAAGCCAAATGTTAATTAGCTCGCGCTACCGTCACGCCATGATCACAGAAACAGCGCATCAAGAAGCCGCCTTTGATGATTTGTTATTGCAATTTGACCACCAGCAACTTGACTTGATTTTAATCGAAGGATTTAAAAGCCAATCATTTCCTAAAATTGAGTTACGAAGGAAGGCATTAGACAACCCTTGGATGCACCCAACAGACAGCAACATTATTGCCGTTGCCTCAGACATTGATTTTGATTGCCCTTTACCCTCTTTTGACATCAACGATCTAGAGGCTATTGCTCAGTTCATTATTGATACCATTACTGGGCAAACAGCGCCAACCCCAGAGAGTGCCGTAGCCAGTTGCGATACTCTCTCTCCCGCCTTTCTTTCGGTAGAGCAAGGTATTGAACGCATACTCAATGAGGTGTCACCCATATCAGGTGTGCAGCAACGAGCAATAGAAGAGTCATTTAACTATGTATTAGCCAGCGATATTGTTTGTAATATGAATGTGCCACAATACGCCAATTCGGCTATGGATGGTTACGCTATCCGTGATGAGGATGTTCACTTGCCACGCTTTACTCTTGTTGGTGAAGTCATGGCGGGACAACGTTATCCTCAACCATTACAAGCGGGTGAAACCGTTAAGATAATGACAGGAGCACCGGTTCCTAGTAATGGTACAACGGTTATCATGCGAGAGCAGGCCGACACGATAATGGACGGCAACATCCCCTTTATCACCTTCAATAAGGCATCGATTAAAGCAAAGCAGAATGTTCGCTTGGCGGGTGAAGATTTGGCGATTGGACAAAATGTCTTTAATCAAGGGCGTATTATTGGGGCGGCTGAAATGGGTATGCTTGCCTCTTTAGGTATTGTTGATTGTTCTGTTAAGCCTAAATTAAAAGTCGCCATTTTCTCTACTGGCGATGAAGTTCAGCATCCCAGTGAGCCATTATCAGAAAACTGTATTTATGACTCTAATCGCTATGCTCTTATGGGGTTATTAAAGCCACTTAACTGCGAAGTCATCGATTTAGGTATCTTAGCCGACGACCATCTCGCTATAGAAAAAGCGGTATCTCAAGCAGCAGAGCAAGCGGATTTGATTCTAACCACAGGAGGCGTGTCTGTAGGCGATGCCGATTACATCAAGGATGTGCTGGACAAAAATGGCAATATCGACTTCTGGCGCATTAACATGCGCCCCGGTAGACCTCTTGCTTTTGGCACAATCGGCGATACTCCCTTCTTTGGCCTACCGGGTAATCCCGTAGCCACCATGGTTTCATTCATCAACTTTGTGCAACCTGCCATTCGCAAGATGCAAGGTGTCAACAATTGGACACTCAACAAACTGCAAGCCATAGCCAGTGAGCCATTACGCTCTCGTCATGGGCGAACAGAGTTTACTCGTGGCATCTATCAGGTGAATGAACAAGGGCAACTCGTCGTCGCTTCAACAGGTACACAAGGTTCTGGGATCTTACGCTCCATGAGTGAAGCCAACTGCCTCATTCTAATTGACCCTTTGTACGCAAAAGTCAAAGCCGGTGAATCCGTCACCATCATCCCCCTCCCTTAACACCCAATGCATTTGGATATAAACAAGGGCGCTAATAATGCGCCCTTTTTCATTATTGCCATCCCCTAGCAAGACATTCATTTATTCAAAAATACGTCATTTATTCAGAAAATAAGCGTTGTTGTTCATTCATTAAAATAAATTAATCTCTATTTATTAAGAGACCACTTTAATATAATTAATAACTTATTATTTATAAATGGTTTTTAATATTTCACTTTTGATAATTAAGTTCAATAAAAACCTATTTTTACCAGTTATTAATGTATGAAGTTTCAAAAATTTTCATTATATATTTTATATATTGATTTATATCACAAACATAATTTGAACATATGTTGTATGCTATTAAAAATAGCGTGAGAGGGAACTATCTTGCATAGTTATGATTCAACTTTACGATAACTCTTATTTACATAGTTTATCGTTTGTTGGTTTATAACTATTTAAGTTATCGCTAGTTAGATTTAATGAGTTTGTTCACTTTATAGTTAGTAGGGATTACTGATTCTATAACTACTCATAATATTCAACTGCCCGTATATAAATCTGAAAAACTATCCATTGCATTAAGAGGTGTTATTCACCGTCATATAGTGCTGGTTGTTGGCCAATCCCTCTCAATATGCACACCTTTTCATTTTTATTGAGATATCAAATTGAACAGATTAAATTTAGTGGTAAAAAAAGGAGTTTTATTTGCCCTACTTTCGCTAACTGCGACAACAACTTTGGCAAATGAAACGACGATAACAAATGCTCAAGACGCAGGCGCTGATTCTAACCAGACCTTCAAACCCGCGTTTACTGGTTATGTGGCGGGCACCTACGCCGATGATTGGTTAGACGATTATAGAGACGATCGTAGCTTCTCTATTGACCTCAAATTAGGTTATCAGTTCACACAAAATTTCAGTGCAGGCGTGATTACTGGGACTTACTATCTAGATACCGCTTACTGTTCGACACACACCAAAGATTACTGGTGCATGTCATCCACTTATTTGTACGCCAAATACAATAATCTTTACAGCTTCTTTGATGATTTCACTACTATTGGTGTGCAAGGTCGTGTCATTTTACCAACGACACGATACTCCCAAGACACTAACCTGTACTTTGGTTTAAAAGGTTATGTGCCAATTTCGTTTGATGTAAACCGTTTTATTGATGGTTTATCGTTATCTCTAACACCTTCAGTAACCAAGTACTTTAATGAGTACAAAGTTGCGGGTAGCCACAACTTAACTGAATACACTTTAACTTTATCTCTTGATACGACCTATCAAATTTCTGAGCAGTTTTACTTTACGCTAAGCTTGGCTGACTACAACTACATTACCTACCAAGGTTACTCCACCTACCCAACGATCAGCCATACTGAAGAGTTAGGCTATCAAGCTACCGACAATATTTACGTGGGCTTAGGTTACACCAACAGCGCTCAGTACTACGATCCGGAACATGGCCCGAGCAAAGTATCCGATCTGTTCGATGATAAAGACCCCCATTTTTACCTAACGACCTACTATATGTTCTAGGCAGTCAATACAACGTAAGGATATTACAAGACAACATAAGGACATCAAATTGCTAGGTTATTTTATTAAAAGACTGTTACTGATTATTCCTACCTTTTTAGGAATAACAGTACTGATCTTTTGTTTGACTCGTTTCGTTCCAGGTGGACCTGTAGAACGAATGATCTCACAAATGCAAATGAACGGGGGGGCAAAAACCGCCTCTCAAACCCTTTCAGAAAGTGAAATCAACGAGTTAAAAGCACTGTATGGAATGGATAAACCTGTCTATCTCGCGTATTCACATTGGTTAACCGACTTGGTTCATCTCAAGCTTGGCGTATCAACTCGTTACTATGATCCTGTTTGGAACATGATTAAAGAGCGTATGCCTGTATCTTTGTTTTACGGTGTGATTGCTTTGATTCTGAGCTACGGCATCGCAATTCCCCTTGGGATATACAAAGCGATCCACCACGGAAGCAAAGGTGACAATATCAGTTCCGTCATCATATTCATTGGTTATTCGATGCCAAACTATGTGCTCGGGGTGCTATTACTTTCCTTACTCGCCTTCTATTTTGATGTGTTACCTCTTGGGGGATTCACCAGTAATAACTTCGAGGAACTGACCTTTCTTGGCAAAGTACAAGATTTATTCTCTCATGCCATCTTACCGGTGATTTGTTACACCATTGCTGATGTGGCGATCTTAACTATGACAATGAAGAATAACTTGCTTGAAAATTTATCTGCCGATTACATCAAAACAGCGGTAAGCAAAGGATTGACTTACAAAGATTCGGTTTACAAACATGCGTTAAGAAACAGTTTAATTCCTATTGCGAGCCACTTTGGCTCTGTAATTAGTGTATTTCTTGCCGGCTCATTCTTAATTGAAGTGGTATTCAATATCGACGGTATTGGACTACTTGGCTACGAAGCGATTATTCAACGAGATTACCCTGTTGTAATGGGTATTTTATCTCTCTCAGCACTGCTGCTTATGCTCGGTAATATCATTTCTGATCTGTGTGTGGCAGCCGTTGATCCACGGGTTAAGTTTGGTAAATAATGTTTAAGTTTGATGAATTAACTAAAAAGAAAATGGCTCGCTTTTATTCAATTAAACGAGGCTACTTTTCTCTTATATTTTTAGTATTGCTAGTGGTCCTTTCGCTATTTTCAGAGGCACTGATCAACAGCAAAGCTTTGGTAGTGTCTTATCAAGGCCACCTCTACTTTCCAACGTACTCAAAAATACGTACTGGTGAAGATTTTGGTGAGCAATATGGTTACGAAGCGAACTATCGCCAATTACAAGCTAAGTTCGAAAAAGCCAATAATGGCAACTGGGTCATCATGCCTATCGTACCTTGGAACCCGCTAGAGCAAGATTATTCTAATGGTTTCCCACCCAGCGCACCTAATGGACATGCCCAGCACTATTTGGGCACTGATAACTCAGGAAGAGATGTTCTGGCACGCTTGGTGTACGGGTTTCGTATTGCCATTTTCTATGCCTTCATCACGCTTGCTATTTGTTACTTTATTGGCGTCATTGTCGGTAGTGCTATGGGGTACTTAGGGGGTAAATTTGACCTCATCATGCAACGTATTATCGAAGTTTGGTCCATGTTACCCATGCTGTACGTGATCATGATATTAGTGTCGATAATGAAGCCGAACTTTGCCTTGTTTGTCTTTATTAACGTTCTGTTTGGTTGGATTCCGATCACTTGGTACATGCGCTCTATTTCTTACAAGGAACGAGCACGTGAATACGTACTGGCCGCCAGAGCACAAGGGGCGAGCACATGGCGTATCATCACCAAGCACATCCTACCGAACACGCTAGTAATGATTGTGACTTTGGCGCCATTTACCATTGTTGCCAACATTTCAACGCTGACCGCCCTCGATTATTTAGGTTTAGGTTTAACACCTCCCACCCCTAGTTGGGGTGACTTATTGCAACAAGGAAAATCCAACCTTGATGCATGGTGGATCATGAGTTCCGTCGTGTTCTCCATTGTGGGCATTCTCACCATGATTACTTTCATTGGTGAAGCGATTCGTGAAGCATTCGATCCTAAAAAACAAACTAAGTACAGCTAATATCATGACTCTACATACACGAAAACTCTCCACGTTATTGGTTACGCTATTAGGTACATCACTATTAGTGCCTGTGTTCGCCAATGCAGCGTCAACGGCATCAGTCACAGAGGCGCAAGTGGCGACTCAACAGGCAAAACAAGCGCCACAGTTGCCTAAAGAGTTAAAATGGATCTCAAATCCTGATCTGCCCTTATTTGCCAGTGACAAAGCAAAACGTGGCGGCACGCTGAACTTATATATTCCATCATACCCATTAACTATGCGTACTATTGGTCCTGACTCAAATACGTCATTTCGTTCATATTTAATGGATAGCCACCCTGGATTGCTGGGGATTCATCCAAACACGCTACAGCCCTACCCTGAACTTGCGACACAGTGGGCATTTGGTAATGATGGCAAAACCATGTATTTCCGTTTAGACCCAAAAGCCACTTGGTCTGACGGTGTTCCTATCACCGCTGAAGACTATGCATTCCTATTTGAATACGTAAAAAACAAAAACGTTCACGCGCCGTTTTACAATAATTACTACAGCGAAAAAGTGGTTAACTTAACCGTCTACGACAAATACACCATTTCGTTAACGTCGTCTGATGCGTTACCAAAAGCGTTATTAATTGATCGTATTAACCTGCAACCAAAGCCAAAACATTTCTTCAAAAATGGGATTGGTAAAAACTACATCCGTGAGTACAACTGGAAGGCAGAACCCACGACCGGCGCTTACTACGTATCGGCACTTAAAAAAGGTCGTACTATCGAGATGTCGCACGTTAAAAATTGGTGGGGTTATCATAACCGCTACCTAAAAAATCGTTTTAACGTAGATAAAATTCGTTTCTCTGTTATTCGTGATCCGGATTTGGCTTTCCGTTACTTTGAGAAAGGCGAGCTAGACGCATTCAACATCAATTCACAGAAACTATGGTTTGATAAAACCAACTCTGAGCCTTTCCAAAAAGGGTACATTGTGAAATCCATGCTGAGCAATGAAGTCTCAGTAGGCGCTTCAGGACTATGGCTTAACATGGCAAATCCACTGCTTAAAAACAGTGAAGTTCGCGAAGGTATCGCATATGCCATCAACTTTGAATCTGTAATTAAGCATGTTCGTCATGGTGAAGCGACACGACAAAATGGTTTTGGTACACCAGTAGGTGCTTATGCCACGCCAAAAGATGTGGGGGTTAAGCCCTTCTCTCCTGTTGAAGCGAAAAAACACTTTGCAAAAGCCGGTTACAACACCTTAGGTTCTGATGGATTGTTGTACAACAAACAAGGCAACTCACTACAGGTAACGTTGACTTACCTAAGCGCGCGCAGCACCGCCGACGTTATTATCTTAAAAGAACAAGCTAAAAAAGCAGGTTTAGATCTTGAGCTTAAACTGGTTGATGGCTCAACGGGATTTAAATCCCTATTAGAGAAGAAATTCCAAATGGCTTATTTGTCTATGTCATCAGGTTTATACCCTGTATACCGACAATATTTCCATTCCAGCAATATCGTCCCTCAAACTAACAACTTTTTCAGCTTTGCTGACCCAAAAATGGACGAATTAATTGCCAAATTTGATCAGGCTTCTTCGGTGGCAGAGCAAGTGAAACAGTCGAACAAAATCCAACGTTTGATCATGGCATACAACTGCTTTATACCGGGCACAGTGTCGCAGTTCACTCGTGCGGCGCATTGGCGTTACGTTCGTCTACCAGACAATGTGGGTACAGCTCAATCTCGATTCTTATTCGACGAAAGTGCTCTTGATCTGGGTCTCATGTGGATTGATAGCGATTTAAAACAAGCCGTTCTACAAGCAAAACGGGAAGGCAAAACCTTCCCTAGAATGACGCATTTAAGCACTCAAGTCATCGGTCATTAAGGTCTATGTATGTCAAATAAAACATTACTGTCACTGCACAACGTGACCACTAAATTCAATACCGATGAAGGTGATATTACCGCATTAAGCGGCGTGGCATTTGATGTTATCAAAGGTCGCACCCTAGGTATTGTTGGTGAGTCTGGTTGTGGTAAAAGTATCACCGCAGCGTCAATCATGAATCTACTACCTCAACCTTATGGTCGAGTGACCGACGGTGAGATTCTCTTTGAGGGGCGCGATATCACCAAGCTTGACGAAGCAGAGCGTTGCAAACTTCGTGGTCACGATATTTCGATGATTTTTCAAGATCCAATGACGGCTTTAAACCCTGTAAAACGTGTCGGCAAACAAGTGGAAGAAGTGTATGAACTGCATAGCACCAAATACACCACAGATGCGACCCGCCGTCAGGCCACCCTTGAAATGTTCAAAAAAGTCGGTATTTCCGAGCCAGAAAAGCGTTTAGATGTTTACCCACATGAGTTGTCTGGTGGTATGCGTCAGCGTGTCATGATTGCTATGGCGCTAGCCTGTGAGCCAAAAGTATTAATTGCCGATGAACCAACGACGGCATTGGATGTGACCATCCAAGCACAAATTCTTGAGCTAATGAAACGCATGCAAGACGAGTTAGGAATGGCCATTTTGTTCATTACCCATGACTTAGGCGTAGTGGCTGAAATTTGCGATGACGTGGCGGTGATGTATGCCGGTCATATTGTCGAACAAGGGGATGTTTATCAGATTTTTAGTAAACCAACGCATCCTTATACTCAAGGGCTGCTGGCCTCAATGCCAACCGTTTCTTCTGTACCAAAAACGCAACTCAAAACGATTGAGGGTAGCGTACCGCAATTAAAAGAGATGCCCACTGGTTGTCGCTTTGTCAACCGTTGTACTAAAGCATTGGATCATTGTCATAGCACTAGACCTGAACCGGCACTGATTGAACCAGGGCATCTTGTCTCTTGTCTGGCTGTTAAAGAGGTTATGTAATGACTCAAACTACTCCTTTATTCCAAATTAAAGATTTGAAACAGCACTTTTTAGTCTCCAACAAACTGTTTCAACCAAAAAAATATGTCTATGCCGTGGATGGTGTCTCTTTTGATCTCTATCCCGGCCAAACCATTGGTCTTGTGGGCGAATCTGGGTGCGGTAAAAGCACTGTCGGACGTACATTACTGAAATTGTACGAGCCAACTGCAGGAAGCATCTTCTTTGAAGGGCGTGATATCACGAACTTAAACGCCAAACAGATGATGCCACTTCGTAAAGAAATGCAGATCATATTACAAGACCCTCTTGAGAGCCTAAACCAACGCCATACAGTCGGGGACATCATCAAAGAACCCTTCGAAATTCATGGCATAGGTACAGCAAAAGAGCGAGACCAATGGGTTTCAGAATTGTTAGTCAAAGTAGGATTGCGACCTAGTGCCGCTTCACGTTTCCCACACGAATTTTCTGGTGGTCAACGTCAACGCATTGGTATCGCAAGAGCAATAGCGCTAAATCCCAAACTCATCGTGTGTGATGAATCAGTTTCGGCTTTAGACGTTTCTGTTCAGGCGCAAATCGTAAACCTACTTCTTGACCTACAAAAAGAAATGAACATCGCATTGATTTTTATTGCGCATGATCTTTCTGTAGTCCGACATGTTTCGGACGTAATTGCCGTAATGTACTTAGGAAAGTTTGTTGAAATAGGGAATGCTAAAGATGTTTTTAATACTCCTAAACACCCTTACACCGAAGCACTGATTTCTGCCATTCCGCAACCCGATCCACGGGCCAAGAAAGACAGAATAATCCTCAATGGTGATATTCCTTCTCCCATGAATCCACCACAAGGATGTGCGTTTTCAACAAGGTGCCGTCTTGTTGAAAAAGGATGTTTTGAACATTCCCCTACCCTAAGTTGCGACGAGCACAAAGTAGCATGTCATTTAGTATAATAATTACCAGGATATAATCATGAATAAGAGCTTATTAGGTTGCAGTATTCTTGCTGCAACCATAGGACTTGTAGGCTGTGGACCCAAGGATGTGGCGTATGACAAGGTTGACCGCTCCCCCTATGAGTTGAAAGTTTCAGACCTCAACTCACTATCAGCGAAGACCTTTCTATACCGTCGTATGTTAGGCGAAACGCCACGTTACCTAACTGCCGTACTTGGTAAAGTGCCTAATAATGTCAAGCTAGTAAAACTACGTATGACTGAAAATGGAATTCAGATTGTACAGCTCGACACCGACAATGTGGGTGATGGACACAGTGGTCGCTTTGATACAGACAATAACTATCGCCCAATCCTGACGATTGGCGGTAAATATGTAGACTACAAATGTGCTGAAGACAGCTACGATAAATGTACTAACAAAGAACAAGTGGATTCAAGTGAGTCATTAACTTGGGACCAAAAACATTACTTCGTGCCTGATTTCTCTAATGTCAGCATTGCCGAACAAGATTATAACGACTTATTCTCTCTAAGTTGTGCGGTACAGCCCGTCAAATCTGTATTGGCAAATGTACCTACCGAGCAGTGGAAAGGCTACCTTCTTGATCTGAAAAATGGCGTCATCAACTTTGAGTTGAAATCCACTTATTCCGTTCCTAGCATTAGCTGTATCCCTAAATTTTCCACTGACTGGGATGTGGATAAGCTAAGCTTTGATACTACTGAATACTTCTCACTGATTGAGCGTGACAAGATCGTATCTAAAGACTACAAAGCGATCCCATACCAAGAAGATGACAAGAGTACCTTCGGCTTCTTTACCACTTCACATTCATACCGTGATAACGAATACCGTTCAGGTCAAGCGGGGTACAAACGCACTTACCTAAACCGTTACGATCCAAATAAAAAAGAAGTCAATTACTACTTATCGAACAATTTCTGGGATGAAGATAACGCCGTCTTCCTTGCCGCGGCTAAAGAAGCGGAAGCGATCATCAACACTCAAAACAGCATGTACCACACAGGGTTGCCACACATCAACTTCCTACAAGCTGAAAACAAACGCTACGGTGATTTACGTTATAGCTTCCTAAGACTATTTGACCAACCTCTAGACAATGGTTTATTGGGTATAGCAAACAGCAGTGACGACCCACTAACGGGCGAAATCATAAGCGGTGGCTTTAACCAATTTAGTGGTAACTTCCTTGGTAATGCCGCGTTCTCTTACGATATTTTCGTACGTGACTATAACCTTGGCCGTTTAAATCCAACTTCGGTAAAAGAAGCAACGGGTAAAACTTACCCTGAACCGACGCTACAACATACTAAAGTAGACGGCGTTACAGATTACAACCACGATATCAATACTGAGGCAAATGCCACAACAAGTGCACCTCAAGCTCCTGCTGATATTGCCAATGCGATTGATACTGCGGCTAAGCCTCATAACCAAGATGATTGGATTAAAGAAGCCGATGCAAGATTGACTGCGGCACTACAAAGTGGTGCAAATGCACTGCCAATGATGAAAGACACTATGACTCAAGTTGCTCAACAGCCACTCAAGTTTAGTGACTTGCAAGACCTATCAGAGAAAGTCAATGGTGACATTAGTCATATTCAGTCAAATCAAGACGTTATCGAACACGCGAACAATGTCCTTAAATTGTATAACGATCGTATGAGTTATAACTCTGAGCACAATATATTAACTGCTGACGCAATGAACCTTGGCGGTAATTATGGCGTGCTACCTAAAGGGGTTAAAGGTTATGCCATTGATTGGAAACTACCAGAACTTTGGGTTGACGGTGTTGTAGGCGGCAAACTTAAGCAACTAAAACAATTGCCTAAAGAGCTTCGTCACGACATGGTAGTTAAAACTGCGGCCGTTGGTTTTGTCGGTACGATTATCCATGAATTTGGTCACAGTATTGGTCTTCGCCATAACTTCAGCGGATCAATGGATTACAAACACTTCTACACAGAAGCTGCGATTGCTAAGCAAAAAGCCGCGTTGGCTAAGCTAGGTTATCCAAACGTCACCCTTTCAACATCAACCAGTACTCAAATGGAGTACATGAACGATATGTTTGGTATGGGTTTTGGTCCATACGATTTAGCGGCAATCCGCTTTGGCTACAGCCGTGAAATCCAAGACAACCGTGCCATTACTATTGATGATTGGGATAAGGCAGACTACTGGCACTCACTGAAAGATCTCGACCAAAAACGTCGTGATGAATGGACGCATGACATCAACAATGGTGAAACTCGTACAGGTTCTGTGAACTTATTAAGTAAACAACTGGACGGTAACGTTAGCGAACAAAATGACAATAATGGTTACAGTAACTTCTTTGGTTGGAAATACTGTACCGATGGTCATGTTGATTTAAACAGCGACTGTAACCGATTTGATATTGGCTTTAACTATGACCAAATCGCTCAGTACTATATTGAACGTTACCTAAACCTCTATAAACTACGCAACACTCGTTCAGATCGTGCTAGTTACTTCAATACTAACTACATCGGCTACATCGGCGCACGAAAAAGTGGCTTTTCGAGAATGCACGAATTCATCGAAGATGTTGGTGGACTTGAAAAACGTTTCAACGTCTATGATGGCTCATTAGATACTTGGTGTGCTGGCGATAGCTCTCACTGGTATTGTGATCGCGTCAATGCGAAAAACCGCGTCGCTAAGTTCTTGTTACAAGTAGTCAGCCAACCTGACGCTGTTGTTTTGATTAACTTCAAAAAAGATGATGGCAGCTATGTTTGGTCTGAACCTGGTGTATACGATCTTAGTTACCTACTGAGCAAATACAGCGATCTTGATCTATCAAGTTTAGATGACGCAGATAAACTGCAACCAGGACAAGTAATTAGTCAATACTCTGATGCACCTAAACTGCTTGACCTTATGGCTGTTAAGGCGGGTATCAAGGCGGAATATCAAGAAAAATTCTACCAGTATACTCCTGAGATTAAGTTTGTCGGTCGTAGTCTAAACAGTTCAAAAGCTACCGTGTCCGATCCTGAACACCCATATTCAAACGAAGTGGATAAACTGGGTATCTGGCCTGATCGCTTAATTGCAATGCAACAACTTGTTACTCGTCACTCCGGCCGTGATACAAATTCATTGACTCACCAGGCTATGGTTGACTTTGCGCCAATCAACCGATTGTTCAAAGGTATGCTATGTCGTATGGCTACATCTGACAGTGTTGGTGACTACAATACAGTGATGTCTGTCTTCAAAAATGATACCCGTACGGACCCTGAAGAACACTGTAATGAATTAGCGATTCAACAAATCAAAGATTCACATCCACAACTTCCAGCTGACTTTGACCTGACTACTATGGAAGGCTCAAGCACTCATTGGAAATGGGAAGGTATCTCAAGTGTTGATGATTTCTACCCTGCCTATGATGATGTGGTTAATCAAAACATCGAAGCGCTAGACCCATATGTCACTCGCTCCGTGATTGGTTTTGGCTTTGACCGTAATAACGGCGTAACTAAAGGTGAAACAAATCTGTTCCACGCTTTGCTTAACCAAGTGGCACTATATTCAACTGATAGTGATACTGACGGCAAAGATAATGCACGTCTATTGCGCGAATTTGTAGGCATTCATCTAGCAGCTGATTACGTACAAGGTAAAGATTATCTAATCAATGGTAAACATTACACCATTACAGATGAAAATATCTTGGCTCTTAGCTTATTGAATGACATGGACATAATGAACGATAAAATAGCAGCTTTGACGTCTTCATCATTGACAGCAGAGCAAATTCAACCATTTACGTCAGCCGCGCAAATGCGTATTGATCGTGATATAAAAGCGTTGAAACAACTTCCTGTTATTGAATAAACCTCGCTTATGTTTATAACAAAGTCGCCCTCGGGCGACTTTTTTTTCAACCAGGTAAACTTGCCGTTAATGGCGCATAAAATAATCAACACTGTGTTAGGCGACGATTTTGCACTTTGTCCCCTAAAAATAATCGTCTATTTTGATTGAGCGTTGCACAAATAAGTAGTGGTCTGTCATCAAATATCGTTCTTCCATCGTCACACCTTTACATTTTTCCTACTCATAAAATATAATACCAATCGTACTAAATAACTGATCATTCTAGCTTGTTAAAACACTCGATAACTGCGTTAGAATTTTTGATTGTAGAATAACTACTTATCGAAAAATTCTGCCTTGTTTTCGAGCATTTTTCCTGCGCTATTTCTGATCACTTACTTAGTGTGATTGGTATAACGCCCCAATATGCTCTAATCATTGCATAAAGCCACTGTTGCTATTCTTTGGAAAATACCAGCCACAACCAGAGCATTCTCAGAAATAACCAAAAGATCGTTGAGAACAAGGCGAATATTTTTAATCAGTCGTTACTGTACAATCAAAAATTGCAACGCTGTATCCAGGATTTAACTCGTTAGACTAAGCTGAGATTGAAAACACGTCTCGTGTATTTACAACCCTATCCACTGAGGGTCTGCTTTTATAATCCATGTCTAATGAGATATTTAGTGGCAGCTAGCCATCAGATTCAATACAATTCATCTATTATGCATTTATTAGTAAAACGTCTAAGGTAAAGCCCTTCCATGAGCATTGATCCACTTTTCAAGCAACTCAAACCTGCCTTATCTCAACAAGAGAGCAATGTTTCCCTACCAGAACGGTTTACCTTTCCATTTTATTACGAACCTCATCCCTTAGCGGTTGTTGCTTCTCAGCAATTGCAACAAACATTACAAAACACCCCAACTTACGACTCACTGTCCGCAGGCAAAATGTTTGGCGTTTTAGTGGTCCACAACCCTCAAGGTGAACTGGGCTTTCTTTGTGCTTTTTCTGGAAAGCTTAATGATTCAAACCAACATCCAGGCTTTGTTCCTCCTGTTTATGACATGCTTGATGACAACGGTTTTTTTAGACAAGAACTGGAAAAGGTCAATCAGATTTCTTTGCAGATAAAAGAGCTTGAATCTCACTACAATATTGATGTTTTGCAGGCACAATTGGCACAAATCCGCCAAGATGCCACGCAACAGATAACTCATCTTCAGACTGAAATTGCGACGAGTCGACAAGCTCGTAAACAGCAAAGAATACAAGCACAAACCACCCTATCACACAGTGAATTTACCGCGTTACAGGCACAACTGGCCAAACAAAGTGTTGCACAGAAAAATCAATTAAAATGGTTAAAAAAAGAGTGGGCAGATAAGCAGAGTTTACTACAAGAGCACATTTTGCAATTTGAAGCTGACCGCAGTAAATTTCAAAAAAATAGAGCGGTTTTATCCAATCAACTGCAGCACAAAATTTTTGCTCACTATTGCTTTTTAAATGCGAATGGAGAGCAACAAGATCTTAATGACATCTTTGCAAAAACAGCCTACAAAGTCCCTCCTGCAGGAGCCGGTGAATGTGCAGCCCCTAAGCTGTTGCAATACGCATACCAAAACCAATACAAGCCCATTGCCATGGCCGAGTTTTGGTGGGGACCATCACCAAAATCAGAAATTCGTAAGCACAAACAGTTTTACCCGTCTTGCATGAGCAAGTGCCACCCTATTTTGTCACACATGCTTCAAGGTCTGGCGGTTGATCCTAATCCACTACTGGAAAATCCAGCCAAGGATAAACCCCTACCTATAGTGTATGAAGATGAACACATTGTGGTCGTCAATAAACCCGAAGGTTTTCTATCTGTTCCTGGTCGGCATATTCAAGACTCGGCTTTTCATCGTCTAATAGACATGTACCCAAAGGCAGAAGGGCCTTTTGTGTTGCACCGTTTAGATATGGCAACCTCAGGTTTACTGGTATTTGCCTTGAGCAAACGGGCTAATAAGCATCTACAAAAACAATTTATCGCTCGCGAAGTTAAAAAACGCTATGTCGCCTTACTGGAAGGGAATTTATCGCAACTAACAGGGGAAATTAATATACCTTTATGTGGTGACCCCACGGATAGACCGCGACAAATGGTGTGCTATGAACAAGGAAAACCCTCCCTTACTCGTTATACATTAATAGAAAATATCAACGGTCAATCAAAACTCTTTTTATACCCAGAGACAGGACGAACCCATCAACTACGAGTTCACTGTGCCCATAAAGATGGATTAAATATGCCCATGGTCGGCGACAGTTTATATGGCAATAAAAGTGCCCGCTTATACCTACACGCACAACAATTAAGTTTCACCCACCCCATCACACAGCAATGGGTAACCTTTGAAACAGAAATCCCTTTTTAACCCGGCCACCCATCCTTAATCGGCTTTTAACCCGGCCCACCTTTAACCTGGCCACCCAGCATTAATTACACTATTTGACACTTTCAACTAAACTAGTAGTAGTAATCAATGTTGGATTCATACTATGGCGACGCCTCGAAGAAATCAGATTAGTATCGAAGATACCCCTTATTACCACTGCTGTAGTCGTGTCGTTCGGCGCGCATTTTTGTGTGGCTATGACTCTTATTCAGGGAAGAACTATGACCATCGACGTGAGTGGGTTACATCATTACTCATGAAACTCGAAGGCGTCTTTGCCATTGATATAGCCGCATTTGCCATCATGTCTAACCACCTGCACGTTGTTCTAAAAATTGATATTGATACTGTTAATGCTTGGACAGACTGTCAAGTCCTTGAACAGTGGCATAAATTATTTAAGGGAAATGACTTAACCCATCGATTTGTGCAAGGTGAATTACTTGAACCCCATAAAGTGAATCAATTAAAACACTCTATCGCTATCTATCGAAGTCGCCTATGTGACATTAGTTGGTTTATGCGTTGTCTTAACGAACCTATTGCAAGAAAAGCAAATCTGGAAGATAACTGCTCAGGGCGTTTTTGGGAAGGGCGCTTTAAATCTCAAGCATTGCTGGATGAAACGGCTCTTCTTACCTGTATGGCCTATGTCGATTTAAACCCTATTCGAGCAAATATGGCCGAAACGCCAGAGCAATCAGATCATACGAGTGTTCAGCTTCGTATTCAGAGTACACTAAAGGGAGAACAACCTGAATCACTGTTACCTTTTATGGAAAGTGAAAGACAAAATCACTCAGCCCACATTCCATTTTCATTGAATGACTACTTAAACTTAGTCGATGAAACAGGGCGAATTATTCGTCACGACCAACACGGAGCTATTAGTAAAAAAAGTGAAACACTACTGACTATGATGAATATTTCTCATGATAACTGGTTGAATCTTATTACTAAATTTGGTCAGTTGTTTCGCGGGCCAGTAGGCACATTAGAAGAACTCACTTGCTATTGCGAACACCTACAAAAGAGACGACGACACTTTTCGTCATGTTGCCAGCATTTAAAATCTGGCTAAATTAAACCAGCAACTTCAGACTATTATCTAGTTTCAACCCAGTGATGGGTGAGTACTGTTGCCCAAAATTTCATATTTGGCATTATATACCCTCTTCGTAACCCCGTTCCCAATAGATTTTGTCTATTTGAGTTACCATTAGCAAAAACTCAAACACGATAAAAGATTTTATAATGAACTGCGCTTTGTTGTTATTTTAAATTGGGTGGCCATATTTTAGAGCAATATTTTAGCTCATTAATGTGGTTACTTGGTGTTGGTATGCAAAGTGACTGACTATGCAACGTAATGTACCGTAGTCATATTTACTGTCAAAATGCTCAAATAAGGGTTTAAGTTTGTGCTCTGTTAGGATATTGAGTTGTTTGATCGCTAATTCACATTGCTCTAATTCAGTAGGTTCAATGTCGATCACTTGTGAGAGTGAGCATGAGCCTATCTCTATAGCAGAAGCTAAGTGACTCATTACAGTGTTAAGGGCGATACTTCGTTGTGTAGCCACTTGTTGTAGATTTTGACACTGCAAAAATAACTCAAGAGAAGCGTGCTCGGTAACACTCAGTGTGGGTTTGGGCTTAGGTAGTTGGCTCATCAAAGCGACAATCGCGTCTCCATATTTTGCAACTTTAGTTTCACCAAAACCCGATATATCCAATAACGCAGCTAAGCTATCAGGGCGTTTTAAGGCAATATCTGCCAAGCTAGAATCATGACATATAATATAAGCGGGAACGTTTTGCTCCTTGGCTAAACTGGCTCGTAGCTCGCGCAGCTTTTCAAACAACTCTGAGTCTTGAGCCGATAAAGCAGAGCTCTTCTTGGGGCTACTGCTTTTTTTCTTGGTACTTTTCCTCAGCTCTCTAAATTCAATGCTTTTCTCACCACGCAATACGGCGCGGCACTGTTCTGTTAATTTTAAATTGTTATACATTCCTTCAACAGTGAGGTAATTCATGGCAATTAATTGACGAAATACCCCCTTCCACTGCTCAGCAGTAAGCTCGGTCCCTATGCCAAAAGTAGATAATTTATCATGACCAAAACGCTTAATCTTGTCATCGGATTTACCTAGTAGAACATTCACTAAATAGGTCACACCAAATCTTTGTTCAGAACGATATACCGTTGATAATGCTTTTTGAGCCGCTTGCGTGCCATCCCATGTTTTTGGCGGAGTTAAACAGTTGTCACAATTACCACAAGGCTCTGTTAATGTTTCACCAAAATAGGACAATAAGGTTTGGCGACGACAAGAACTCAGCTCACAATAACCGAGTAATGCATTTAATTTTCCTACTTGAATTTGTTTGTATTGCTGGTTGCCATCGGAGTTTTCTAGCATCTGTTTTTGCATTACTAAGTCTTGCAGTCCATATGCCATCCATACATTGACTGGTGTACCGTCTCGCCCTGCACGCCCTGTTTCTTGATAATAGGACTCAATGCTTTTCGGCAAACTTAAATGAGCGACAAAACGTACATCCGGTTTATCAATTCCCATGCCAAAGGCTATCGTAGCGACAATAATGACGCCGTCTTCACGTAAAAAGCGTTGTTGATTTTGATTTTTTTGCTCAACCGACATACCCGCATGATAAGGTAAAGCAAGTCGCCCTTTATCAGATAACCACGCGGCTGTTTCTTCTACTTTTTTACGCGACAAACAGTAAACGATACCCGCATCTTGAGGGTGGTTTTGTTCAATAAAGTGCCACATTTCATTTTTTGCATTGGCTTTTTCACTCACATGATAGCGAATATTTGGCCGGTCAAAGCTATGCACAAACACCTTAGCATTAGCCAACTGCAGTTGATTAATGATCTCTTGCCTAGTTCGTTCATCTGCGGTTGCAGTTAATGCAATTCGAGGAACATTGGCAAATCGCTGTGGCAATATCGACAACTTTTGATACTCAGGGCGAAAATCATGGCCCCATTGGCTCACACAGTGCGCTTCATCGATGGCAAAAAGAGCAACATTTGCCTGGTCTAGCAAACTCAGTGTTCGCTCCATTAATAAGCGTTCAGGGGATACATATAGCAGTTGTATCTCCCCTCGCATTACTGCATCTTCCACTTCCAATTGCTCATACTGATCTTGAGTAGAATTTAAAAAAGCGCATGCCACTCCGACTTGCCTGAGGGCATCTACCTGATCTTTCATCAGAGCGATTAGTGGTGAAACTACAACACCTACTCCACTACGCACAATCGCAGGTATTTGATAACAAATAGACTTACCACCACCCGTTGGCATCAAGGTCAATACATCGCTACCAGAAACAATACTGTCTACGATGGCTTTTTGTTGATGACGAAAGTTATCATAGCCAAAGACATTTTTTAATACATCGAGTGGCTGGGGTTTATTAGTGTGAGAAAATGCGCTCAAGGGAGTGTCCAATAACAAATAAAAAGTAAAAAGTGACTAAAAAAGACCAACAATTAGCCTAAGGTAAGTATAACTGTTTCCCACGTTATTCCGATCTTTTCTGTCTTAGTTCTTGCAATCCTCCCCCATTATGCACATGAATATAACCTTCAGTTAATAATAATTTCTGTGCCTTTGCTGAACGATTGCCACTTCGGCAATACACCACGACATTATCGCTTGCATCAATAAATGATAAGTCGGCCTGCGCTAGTTGTGATATGGGTATATTCATTGCTTGGGTTAAATGTCCCGCAGCAAACTCCTGCGGAGTGCGCACATCAATAACCACTGCCCCAGAATCAATCCATTGCCATGCTTGCTCAGCTCGTTCACTAGCCATAGTTAAACATGGAATAAGAACAACCAGTAACCCTAGCCATTTCATCATATGTACCCTTTTATTTTGATAATGACGCTTTACTCGTTATCTATTATGCCACCAACCACAACCATCGGCGTTAGCGAGACAATAACTTACGACACAACTCGCACTTTGCCACTATCACACTCACAACCACTCTCTTTAAACGGCCACCCAAAGTTAATCACTATATTACCGCATGCAATTTAACAAAATTTAACCAGACACCCATTGTTATTCGCATACCTAATTATTTAGTGATAAAAACGGAAAAGTTACAACGGTGAGCCTATATATTGGGTGTCCAGTTAAACCCGCTCCTGTTAAACCCGATAACTTGGGTGTCCAGTTAAACCTACTGTTAAACCTTCCAGTTAAACCTTCCAGTTAAACCTTCCAGTTAAACCTCAGTTAAACCTCATTTAGCGGTTACTACTGCTATTGTTCGATGTCAGTTGCGGATTATGCGGTACTTCTTACCAACGATGAAATCTTCGTTTGTTTATACAATTAATTTGCATATTTAAGCGATATTGGTAATATGCTCGATTGTGAGATTTAAGGCGACTTTGCACAATGAGTATTCAATTTAATCAGGTTAATAAGTTCTACGGGGATACCCAGGTCCTGCACGATGTAAGTTTTCAGTGCGAAAAAGGGGATACGCTGGTTTTGCTTGGCCCAAGTGGTGCGGGTAAAAGCTCTTTATTGCGTATTTTAAACCTATTAGAAAATGCCAATTCTGGCACTATGTCCGTTACTGATATGTCTTTTGATTTTGCTAAAGGCGTCACTGAAAAGCACGGCTTAGAGCTTCGTAAAAAAGTTGGCATGGTATTTCAACAATACAACTTATGGCCTCATATGACGGTCATGGAAAACCTTATTGAAGCGCCTGTTCGTGTTGCCGGATTATCTAAAATTGCAGCCAAGCAAGAAGCTAAAAAGATTCTCGACATGTTGCAACTGTCAGACAAAATGGACGCATGGCCATTGCAGTTATCTGGAGGTCAACAACAACGAGTGGCCATCGCGCGCGCTTTGATGATGAAACCTGAAGTATTACTTTTTGACGAGCCTACTGCAGCCTTAGACCCAGAAATAACCTCTCAAGTCGCTAAGGTTATTAATGATCTTAGCCAAACAGGCATTACTCAAATTGTTGTAACTCACGAAGTGGATTTCGCCCGAAAAGTCGCCAGCCATGTTTTATATTTAGAACAAGGCAAGGTCGTCGAATACGGCTCCAATGACGTGTTTACCAATCCAAGCACACGCAATTTTGCAGACTACCTCAACCACTAATTTTTAAACCGAGCACTTACAATAAGTGTTCGGTATTCCATTTTGGAGATATTACAGATGAAAAAAATCCTTTTAGCATCATTAGTTGCTTTAACCTCCGCTCACGCGATGGCAGCACAACAAGAAATCAAATTCGCTATGGAAGCAACCTATGCGCCATTTGAATTCGTTGATGCTAACAACCAAATCCAAGGTTTTGATGTTGATCTTGCTAATGCTTTATGTCAACAAATTAAAGCGAAATGTACTTTCCATAATCAATCTTTTGACAGCTTGATTCCAGCACTTAAATTCAATCGCTACGATGCAGCAATCTCTGGTATCGATATTACTGCTGAGCGTCAAAAACAAGTGAGCTTTACCAACCCTTATTACGATAACTCAGCAGCATTTGTTGCCATTAAAGGAAAAGTTGACTCTCAAGCGGCACTTAAAGGCAAACGCGTAGGTGTACAAAATGGCTCTACACACCAAGCATACCTACTTGAGAAAATGGACGGCGTCACTGCTGTACCATACGCAAGCTACCAAGATGCATTCATCGATATGCAAAATGGTCGTATTGACTCAGTATTTGGTGATACTGCAGTTGTTGCTGAATGGTTCAAAACTAACGACAAGCTAAGCTACGTTGGCAAGCAAGTAACAAACAAACAGTACTTCGGTAATGGTTTCGGTATCGCTGTCAATAAAGACAACCAAGCGCTTGTTGACCAACTGAATGCGGCATTAAAAACCGTTAAAGAAAACGGCGAATACAAAGCCATCTTTGAAAAGTACTTTGGTAAGTAAGATGGAGTTAACGGGTTACTCCGCCTCTCTTGCACAAGCAAGTTGGATTACGGTCCAACTTGCTTTTGTTAGTTTATGTGTCGGCTTAGCATTAGCGGTTCTGTTTGCTTGTGGCGAAATGTCTCGTCACAAGTGGATGTCATGGCCAACAATATTGTTTGTCACCGTTGTTCGAGGGTTACCTGAACTGCTGGTTGTTCTGTTTATCTTCTTTGGTTCCACCCAAGTGATCTTTATGATCACGGGAAATTTTGTTGACATTAGTCCCTTTATTTCTGGTGTGATTGCCCTAGGACTTATCTTTGCTTCCTATGCATCTCAAACCATTCGTGGCGCATTAAAAGCAGTACCTAGCGGCCATATTGAAGCGGCTAAAGCTTTAGGGCTGAGTAAAAGCCGTACCTTTGTAAAAATCGTATTACCACAAGCCGTACGTCACGCGATGCCTGGCTTAATGAACCAATGGCTGGTTCTATTAAAAGATACTGCCCTAGTTTCTTTAATTGGTGTGACCGATCTTATGAAACAAGCGCAATTAACCTCTGCCAGCACTCACCAAGCCTTTACTTGGTATGCCACCGCTGCGGTTATTTATCTTGTGATCACTATCATTACGCAGAAGTTAGTTAAAATCATTGAGCGTCGCTTCTCCCTTCAAGAAGCCTCAGCAGGTTCGGAGACGACAGCATGACATTGCAACATTTTTATCAAATGCTCGACGGCTTAATGACCAGCTTACACCTCACATTTGTCTCACTACTTGTCGGGTGTATTTTGGCGCTATGTATGACACTCACCCTGATCTTACGTACCCCAATTTTGCACTGGTTAAGCCGTGGATTGATCACTCTATTCACCGGTACACCATTATTGGTTCAAATTTTCCTAATCTATTATGGACCGGGACAGTTTGAATCGATCCACAGCAGTTTCTTATGGCCATGGCTAAGTCAGCCGTGGTTTTGTGCCATGCTAGCTCTGGCTTTAAATACCGCAGCCTACAGTACCCAACTGTTTAAAGGGGCCTTTAATGCCATTCCTTCAGGGCAATGGCAAGCATGTCGAGCATTAGGCATGAATAATATGGCAAGCCTACGCGTATTATTACCGTTCGCCATTCGCCGTGCTATTCCTGCCTATTCCAATGAGGTGATATTGGTCTTTAAAGGCACTTCTCTTGCTAGCACCATAACCATTATGGATGTGATGGGCTACGCACAACGTATCAATGCACAAACCTATGACACCTTAACCGTGTTTGGTGTAGCCGGCGCTTTTTATCTCACAGTGAATGGCCTATTGACCATTTTATTGCGCCGATTAGAGCGTAAAGCATTAGCATTTGAGAATGTCCGTTGAGTATCATGACAAGGGCCAGTATTACGCTGGCCCTTTTTCTATGTTGATTTTATGATAAAAACAGCCCCACACCCGTCGATTAAACCATCAAGTGGCCATTCCATCCTCCGAGATATGACCTAAGCCTCTCCATAAAAATGCAATTATCGGTTAAAATAACCGGTATGTAATAAGTCTGAGAATACTAATGAGCACAAACAATAAACCTTGGATCAATGCTTATCCGAGCGACGTACCTGAATTTATAAACACTCAACAATATAAAAATATTAATGAGATGTTTGCCAAGACGTTTGACAAGTTTGCAGACAAAACCGCCTTCATTAACATGGGTCATTCACTGACTTACCGTGAGCTCAATGAAAAAAGTTCTGCCTTTGCAGCGTATCTGCAAGGGGAGCTAAATGCGAAAAAAGGGGATCGCATTGCGTTAATGATGCCTAACTTGTTGCAATACCCTATTACTATTCTCGGGGCCTTAAAGGCCGGCCTAGTGGTAGTGAATGTGAACCCCTTATACACACCTAGAGAGTTAGAGCATCAATTACGTGACTCTGGGGCGACCATTATTGTCGCTGTAACCAACTTTGGAGACAGCTTACAACAGGTGATCAGCCGTACTAGCCTAAAACACGTCATTCTAACCAGTATTGGCGACGCGCTAGCCCCTCATAAACGCACTTTAGTTAATTTTGTGGTGAAGTACGTCAAAAAAATGGTGCCGAGCTTTCACCTGCCCGGAGCTATCTCACTTAGACGAGCCTTAACCGAGGGGAAAAAATTAGATTTTAACCCCCCAGTGATAAGCCACGATGATTTGGCTTATTTACAATATACCGGTGGCACCACAGGCTTAGCGAAAGGGGCGATGCTCACGCACAAAAACATCATTGCAAATGTACTGCAAGTCTTCGGCCACTTTGGGCCACGCACCGCAAAAGAGAATGAATACGCCGTTACCCCCCTTCCCCTTTATCATATCTTTGCCAACTCGGTAAGCATGATGCTGATGATGTATATGGGGGGCACCAACCTCTTAATCACCAATCCTAGAGATCTAAAAACCTTTGTTAATGATTTAAGTAAATACCCATTTACCATGATTTTTGGTCTCAACACCCTATTTGCTGCGTTAAATAATAACGCCAAATTCAGAGATCTGGATTTCTCCCATGCGGAGTTCACCATTGCAGGCGGTATGGCGACGCAAAAACACATCGCCGATGAATGGCAACGTATTACCAGCATGCCCATTATTGAAGGGTACGGCTTAACCGAATGCTCCCCTGTTGTCGCCGGTGGCGTACATACTCAGCAAGAATACGTTCCAGCCGTTGGTGTACCATTGCCAAGCACAGAGCTAAGAATTGTCGATGAAAACGGACTCCCCCTTGGTATAAACGAAGTAGGTGAGATTCAAATTCGCGGTGAACAGGTCATGAAAGGGTACTGGAAGCAGCAAGCAGAAACCGATGCTGTACTTTCCGCAGATGGCTGGCTCAATTCTGGGGATATCGGTCGCATGGATGCCGATGGCATTTTCTATATCGAAGATAGAAAAAAAGACATGATTTTAGTATCTGGCTTTAATGTCTTCCCAACCGAAGTGGAAGAAGTGGCGACCTTACACCCAAAAATTCTCGAAGCGGCCGCCGTTGGTGTCGCCGATGACATTGCCGGTGAGCGAGTGAAACTGGTGGTGGTTACCCGTGGTCCTGTGACGGTAGATGACATTAAAAAACACTGTCGCCAGCACCTAACCGGTTATAAGATCCCTAAAGTGATCGAATTTAGAGACGAGTTACCAAAAACCAATGTAGGTAAGATCCTACGTCGCGAATTGCGTGACTAATTAATCGTCCCTCTTGGGCCTAACCAAAAATGGCTAGGCCCAACTTTCCCCCATTAACCTATCCCATTCCCTCCATCAGGAACGCATAGTTTTTCACCCCACACTCTTATATACTGCTCCCTCTTTCAAAGGGAACCCTATTATGGAAATGCTCATTGTTTCATCGGAACAACAAAAACGACTCATCATGCTTTTTATTGCTAAAAAAGCATCAATGTCTGATAAAGC
This sequence comes from Vibrio rarus, assembly GCF_024347075.1. NCBI lineage: Bacteria > Pseudomonadati > Pseudomonadota > Gammaproteobacteria > Vibrionales > Vibrionaceae > Vibrio > Vibrio rarus. The sequence continues at coordinate 1,647,155 of NZ_AP024900.1, forward strand.
TTTGCTGAATAATCTTAATGCTTATGAAGTGAAATCCTCCGTTTATGCGGCATTCAAACAAGCCCCAGATCTTCGCGTAGAACGTATTCTATTACCTGCCTTTGATGATAAAAATGCCAAACTGCTTGGCGGCGATTTTCTATATCGTTATTTATCAAAAGGGTATATCTGTTTAGGGAACTATACTGGCAAGCCTAAGCCTGATTTAACACCATGGGGAGTGCGCTCAGTTCGTATGCTTCCTAAAGTTGGCTTTGGTTTATAGCCACTTTAAACACATTTCGCCCCACATTTTGCCACAGTACAGGACACATAATGAGTGAGTTAACACCTCAACAAGAGCAAGCCATTGCCACCTTTAAAACCAATATGCATTTCCCAGGCGATGGGTACCATGCTTTGATTATTGAACTGTGTAAAACCTATCAGCTCCCCTTTCAAAAAGTCCGTAAGGCTCTGATGAGTAACCAAAAAGCGATAGAGAAGAACATTCGTCAACAATATGACCAACTCACAGAAGATGACCTAACACAACAGGCTTGGCTTAACCTAGTGCACGGGGAGCTAAAAGGGATGGCCACCCATAACAGTAGCTTAATGGCAACCTTGCAAGCCAATGCAAACTACATTCACGCCCTTAAGCAAATTAACAGCGGTATAAACACCGAACCGATGCGCGAACAAGTGTTGGAAGCGTTATTTTTGGCTTATGAAAAGGTGATGTTTAAACCTTTAGCCGCCATGTTGCACACCACGGCGCTGTATTGGAAGTTAATGCGCGCAGAGGAGATCCATGTCATGACTCAAGAGTATCGCGCATGGTTTAGTGACTACCCACAACATATGGAGGTGGCTGCGCACCTATTCACATTGCAGCAGCAGGTTCAATCGCTAACGCTCTAAAAGCAGAAAGGATAACCTTCGTCACGCATCACAGGTTATCCTTACTTTGTTCCCTTGTTACCTTATCGGTTATACGTTCATTGTGAGGGGTATACGGTGATACTCACAGAGGAGCAAGTGCTGTCATTGCACGCTTTAATTTGATGCGTACCAGATAATGACGCTGCCACGATATGATCCCCCACCACATTGCCATCTAAATACCAACGTGACGACACACTAGACGATTTTAAGGTCAATACCTGCCCCGGGTAAGGATAAATATGACTGCCATCTTGCGGTTGAATAATATCAATGAAATGCGTGGATTGACTGTGCTCTTTTTTCCAAGACAATAAGGCTTGAGGCCACTGATTAGCCTTAGATAAACGCTTATCACGACGTAAGGTTCTCGGTGTCACGCCGTCTATCGTCCACGCGACTCTTTTTTCAATACAGTCTTTGTTGGCAACCATAGCCGTTGCTAACCCGCTAGGCCAACAAATAGCTTGCTGAACCACTTGCGGTGGCTTAGTCACTGATTGTTGATCTTTAGGCAATAAGTCAAACACATCAAACAAAAAAGGGGCCGCCATTGTTGCTCCCGTTTGCCCTACATAGGGGGAGCCATCGGGTCTGCCAATCCAAACACCAACGGTATAGTCATTACTGGTACCAATAGCCCAAGCATCACGATAACCATAACTGGTGCCCGTTTTCCAAGCGATTTTACGCCCATATTTGGCTTGCGGTCTATCTGGTGGGCTTATGCCTTGCAGTATATGGCGAGTAATCCAAGCGCTTTCTGGGCTCAACAAACGTCCTTGCAAAATAGGATCTATCTGGCTTAATCTTGGTTTTATGGCCATACCTTGCCGACTTAATGCCGTATAGTACATAACCAATTCACGCAGCGTAGAGCCGCCACCACCTAACACTACCGTTAAATTTATATCCGCTAAACGTAGCGATGCCCCTAAGATCTGCATCTGCTTAACGAAATTTTCTACGCCAATTTTATCAAGAAGATACACGGCGGATATATTTTTTGAACGTTGCAGCGCTTCGCTGGCTGACACTTTCCCTTGCACATGTTTATCAAAGTTTTGCGGTTTATAACCGCCAAACGCCATAGGGATGTCCAGCAGCAAACTTTGCGAGTGTATCAAGCCGTCATCTAACGCCCTGCCATAGACAAACGGTTTTAAGGTTGAACCTGGTGAACGCACCGCTCTGGTCATATCCACATGACCAAAACTGCGCTTACTGTCCATATCCAGCGATCCCTTATAGGCCTTCACTTTACCCGTTTTATTCTCCACCACCATTACAGCCACCGACAAGGCTTGTGACAGTTCGCTAAATCTCTGATGAACAATAGCATTCACATTGTTTTGTAACTCACTATCTATGAAGGTGGTGATTGTGGAAGCGCTCGGATCTTGCATATCTTCATTATGTTGTTGGCGATGCTTTAACTCACGCGCCAATAGCGGCACTTGCCGTTTAATGGGCATGCGCCCTGCCGCCACTTTTTCCTGCTTAAGTAATTGGTACTCTTGCTCGGTCAACATCCCTTCAGTAATTAAACGTCTGAGCACCTTGTTGCGCGCCTGCAAGGCGGTTTTCGGGTGTCTATCAGGACGATACACACTAGGCCTTTGCGGGATCACGGTTAATAACGCAGCTTCAGAAATATTTAAGTTTTGGGCTGACTTACCAAAATAACGCTCACTGGCTGCCGCCACCCCTTCAATGTTTCCTCCCATAGGCACATGAGTAAGATACATATTCAAAATGTGTTGCTTGCTGTAGTGATGTTCTAATTGTAAAGCGCGAAAGATCTGCTCAAGCTTCCCCCAATAAGAGCGATCTATGGGATATAAGATACGCGCTACTTGCATAGTTAAAGTTGACCCACCAGAAACGATTTTTCCATAACGAAGGCGCTGATACGCAGCGCGAAATAGCGCGCCTATATCCACGCCCTTGTGCGTGTAAAAATCGTGGTCTTCATAGGCCAGCAGTGACTGCAGGTAGATTGAAGACACTTGATCCACTGTAACGGGCGTACGGAACGTGCCATTAGCATCGGCAAATTGACGTAACACTTCTCCTTGTGACGATAGTACATTCACTGCGTTACTTTTATGTATCTGTTGCGGCAAGGGGTATGCCCAATTAAGCGCATACCAACCGCCCACAGTCACAGCAAAGGCGCATACCATCGCTGTGACTGCAGTGATTATCCCTGTTTTGATCATTTGATGGTCACAGTCTCAGTAGAGCCTGGCTCATAAACAAAACGTTCTGGCGCGTACATATCCTCAATATACACATTAGGCACCTCTGACACCCCTTTGGTTTCTGCGCGCATCACATAATAAAATGTGTATTTTTTTCCCGCAGACATATTCAATGCGGCAACATAGCGGTCATTACGAAACTCTTCCATCTCCACGTCACTGGAATAGAAGTCTAACGACTCAAGTAGCTCTTTCGAGTCAGTAAAGTCTGGATTTTCTAGTACCAATCCCGCTGGCAGATAATCCACCAGCATCCCTTTGTCCACATTCTCATTCAAGCGTACACTCACACGAGCAACAATCGTTTGCCCTACCTGCCATTGGCCGCTGTTAATGGGTAACCCATTCTCATTAAAGTAGTCACGATCCACCTCTTTAAAGGCAATGGAACTACTGAGCATATCTGGATCAGCGTAGCCATCAATGGACTCAGTGACATAGATAGGCTGCGCGGTGTCGTTATTAAATGTATCCCCTAACTTCATGGTAAATGGCTGAGTGGCTTGTACCGAATAGCCATTTTGCGCAATGGTCACAGGATGTTGATTTAATGCTTGCAACTCAAACCCTGCTTTGGCTAAGGCGTACTTCTCTTGGGTACTAAAATAGCGACGACGATTTAGCCTGTTAAAAATCTCCTTGGCAGCTTCAATTCGCATATTGGATAACTGCGGATTAATCGGACCTAGTTGCTCCAATTCACTGACGATAGACACCAGTTTGCTGTACGACGATATGGCAGAGTCATAATAACTACCCACCACAATGTAGGGACTGTCATCCACAGCGGCAAAATAACGCTTGCTGGTACGCATATCACCTAATCGGTAAAACGTCGCCCCTAGATAGGCATTACTTAGACTGCTGTCGACGTTCAAGTTTTTTAAGTAGCTTTTCGCATCTGAGAACGACAATAGCCCTTCTCGGCTTAGAACATAACCCGCATAGGCCAAGTCATTCACATCCTTAGAGTTGTAGAGGTAATAGTGCAAGCGCTGAACCAATTTATCCAGCATGTCTTGATTAACAAGGTTCGGATGAGCGGCTTTCACATCAAATAAGAAGCTCGCCACATACGCCGTTAACCACTTTTCTTCATAGGAGTTGCGGCCCCATAGACCAAAGCCACCTTGGGCATTTTGATAGTACGAGAGGCGCATGACCGCTCGTTGCAACATATCCGTGTCATTAACCGTTTGGTTATGCTTAGCCGAAACAGAACGGCTTTGTAATACCTTTTCCTTTAGTGGCAACAGCGAACTGTCATCCAGTAACCATGGGTAAGCCGTACTGGTGGTTTGCTCAACACAACCGTAAGGATAACGGAACAAGCCTTGTACAAAAGCGGTGGGTTCTATTTCTGGCACTCGGCTAAACGAGATAGCGCTAATACCTTGATCTACAGGTAAAATGCCATTCCATTGTCCTTTACTCACTCGCATCACATCTCCGGAGCGTAACACTCGAGTGGATTTTTTACTCACGTATGGCGATGGCGTACGCACCGGCACACGCCAATTACGCTGCACGGTATAGTCCGCACTATCCACTGACAATTGCAATGTCGACATGGCGGTCGTGTTACCCACCTCTATAGGCACAGCAAAATGCCCCTTTTCTCCTGGAGAGAGCATCAACACTTTTTGCGGATCACCTTGTAGGGTAATGCCATTCTCAGCACTAAGTGACAGTGTGACTCGTTGTCTCTTTTTAGTTTGGTTTGATGCTTCTACCATCACCTGGCTTTGGCTATCTGTAGCAAAGAAACGCGGCACTGAAAGCTCAGCAACAATAGGAGCGCTAACCGTTACGTCTTGTGTGTTCTGGCCAAATTTATTGCCATCAAACACGGTAGCCACCATTTGTACTTCACCGTTATAGTCAGGCACATGCAGTTGCACTTCGGCCTCACCATTACTGTTTAATTTAACCGGAGGTAATACGGTATTGAAGGTTTTACTCTCCACTAAGTTGTCCATAGGTTTGCTGCTATTGAGGTCTTCATCACCACCATAACGATGACGAATGAACGACGACGGGCGTGATTTAAACTGTCTTGAGTATAAATCTACGATATCGGCACCGAAGCGTTTCTGCCCATAGAACCAATCAAACAGGTTAGGCACTTTATAACGGGACATATTAATGATGCCTTTATCCGCAACCGTTAATACCACATAACCATTGTTTATTGCTTGGTGCCCTTTCACTTTGACCTTAACGGTTTGAGTGGTAAAAGGTTGCAGTTTTTCCGGTGTCACTAGGCTCACATCTAAGTGGCGATGGCCTCGGTATAGCTTAATGGGTGCAACGGCTAAAGAGCGATGCACAAACGAGTTCTGTGAGTTCACTAACGTCCCCACCAGATACAAGTCGTATCGTTGTAAATCTTGCGGTATTTTAAGTCGAACCTGAGTTTTGCCTTTTAGATCCACGGTCGCGTGCTGGTAGGTTTTATCCCCTACTAATTCTAAAGTCACCAGTCCATCAATAGGCGATGAAAGATCAACGGTAATGTACTCCCCTGCTAGATAATTTTCTTTATCCAACTTCATAGCAAGTTGATCAGGTTTCACTGGAATTTGCTTGTTTTCTTCATCCCAACCCGCCTCAAAGTTATACACGGTTTTTTGTCCACTAGGGGCTATAGCAGTAATTCGATAGTCACCCCATCTCACTGGTATAGAGACCACATTACCCTGTTGTTTTAGATTTTTAACCGAGGATTTCACCACACGCCATTTGTTGTCTTGACGCAAATCCCAACCTGAGCTTTCATTAAACACCCAATAATAGCCACCCGTATTTCGTTCAACCCTAATAGTAACTTTATCTGATAGGGTTTTATCACCGGTTTCATTAAGTAGCAAAAGGGAGAACTTGGCATCGGTGTAATAACCAATGGCATCACTTGCCGGCTTAATACCCACAATAGATTGACCATTTGCAATAAGCACTTTTTTTACTCGGGTTGTCGTCGCGCCGCCGGTTTCAAACAATTGGTTATTGATGGTTAACATGGCTGGACCCTCTAACGCTTCTTTTTCAATAGGCGTCAGTGTTACGGTTCCGTGTCCTTGTTTGTCTAGATTCATCTCTACGGTTTCAGGGGCCTTACTCGATGAAATATAATGTTCCGTACCCACAAAATAGTTTTGATACTTACCTGGGAAGTGAGTAATAGATTGCAGAGTTGATCTTATGGTTAACTTATTACCATCTGCAGGTTGACCGTACAGATAACGCCCGTTCACATCCCCTGTTATAGCCTCTCCTGCTTGTGCTGATGCGGGCAGTGATAGCGTAAGATCCATACGCTCAGGTACAAACTCCGCCACATTAAAGTTAAAGGTGCCAATGGCTTGTTTCGCGGTTTTATTGGCTAAGATAGTGGCGCTCCACTTACCTAACTTGGCCGATGCTGGAATAGTAAAGTCAAAATTAAAGAAGCCCGCAATGGATTGTTTTACGGTACGTGACAGAGCCACTTTACCATCCGGTGTCACCACCTTAACAAACACGCTGTTCAGGGAACTGATATCCCCAGACTCTTTACGAACCAGCACGTTTAGTTTCACTTTCTCTGAAGGTTTAAACAAGTTGCGATTGGAGAAAACAAAGCCGTTTATCTTTTTATCAGGCAAACCCGCCACTTTAAAATCCGACAAATCCAGAGGCACTTCCTTCATAGGTAGCACGGCTAACCCATGCTGACTTTCGATGACAAACACATCATCTTCAGAGCGGTTTGAGTAATTCATTTGCACAAATCCGTTACTCACATGCCCAGTACCATGAATGCCATTTTTGCCTACAATGGTCACTTTTCCTTTTGCCAGTGGACGATTACTGGCAAGATCCACCGCTTGTAGTGACACTTTGTTGGCAAACACTTTTCCTTGTACCCCAATATCGGACAGCAGTACGTGGAAGATTTTAGGTCTTTCAAATGAGTTAGTTGGCTTTATGGCAAGGATGTACCAACCGTTACTGAGGTTATCTGGAAGGGTTAAATTGGATTCAACGGTTTCATTCTCCTTAACCGGAGGAAACTTAAAACTTAAATCGGTTTGATGGGTAAAGTTTTTTCTCAAACGCTGGGCTGTCCAGTTGCTCAACTGCTCAGAATAAAAGTAAGAGGAAAACAATTTTGGCATATTATCAACGCGATAAATAGAGACTAATGCTCCGCTGGCATTGACACTTTCAATAGGTATCGCGCGATCACCGGTCGCATTGATAAACGGTCCCTGCCCAATGATACGCACGGATGGTTGGGCTTCATAAATAGTAATGTATTCCACCTGGTCTAATAGACCGCGCTCAATACCATTTAATGACACCGCATACTCACCTACGCCATCTCGACCAATAGGTAAATATTGATAAGTGCGATCCGGCGATAAAATCCACGGAGTGCTGAGGCGTTTTTTATCTTTCACCACCGCAATATCTAATGCCTGATGAACGACGCCATCTAAACTGACCACCACACTGGTTTTTCCGTTTATTTTACCCTCAGTGACATCCGTTACCGACACAGCAAAAGCGCGTCCGGCAAAACAGACAATGCAAAAGAGGGTAAACAGGCGAATCATTCGCTTTACCGATGTTTCCATACATAATCCTTAATTAATACACTTATTTTATATTCATATGATAAATGATTTATTTGTGATTTAGGTGAACAATATGTCAATTAGAGGTGAGAATTTTTCAGGCTAGCCAGCCATTTCACAGATTTTCTGACACAAAGAGCTTCATTAGTAAGCCTTTGAGGTAACAGCAGTTTGTTAACACAATATAATTTTTGCTGTGTAGTCTGTTTGTTGCTTAAAATGACATCAGTGGTCTAAGGGAGCAACACAAGGCTTGCTCTAGAAAATGACCCTCTAGAGCATTAGCCCAAATAATGACTACCGGTAAAATAATGACTACCGGTAATACCGCTCACCGTAATATCATTGTCAAAAATAACGCCACAACAACGCTTGTCTTAACTATTATTTACTAGCAACGGTATACGTATCCCCTTGTAAATTCAGTTTCCCCGCCTCTTGTTGCTGGTTTAGCACCGCTTCTACGCGGCGTTTCATCCCTTGACTGGTGCTGGAAAATCCCAGTATTTCGGTGACACATTTCACCAGTTCATCCTGTGCAATAGAAAACGTATCTCGCACGGTTTCTCTAGCTGCCATGGCAATTTCTGTATCGGAAACAAAGTCAAACTTACGCTCATTACTAGGCAGTGATTTACGATTGCGCACTGTGGTTTCTGTCTTAGGATAAATGACAAAATCCCCATCAACACTCACTTTGCCCTGCAGCTGTAACTGAGCAATAGCACTGGCAATAGCGCGGTTAATTCTCGCCCCTGATCGCGTTGCGCCAATAGCGGAAAGCAAACGAATCGCCAAATGTTTAGTGTGCATCGGAGATTCAATAGTTAACACTGTCTCAATGTCTGCTGCTAGCACAGCCACAGGCGTTTCGGGAATGGTTTGTTCGGGAGTTAATGATAACTGCGCTACATCCATCACCGTATAGTTGGCGGCACTATGCACTTCGGCCACCTCGGCCACTTCCACTCGCTCAATTTTTGCTTTAGGCGCAGGTTTTGCGGCAGGTTTGGCAACGGGTGCATTTTCATCATAATTGGCATAAAAAGCTTTGGCCGACTTAAGAGCCTCATCCAAACGTTGCGTCGCTTTTTGACGGTTTCTAAACCAGTCGGTACTCCAAATGCGATGGAAACGCCATCCCAACCCTTCTAAGACCCCTTGACGGATTCTATCTCTGTCCCTAGCACTTTTGGAGCTATGATAGGTCGCACCATCACACTCTACCGCTAACATATAACGGCCCGGTTTGGCAGGATCACGAACGGCAATATCAATATAGAAACCGGCGCAACCCACTTGAGGTTGTACTTGATAACCCAAACTGCGAATGGTGGAAATGACTTCTTCTTCAAACGGAGAATCCGGCTCTTTGCCCGTTTCCGCTGGACGAACTAACTCTTTAGTTTCCGCATAGTGAAGGAAGTTTTTCAACGCACGAACCCCAAATGGTGTTTCACCTGTAGTAGGCATTTCGTCGGCTTTAAAGTTACAAAATACCTGCATGCTCATACGCGCACGAGAAATTAATACATTTAAGCGACGTTCACCGCCATCTGAGTTCACCGGACCAAAGCTCATTGGCAAACGCCCTTCTTGGGTTTTACCATAGCCAATACTAATAAAGATGGTGTCTCTTTCATCACCCTGAACATTTTCAAGATTCTTAACAAAGAAATCTTCCCCTTGTGCATGTTCGGCAAAGAAGTGTTCAAGATGTGGATTTTCTTTACGCAAGCGGTCCACTTCCAACAAAATCGTATCACGCTGAGCGGTACTAAAGGCCACGATTCCTAATGTCTGTTCCGGTGAGTGTGTCGCATGCTCCATCACCGCCTTCGCCACTTCCGATGCTTCCCCTACATTGACCCTTGCTCCACCACGATCGTATGTGGTGTGAGGCAAGTAGTTAAAACTCAACCCCTTGGCATGAGGGTTAATGCCTGAAGATGGGAATATCATCAATTTGTTGTCATAAAACTCTTGGTTAGAGACGGCAATGAGCGATTCATGGCGGCTACGATAGTGCCAACGTAACATGCGCTCTGGGGAGCCTGCGGCTAAAAACATCCCCAAAATACTTTCAATATCGGCGGTCATGCTCTCTTCGGCTTCTTCGTCATCGAGTGAGTACTGACGACCAAAGAAACTGGTGGGTGGCATCTGCTTAGTATCCCCTACCACTATCACTTGTTTACCGCGTAAGATCGCCCCCAATCCATCAGCCACTTTGACCTGTGAGGCTTCATCAAAGACCACCAGATCAAATTCAATCGTTGCAGGATCCAGATAGGTGGCAATGGACATGGGGCTCATCATAAATACGGGTTTGATTTGCTGAATAGCGCGTCCAGCTCGATTTAACAGACGTCGAATAGGTAAATGACGGCGTTTTTTATTAAATTCACGACGTAGCGTTTCCACCTCACCACGAGCACTTGGGTTTGGTAAACGGGAGAATAAATCATCCACCAGCTTTTCTTGCGCAAAACTGAACAGCTGTTTATCAATACTTTTAAATTGTGCAATGCACTGCTCATGTGCCACGCGATCAAACTCTTTAATGGCTTGCTCTTGTTCATACACTTCATTGACCAATTGTGAGTAATAAGCATATTGAAAGCCAAGACGCATCAGATCAGGTTGCGATTGCCAAGTATAAGCCAGCACACTCCACGCGTGTAAGTGTTGTTGGTTCAATCTCTCGCTTATACGGTTAAAGCGAACCAGTTCATAAAAGTTATCTAAGTCATTAATAAAACCAGTGATTTGTTGCCCTTTCGCACTGGCTATTTGCTGCATAAAGGCTTCGCTGTCCAATTGCAGATCGTCACATAGCCCTTGAACCATGCTATCGCGCTGTTCTAGCAATTCATTGATGCTAGCCAGTTGATCGGTGGTGACGGGAACATCAGAGGTATCAAAGAAGCGCGCCACACTGCTATCGATACTCTCATCCTCTATGGCTTTAGTGGCGTTATATACCCATTGCATCGGTTCCAATAATGCTGCCCAGTCGGTGCGTTCTTTACGGTAATTATCACCAATCACTTGAATGGCGGCCTGCGCCGACTCAATAAACTGACGCTGATTGGACTTTACTTGTAACAATGCATCGATAGACACAAGCCATTCATCCACATTGCCTGTTAATCCATCTTTACGTAACCCGGCAAAATTCGCTTTTAATTTTCTAAAATCGCCAGATAAAAAACGCCACCACTTTTTACCGGTAGTGGAGAACACGCCGCGTGTTTGGGTCCAATCGTAATCAAAGGCCGACTCCACAAACTCGCCCTGCAATTGCTGCATACTTTGTTGCAACTCAAGACCATGTTGGGCAAATTGCAAGATGCTGTCGCCGTTGCTTGCCCACTGAGATGATTCGGTACTTACCCCTTGTAAATTCGGCTTAGCCGCAATCACAGATAATGACTGTAGCGCCTTCATGGCATCGGCAAAAGACTCCACCGTCATATGTAACTCGGCACGTTTTGCCAAATGGGTAATGACGTCAACAATCTCCCCTTGCACCTTGGCCAGTGTTTCACCGCACTGTTTAGCATTGGTCAGCATGCTCGGTGACGCTTCTTGTAAACGAGTTGAGCTAAAGCTGTTTTCACATGGCGCGCCATGCACCGCTAAGTAGTCCACCAATTCCTGAATATTACCCAGCACTTCCTTAAACTGAGTATGGGACCAATCACTCACCGTTGCCGCAACCTCAGGTAGCTCAGATAAGTCAATGCCTTGATCGGTTAATGTCTGCTGAGCGTGCATTGAATGGCCCAATGCCACTTGATAACTGACACCACTCTCTTTGATGGGCGCATTCACGGCGCGGCTGTAGTCATCCAGTTGAGCGCGCAACGCCACCAACTTTTGTATGTCATCACTGTGCTGTGGAGTGATGGGCGCTTTTTGCAATAAGGCTTCCTCTAAGGAGCCCAATACCGCTTTCTTATTGGCTTTATTTGAGTGCAATTCAAGTACGAAATCACCAATATTACAGTTATCTAAACGCCTTTTTACCACATCCAATGCCGCCATTTTCTCAGCCACAAACAGCACTTTTTTGTCATCGGCTAAGGCTTGAGAAATAATATTGGTGATGGTTTGTGATTTACCGGTCCCAGGAGGCCCTTGAATCACCAAGTTAGTGCCGGCACGGGCGGCTAATACTGCCTCTGTTTGGCTGGAGTCGGAGTCTAATACTAGCTGAATCGCTTCCGCTTTATTGACATCCATCGGGGTGGCGTTTAAATGGTTTCTATCGGATTCAAAACCACCACCGTATAAGCTTTGCATGACATTATGTTGTGACGGCTTTTTACCTTCCGGCCAAACTTCATCAGATAAGTCTTGGTACATTTGAAACTTACCAAAAGAGAAGAAGCTTAAGGCCATTTTGTCTGCGACGACTTGCCAACGACGCTCTTTAGCGATGGCCTCACTCACTTGAGTGAAATAGTGCTCTAACGTGAAATCGTCTTGCTCACTGTCAAATTTTGGCAGTTCAATGGCAAAATCCATGCGTAATTTGGCAGCCAATGTGAGGTTGGTACCCAAATCCGCATCTGTGTAGCTCACTTTGAACGCATCCCCTGCCTCAACACGTACCAATTTTACCGGAATTAAGACTAATGGGGCGTAACGGGGTTTGTCTGAGTTATCATCTTCATACCATTTCAAAAACCCGGTGGCCACATACAGAATGTCGACCCCTTGCTCTTGAACATAGGTCATGGATTCAGCGTGAATTTTCAGTAGCCTTGAATCTAAATTCTGCGCAAACAATTGTGTTTGCAAAGCGGCGTCTTCAAACCTTTTATCACCGACCTTACCGTGTAGGTGATCGGTTAAAGCACTGAGTTGTAACGGCGTGTTATCGTCTTTTAGGTTTTCCGGTGCAGCTAAAAACTTCATGGTTCGATTTTTATTTACTAAAATATCAAACACTTGCGAAGACTTTTCATCAACTATTTCTAACACCTTCGAGCCTTTACCTAAACTGAGCAAGGTATTGCCACGTAGCCCCATATCCAGTAATTCTTGACGACTTTTTTCAAACACACTTTTGATTTTCATACTCGTACTTATTTTTAAATTATCTCTTATATTCAAGTAGTAATCCGAGACTCAATGAGAAACATGCTCTGGAATCACTCCCTTGATAGTATGCAATATACCTCACATTGAATAATGAAAGGCCCTGGCATCTTTACTTTTCATTTATTATTTTCAGTGGCATCTAAATATTCACATTTAGCCTACAGTTTTACTTCACCATCAATCACGAACTGTTACCACAAAGAGTATATAAGCCAATTAATTACTCATTGTTCACACTAATAAGCAGTTAAACTTATCTACCCTTACAGTATATTCGTGACATTGCATTTATTAAAAATAAAATTGATGCGAATCATAAATTAAATTCATGAACTAAAATGGCTCTGATTAACAAACCGCAAATAGGCAGTAGTGAATTTGAAATATTACTTTTCATATTTACAGATTGCTAAGGTGTTTAATTTACATAGATGATTGATGCCTTATTTATAAGTGATAGATGTGTTGTTGCCGATCGTTTTTTACCTGAGTAGGTTGATCCAGATCACAACTCTGCACAAGTTATCTATTATAGATTTGTTAGCAACGCGTGGGAGGGAACACGCTCTTTTGTTGTGGAACATTTAACGATTCTCCTTTTCAAATTAATACTTTCGTTAATGTTTATTTCACAAAGAGTAGTCGCAAGTTAAGTTTAGTGAATCTGTTCGCTTAAACTAAGCAAGGATTGCTAGGTTTATTAATTACTCAAGTTATACAACTGCCCACATATACATCTGCAGAATGAATGAATACTGTCGATTGCATATAGAGTGGTTTTTAACCTATATATAGTGCTATTGATTGCCATAAATCCCTCTCAATAAGTACAGATTATTTGACTTTTATTGAGATACCCAATTGAACAGATCAAATCGACTAATAAACACAGGGATGTTACTCGCCATCTTGTCGTTTTCAGCAACTCCTGCTTTGGCCAGCGAAACGGACAACAACGCATCCACTACCACACCACAAACTGAAACTAAACACACATTCAGTCCTCACATTACCGCTTATGTCGCCGCTACCTATTCTGATGACTGGGCGAGTGACTACCGTGATGACCGCAATGTTGAGTTTGACTTTAAACTTGGCTATCAGTTCACTCCCAAAATCAGTGCCGGCGTCATTACTGGGGTGTATTACTTAGATAACTCCTATTGCTCCACACACACTAAAGACTATTGGTGTATGACGACCACATACCTGTATGGCAGTTACAGCAACCTATACAGCATCGGTGATTTTACTACTTTTGGCTTGAAAGGCCGTTTCATTTTACCTACCACTCAATACGCTCGAGATACAAAACTTCAATACGGCATTGCAGGTTATGTACCTATCTCCTTTGATGTAGACCGTTATATCAGTGGTTTCGGTTTGGTGCTGCAACCCTCGCTGACCAAATATTCAAATACATACAAAACATCTGGCGGTCAAAATCTAACGGAATACACGTTAGGTCTTGATCTCTATGCAAGTTATCAATTCACCGATAAGTTTTCTTTCACTCTCTCGGTCAATGACAGGCATTACATCACCTATCAAGGTAACGCCCATTACCCAAGCCTTAGCCATTCTGAAGAGTTCGGTTACCAACCCACAAGCAGTTGGTATTTCGGACTGGGCTATACCAACAGTGCACAGTATTACAACCCTGACAGAGGGCCAAACCCTATAACAGGTCTCTTTGACGATAAAGACCCGCATTTTTATCTAAGCTCAAGCTTTGCCTTCTAGGTAAGCAATACCAATAAAGGAAATTACTTTGCTAGGTTATTTTATAAAAAGACTCTTACTTATTATCCCAACTTTTTTAGGGATTACGGTATTGATCTTTTGTTTAACTCGATTTGTTCCAGGTGGACCTGTTGAACGAATGATTTCACAAATGCAAATGAGTGGTGGAGCTAAAACGGCCTCTCAGTCGCTTTCTGAAAGTGAAATCAATGAGTTAAAGGCATTATACGGAATGGACAAACCCGTCTATATTGCTTACGCAGATTGGCTTAATGATTTGGTTCACCTCAATCTTGGGGTGTCCACTCGCTATTACGATCCTGTATGGGACATGATCAAAGAACGTATGCCAGTGTCACTATTTTATGGGGGTATCGCCCTTATTCTCAGTTATGGCATCGCCATTCCATTGGGGATATACAAAGCGATACACCATGGCAGTAAGGGCGACAACATCAGTTCTGTGATTATTTTCGTTGGCTACTCCATGCCTAACTATGTGCTCGGTGTGTTATTACTTTCACTGCTGGCCTTTTATTTCGATGTCTTACCCCTTGGGGGGTTCACCAGTAACAACTTTGATGAACTGAGCTTATTTGGTCAAATCAAAGACTTGTGCGTGCATGCTGTGTTACCAGTTATCTGTTACACCATCGCCGATGTCGCCATTCTTACCATGACAATGAAGAACAACTTGTTAGAAAACTTGTCTTCAGACTATGTGAAAACCGCGGTCAGCAAAGGTCTCACCTATAAAGACTCTGTTTATAAACACGCGTTACGAAATAGTTTAATCCCTATAGCCAGCTATTTTGGTTCGGTTATCAGCGTATTTCTATCAGGCTCTTTTCTCATTGAAGTTGTGTTCAATATCGACGGTATTGGCCAACTGGGCTATGAAGCCATTATTCAAAGGGATTACCCTGTTGTAATGGGTATTTTGTCTCTTTCTGCACTGCTATTGATGTTCGGCAACATTATTTCTGACATCTGTGTAGCAGCCGTTGACCCTCGAGTTAAGTTTGGTAAATAGATGTTTAATTTTGATGATCTAACAAAAAAGAAGATTGCGCGCTTTCGTTCAATTAAACGCGGCTATTTTTCCTTAATATTTCTAGTGCTACTGGTGGTGCTCTCTTTATTCTCAGAGGCATTAGTGAACAGCAAAGCGCTAGTGGTGTCTTATCAAGGTCACCTCTACTTCCCTACCTACTCAAAAATGAGAACCGGTGAAGACTTTGGGGAGCAGTATGGCTATGAAGCGGACTACCGCACCTTACAACAAAAATTTGCCAAACAGGATAACGGTGACTGGGTAATTATGCCTATCGTACCGTGGAACCCATTAGAGCAAGATTACTCAAACGGGTTTCCACCGACAGCACCTAACGCTCATGCGCAGCACTACTTAGGCACTGATAACTCAGGTCGGGATGTATTAGCCCGTTTGATTTACGGCTTCCGTATTGCCATTTTCTACGCCTTCATCACCTTAGGTATTTGTTACTTTATTGGGGTAATTGTAGGCAGTGCTATGGGCTACTTAGGCGGTAAGTTTGACCTCATAATGCAACGTATTATCGAAGTGTGGTCCATGTTGCCCATGCTGTATGTCATTATGATCTTGGTTTCTATAGTGAAACCGAACTTCGCCTTATTTGTGTTCATTAACGTACTGTTTGGCTGGATACCCATTACTTGGTATATGCGGTCCATCTCTTATAAAGAGCGCGCTAGAGAGTATGTCCTTGCGGCAAGAGCCCAAGGAGCCAGTAGCTGGCGCATCATTACCAAACATATTTTGCCTAATACCTTGGTAATGATCGTGACTTTGGCACCGTTTACCATAGTGGCCAATATTTCAACCTTGACTGCGCTGGATTATCTAGGGCTTGGCCTAACGCCCCCTACCCCAAGTTGGGGTGACTTGCTACAACAAGGCAAATCCAACCTTGATGCATGGTGGATTATGAGCTCTGTTGTGTTCTCCATCGTTGGTATTTTGACCATGATTACCTTTATTGGTGAAGCCATTCGTGAAGCCTTCGATCCTAAGAAACAAACTAAGTACAGCTAATAGAATGAATATAAATACTCTAAAAACATCAACGTTATTGGTTGCACTGCTTGGCGTAATGGCCGTTACGCCAAGTTACGCCAATACCGCAGCAACAGTCAGTCAAGAACAAACAGCGCCACAACTACCGAGTGACTTAACCTGGATTTCTAATCCAGATCTGCCACTATTTGCCAGTCCTGACGCAAAACGTGGCGGCACTTTGAATCTTTATTTAGCGTCTTATCCGTTAACCTTGCGTACCATTGGACCGGATTCAAACACGGCGTTCCGTTCATACTTAATGGACGGCCATCCAAGTCTTGTGGGTATTCACCCCAACACCTTGCAGCCTTACCCGGCTCTCGCAACTTCTTGGGCGTTTAGTAAAGACAATAAAACCGTTTATTTTCGCTTAGATCCACAAGCTAAATGGTCAGATGGTGTGCCAATTACCGCTGATGATTACGAATTTTTCTTCGACTATGTGTTTAATAAAAATGTGCACGCGCCGTTTTATAAGAACTACTTTACCCATAAAGTAACGGGCATCACAGTGTACGATAAATACACCATTGCTCTGCATTCAGCCGATGCCCTGCCCCATGCGCAGTTACTTGATCGTGTGGCTATGCAACCTAAGCCAAAACACTTTTTTAAAGATGGCATAGATAAAAACTATCTACGTACATTCAACTGGAAGGCCGAGCCTACCACCGGTGCATACTATGTATCAGCACTGAAAAAAGGCCGCTCTATTGAGCTATCACATGTGAAAGATTGGTGGGGATATCACAATCGCTATCTAAAAAATCGTTTCAATGTAGATAAAATCCGCTTTTCTATCATTCGTGACCCAGACCTTGCGTTTAAGTATTTTGAAAAAGGTGAATTGGACGTCTTTAATGTCAACTCACAGAAATTGTGGTTTGATAAAACAGACTCTGCCCCTTTCCGCAAAGGTTACATTGTAAAATCTATGCTCAATAATGAAATGTCTACGGGCGCTTCTGGCATTTGGTTAAACATGGTCAATCCATTGCTTAAAAATGATGAAGTGCGCGAAGGTATTGCTTACTCAATCAACTTCGATTCTGTTATTAAGCACGTCCGTCATGGAGAAGCCACTCGACAAAATGGTTTTGGCACTTTAGTGGGTAAGTACAAAACACCTAAAGATGTAGGTGTGAAACCTTTCTCTCCTGTAGAAGCGAAAAAGCACTTTGCTAAAGCGGGTTACTCTACTTTAGGCTCTGATGGTCTTTTATATAACAAGCAAGATCAGCCACTGCAAATGACCCTGACGTATCTCAGTGCCAGAAGCACCGCTGATGTTATTATTTTAAAAGAGCAGGCCAAAAAAGCAGGTTTAGACATTGAGCTTAAATTAGTAGATGGCTCTACTGGATTTAAATCCCTACTTGAGAAAAAATTCCAGTCCGCTTACTTTTCCATGTCTGCTGGATTTTATCCGGCCTATCGTCAGTACTTCCATTCAAGTAATGCCGTGCCTCAAACCAATAACTTCTTTAGTTTCTCCAATCCTAAAATGGATGAACTGATCACTAAGTTTGATAAAGCACCGACCATTGAACAACAGGTTTTATACTCCAATAAAATCCAACGCATGATCATGGACGCTAACTGTTTTATCCCTGGTACTTCATCGCAATTTACCCGTTCCGCTCACTGGCGTTATGTTCGTTTGCCAAAAAATGTGGGTACGGCACAAACTCGCTATTTGTTTGATGAAAGCGGTTTAGACCTTGGACTAATGTGGATTGATTCCAAAATGAAGAAACAGGTTCTACAGGCGAAGAGTGACGGTGATACCTTCCCTCGCATCACCCATTTAAGCACTCAATCAATCGGTCAATAAGGTCTTTAGATATGTCAAACAATGTATTGCTGTCTCTGAATAAAGTGACGACTAAGTTCACTACCGATGAAGGGGATATTACCGCGTTAAATGGCGTCACTTTTGATGTTATCGCGGGTCGCACTATCGGTATTGTGGGTGAGTCTGGTTGTGGTAAAAGCATTACCGCAGCCTCCATCATGAATCTATTGCCACAACCTTATGGCAATGTCACTGACGGCGAAATTATCTTTGAAGGCAGAGATATTACTAAGCTAAGCCAAGCGGAGCGTTGCGCATTACGTGGTAAGGATATCTCTATGATATTCCAAGATCCGATGACAGCGCTTAACCCTGTGGTACGTGTAGGCAAGCAAGTAGAAGAAGTCTATGAGTTGCACAGTAAAACCCTCACCACTGCAGAAGCACGCCGTCAAGCGGTACTGGACATGTTTACCAAAGTAGGGATTTCTGAACCTGAGAAACGTTTGGATGTGTACCCACACGAACTGTCTGGGGGCATGCGTCAACGGGTAATGATTGCCATGGCATTGGCTTGCGAGCCAAAAGTGTTAATTGCAGACGAACCCACAACGGCTTTAGACGTAACCATTCAAGCGCAAATTTTAGAGCTGATGAAACGCATGCAGCAACAGCTTGGTATGGCCATTGTCTTTATTACCCACGACCTTGGTGTGGTCGCAGAGATGTGTGACGATGTTGCGGTAATGTATGCAGGTAATATTGTTGAGCAAGGGGATGTGTTCCAAATCTTTGGACGCCCTACTCACCCTTATACTCAAGGGTTACTGGCTTCCATGCCGACCGTTACCTCAAAACCAAAAACTCAGCTCACCACTATCGAAGGCAGTGTTCCACAATTGAAAGACATGCCTGTTGGTTGTCGCTTTGTCAACCGCTGCACTAAAGCAATGGAGCATTGCAATACCACTAAACCAAGCTCAACCACCGTTGAGGCTGGCCACTTTGTTTCTTGTCTTGCTGTTAAAGAGGTTATGTAATGACACAAGCAACGCCTTTACTGCAAATTAAAGATCTAAAGCAGCACTTTTTAGTTTCTAATAAACTGTTTCAACCTAAAAAATATGTCTATGCCGTTAACGGTGTCTCCTTTGACCTCTATCCAGGACAAACCATTGGTCTTGTTGGAGAGTCAGGCTGCGGTAAAAGCACCGTAGGGCGGACGTTACTAAAATTGTACGAACCGACAGCGGGTAGCATTTTCTTTGAAGGCAAAGACATCACTAACCTCAGCGAAAAAGAGATGATCTCTTTGCGCAAAGAGATGCAAGTGATCTTGCAAGACCCCCTAGAAAGCCTTAATCAGCGCCATACTATTGGTGATATTCTAAAAGAACCCTTTGAGATCCACGGGGTTGGAACGGCACAAGAACGAGATCAATGGGTCGCGGAGTTATTAGTCAAAGTGGGGCTTCGTCCTGATTCGGCGTCTCGTTTCCCCCATGAGTTTTCTGGTGGTCAAAGACAACGTATTGGTATCGCACGCGCCATTGCCTTAAAACCTAAATTAATCGTCTGCGATGAATCTGTTTCCGCATTAGATGTTTCGGTACAAGCGCAAATAGTCAACTTACTGCTTGATCTGCAAAAAGAGATGAATATCGCACTGATATTTATTGCTCATGATCTGTCGGTAGTAAGGCATGTCTCAGATGTTATTGCCGTGATGTATCTCGGAAAATTCGTTGAAATTGGCAATGCGCAAGAGGTGTTTAACACGCCTAAGCACCCTTACACCGAAGCATTAATTTCAGCCATTCCTCAGCCTGATCCGCGAGCGAAGAAAGAGCGCATTATCCTGCAAGGTGATATTCCATCACCAATGAATCCACCACCGGGTTGTGCGTTTTCCACACGTTGCCGTTACGCCGAAGCTTCATGCTCTGAGCGTGCGCCAAGCTTGGATGGACAACAACATAAAGTGGCGTGCCATTTAGCCGATAAATAGCCCATCTCCCTCGTTATCTTGCCACAGCAAGATAATGAGCAGGACATCAGTCAAACAACTTCACAGAGAGAGTTTTTGTCACACACTTTTGCCTTATATGGCCCAAAAGTGTGTTGATTCACTCTCCCTGTTTTTTGCTAAACAGCGTATTTAATAGTGGCTATTCCCCCTACTGAATCCGAACGAGACCAAAAGCCATTGCTTTAAATAAGGTGGCTCAGTCTTATACAAAGTCGCCTTAAGGCAACTAACTTTTTACCCCATATGAGAGTTATTCAAAATGGAAAAAAAAATCATCGAGCTGAAAAAGCTTACTGAACTTAACGCAGTACCCGGCAACGAAGGTGAATGTCGCCGTTATATGGCTAAGCGATTCGAAGGTCTTGCGGATGAAGTCGTATTAGATAACCTAGGTAGCATCATAGGTCATAAAGTCGGTGATGAGCATGGCCCTCGTATTATGCTCGCAGGCCATATGGATGAAGTGGGCTTTATGGTCACTGAAATTGAAAAATCGGGTTTCGTTAAATTCACTCCATTGGGTGGTTGGTGGAGCCAAGTCATGCTTGCTCAACAACTGACTATCACAACGGGTAGTGGTGAGCACATCCACGGTGTGATTGGTAGCAAGCCACCACACATACTAAAACCTGCAGAGCGCACTAAACCTGTAGAAATCGATACTATGTTTATTGATGTGGGCGTGGCTTCTAAAGAAGAAGCGGAAGCTTTAGGCATCAAACCTGGTGATATGATCACCCCTTACATTGAGTTTCGTGAAATGGCAAACAAAGACTACCTTATGGGTAAAGCCTTTGATAACCGTATCGGTTGTGCCATTGCATTAGATGTCATGGATAACCTAAAAGGCGTGGCTCACCCTAACCAATTGTTCTCTGTTGGCACAGTACAAGAAGAGGTGGGCCTACGCGGCGCACGTACTGCATCAAACTTAGTACAGCCTGATATTGCAATTGCTGTCGATGTAGGTATCGCCGATGATACCCCTGGATGTGATAATAAAGGCGTAATGGGTAATGGGCCTCAATTAACATTAAAAGATGCGTCTATGGTTGGTCATAAAGGTTTGCGTGAATTGTGCGTAAGCATTTGTGAAGAATTGGATATTCCATTCCAATACCAAGTATTAAATGGCGGTGGCACTGATGCGGGTGCAATGCATGTTTCAGGTCATGGGGCGCCATCGATTTCAATTGGCATTCCATCTCGTTACATCCACTCTCATACTTCAATGATTCATAAGCAAGACTACAACAACACCACTAAGTTGATCACTGAACTGGTTAAACGTTTAGATGTGACTACTGTTAATTCACTATTGATGGATTAATCGCTGTTCTCGGCACCGAATTATCACTCCCAATAAATCCGTGATAATTCGTTGCCGTTTTCCCACCTGCTTTTACCATGCTTTTCATTTCGGAACACATACCTCAATCACATAATGAATGTAGGTTCATTACAATTCCGCAATCTTATTTATTGATTTGATTTCATCCACCTGTATTGCGCTAACATGGCTAAGCACAGTTTTCTTGCAGTATGACTGATACCCGTCATCGTAAGTGAAAGATCACAAATAGCGAAATAAAAACAACTGACAACATCGTTGACATTTTTTATCTGTAGTTCCCCTACAGCCAAATATTGCAACACAGTTATCCCATATGTTAATCCGCTAGGCTGATCCCTTACTTGCTAGATCCAGGGTTCAGTTGAACATGTTTTTACACTCTACTGCAGCCAAACTGCGAATGTAAATTTGACTCTTGGGTTCGACTTCTTTTCAACACAGTCAAGCCTTGGGTCGATTTGTTTTTATCTTGGCCAATTTTTTTGCTGGATATTCAAAGATTTAATAAAAGTTTGGTGTACGCAATACCACATGCAGGTGATGTTTTCCTTAACGCGAAACCGTTTCGCATAAAGTAGCTACGTTTTCAAATACTGTATATGGACATTAAATAAGTGGCGTAACGCTTACGACAAGTTTTAAATAGGAACAAATTATGAGAAAAAGTTTGCTGCATTGCAGCATATTGCTTGCTTCCGCTAGCCTTTTTGGCTGTGGGCCAGGTGATGAGCCGTATGACACGGTAGCGAAAGATCCTAACATGATCTCGAGTTCGGATATTGAGCAAAATGTAAAAGCGGATGATGGAACCTCCCATGCTCGTCGTTACCTCTTTTTACGTACCATCCGCAAAGCACCTCGCTATTTCGCTTCTATTGGTAGTAATCAATGGTACAACGATACCAAACTGGTCACTTTAAAGCGTTCTGAAAACGGCATTGAAGTTTTACAAGAAGATAAAGCCGCCATTGGTGAAGGCCAAGAATACTCTCCATTTGATAATGCAGAAAACCTTCGACCATTATTAACTATCAACGGCAGCTATATTGATTATAAATGTGCCACAGATAGCTACGATAAATGTACAAACCAAGAGCAAGTTAATAACGACGCCGATGTTGAGTGGGATCAGAAAAAATATTTTGTCCCTGACTTAAACAACCTTACTGTTAAAGATATTGGCTTCAACGATGTGTCCATGAATAGCTGTTTATCTAAAGTAGGTGCCCCTCGCGTTGTACATCGCACCGAACAAACAGCCAATGGCAAAACCGTATCTTGGAATGGTCACGAAATTGACCTGAAAAATGGGGTGATTAACTTAGAAATTGCTCAAGATTATCAGGCGAGCATGTCTGCAAGCTGTGAAAGCTTCTCTCCACAAGATTCTATCGACAATTATTCACTTACCGTTACCAGTTTTGTCTCTATTGTGGCTCTCGACTCACCACAAGAAAGTGATGACAATCAACCTGCAACGCTGGTTTCTAAAAACTACAAACCAATCCCGTATGCGCACCAAGAAAGTATTAAATACGGTTTCTTCGCAACGGACATCGAACATTTAGATACCTTTAACCGAGGCAACCGAGACGGTCAATTCCGTCAATATTTGCAACGTTGGAATCCAAAGAAAACCAAATTACACTACTATCTATCCAATGATTTCTATGAAGCAAAAAATGCACCTTATTTAGCGGCAGCAACGCAAAGTATTGCATTAATCAACGCAGAAAACTCGGTATTTAAGACTGGCGTTCCTCAAATCGAACTGGCTCCTGCTGGTAACCGTCAATCGGGTGATTTACGTTACACTATTATCGAACTGGCTGATGAACCGCTAGCCAATGGCTTATTAGGTTATGCTCCATCTGCAACCAACCCACTTACTGGGGAAATTGTTTCAGGTGTCGTAAACCAATATAGTGGTAACGCAATTAATGTTGTGCCTACTTACTGGCAAGAAATCCGCCGTGCGTTTAACCATGGTAAAATTTCTAAGTCACAATTGGACAGTAAAGTTAACCATACTGCTTCATACCTATCATCCTCGCATGCTATCACCACAAACCAAGCAAAAAATATCGTTAATCCTGTTACCGGCAGCAACAGTATGTATGGTAATAAACTCGATCATTTTGCGAAAATTCTTAGTGGTGGCTTTGAAACATTATCACCGTCTCAGGTTACCGATCTCGCCGAGCATAAAACAGATAATGACATCTATGAGCAACGCGAAAATGGTGAGACTGTATCGCTAGAAACACTGGCTAAACAGCAGCAAGATGAAATGTATAACCTTAGTCGCAACAATATGTTAAGCACTAAGGCGTTAACCAATACTATTTATGGCAATGGTGACTACCGTACCCTACCTCAAGGTGTCCACGAGCTTCCAGGGCAAAAAGCCAATAAATATCGTATTGATTGGAGTAAAGACAGTTATTTCACCGACGCAACTCATAAACGAATGAAAAACTTCGGTGATTTGAGCGTTGCAGATCAACAAGATCTTAAAGTGAAACTATCTGCTGCTATCTTTGCCAGCACCTTAACTCATGAAATGGGACACAGCCTAGGGCTTCGTCACAACTTTATGGGCAGTGTGGATGCGGAGAACTACAACTTTGATAGTACTCAAATCGCTAAGTTGAAAACTAAGCTCTCTTCTATGGGTTACCCAAATATTGAGCCTAATTCAAACTCAAGTAGTCGCATGGAATATAGCCTTGATGCGTACACCAGTGGCTATGGTCCATATGATATCGCAGCTCTTCGATTCGGTTACGCTCGCCAAATTCAGCTAACCAAAGATGGTAAAGCGATACTAAGTAGTGGCAAAAACACTGACTTAAGTGATGTTAGCATCGTTGATAACAACTATGTTTCACTGAAAAAACGTGATGAAGAACGCCGTGCTGAAATCGCCGATCTTCAGGGACGTGGTGAAGGTCAAGGTAAATATTCTCGAGGTGTTGCGGATAAGACTGTGTTAGGTCTCACTAAGACATTCAAATTCTGTACAGACGAAGATACCTACCTCGGCAATACTTGTAACCGATTTGATGCCGGCTTTACGAGTGCACAAATTACGCACAATAAAGCCTTTGACATTGATGACCGCTTTATTGAAACCAATACACGTAATGACCGTGAAAACTTCGGTATGTCTTACCTGACCTACTACACTCTTTATCGTTTAAGACAATTCGATGCATTGCATGCGTTCATTGATGATTCACATGACTTCGTGATGGGGTCCGGTGAAGATGGTTTATTATTAGAAAACCAAAAACTGTTCAATCACATTATCAATGAATGTAAAACGCAAGATCCAGTTACTGGGGAATATGATGTAAAAGATATTCCATTTACATTAAGTCAATATAACAATAACCTTAAAGCTGTGGGTATCATTTGTGACTGGATTGCAGGCACAGAAAACTCTCGTGACTACTTGCTACATACTGCAATGGCTCCATTAGGACGGTACATAACGTATAATTATGTCGTTCCACCGAGTTCTCTATTCTCTCAGAATTTACCGCTCAAAGTCGTTAAAGAAGAATATGTATCGAAAAATGGCCCTCTAAACTTAGCTCAAGGAGAAGTCCTACTCGATTCAGATAGCCATCAGCAGTTATTAAGAGATATGGCTCAGAATGCCATTGATGTTTTATCTCCTGGCGCTAGCTTGCTCGATGAGAAACAGAAGGTTACATTAACTGACGGTAGCGTCATTACCGGTAAGGTAACGTTAACGGGTCACCCATTAAATAGCTTACAAGCGGATAATGCGGATCCTAACCATGGCTATACCAGTGACCGTGATGTATTAGGCTCTTGGCCTGATAAACTACTTGCAGTAAGAGAGTTACTATCTCGTAGCACATCAAGATTAACCGATTTAAGTACCACTGGTGCATTGGCTGATGATGCTTTTGCTGGGGAAATCTTGAAACTAGGTTTATGTCGCCAAGCCTTAGCCGGTACGTATTCAATAACACAAACTTCAGATGAAAACTTACTGAATTGTTTGCCAGTTCTTAATGGTGACTTATTCAGTAACGGTAAATTCGCTGATGCAGATGCACAAACAGCGTTTTTGACCAATTACACTGCACAAAACATTGTGTACAATGCATTCTCAGATTGGGCTGATACTGATATAGAAACGTTACCAACGTATACTTATGCTGTTGCACAGTACTTTAATTTACCAATGAAAGGTAAAGTGAATATTCTAAGAGCAATGCTTAACCAGTTTGTATTGGGTTCAAGTACCAACAATACTGGGGTTAATTTACAATCGGTGACTAAATCGTATCGTGAATATGCCAGTGTTTACACTGAAGAGGCAAGCTATGCTTACCAAAAACCAATTGTCTTTGATTTCAATAATATGAGTGATATCCCAGCAATGAAAGCAAACCTAGATTTCTTGCTGGCTCGCGATCCTAAAGGTCAAGATATGATCGTTCGTATGATTGGCGCTAAAGAAGACTTTGTGGTAAAAGAAGACAACCGCCTAGCATTAGTTTTGATCAAGGCTTATATCAAGTCATTAGTTGATGCTAGTAATGCATCTAGTAACCCAACGCTACAGGCATCTCTTGATAAAAAAGTAGAGCGATTGGCTAATATCATTAACACATTACCAAGAACAGATGAATACGCAGAGCTTGACCGCACAGCGTATCTAGCGGATCTGTAACCCACTGGTATGAATTGACATGATGTACTCACCAGGGTGAGTTGTCATCCCTCAATACGTTATCTAAAATTAATAGCGACACCTTAGGGTGTCGCTATTTTATTATTGGAGCGCATTAGAACTTAATTCAAAGGGCTTTACTGTAGGTCGTTTAATAACTGGTTTTTAGGGGGATGCTTACTTATTTTATGATGATTATAAGTTGCGTGATTCATAGAGATGGTTTCAATTTTCGTAACTGAAGAACAAACTTGTATTTCTGCTCTTAAAACCGCTCTCTCTTGCTCTCGTAGCGCTGAGATACATCTTCAGATAAAGGGGAATCACTGTTTCAGCAAATGTTGATTTGCTCAAAGTTCTCAATAAATTCGTCCGTGCTATATGCCTTCCACCCGACCCTCTCTAAAGCCATTTTTTCATAGCTATCTAATACAACGGCCAAATTATGTAACGGCCACGCTAACTCCGCTATTATCTTTGATTGGGGACCATTGATAGAAAAACCTACTTTAGGCTTAGATAATCGTTGTTTTTTACACAGGTGAAGAACACCATGTACAGCAGGATCTGAAAATTCAAACAAGTCATGCCAACTATTACTACTGTTTAGAATACCTTGCTGATTACGAAGTTGAATAATCATTTGACGCTGTTCGTGAGTCACAAACATATGTTCATGAAAAGCTTCTTTACTATGGCAATCTATACATAGTGCAATTAAATTAGAGTCTAGATTATTACTTTTCACTCCATCTTTATGATGAGTATGTAGTAAATAACTCGTCCTAACACCACTTAAGTTGACGTTACACTTCTCACAGCAATACCCTTTCGTGTATTTATAATTTGAACTTATTCTAGGCCAATCAGATGTATATATATCACGTATGTCATCGGCTCTTTTAGTTGGTAAATGCTTAAAATGGGAGCTAAATGTTGAAAAGAACTCATCCATTGTAAAACGATTAAATATCGTTCTCTTTTCACCTCCCACTTGATAGCCCTGATAATTCAAATGAGCAAGGCAAACTTTACACACCTTAAGCCCTGCTTCACCTTCAATGTACTGCCCAGAATACTTATTAGACCCTGTGACAATGAATTGTTCAGAAGTATCATTAGTCACAACATAGCGATCAAAACGCCCTCGCTCGCGCATAATCTTCAATACTTTACAATCTGCCACATGATACTTTCTTCCCGTACTGCCATCTTCGATAGCACCAAGCACTGAAGAACCATGATCGCGAATATAAAGAAGAACTTGGCGACCTTTATAACTAAGTAAGCCCGCCGATGATTCCACTTCCTCAAGAGAGACTACAAGTCCCTCTGCAAGGTTGATATCTATTGGCTCTCTTGGCGATATTAGGACTGAGCTTGATGAAAACTCTCCAGCTTTACTTGGATTCATCAATGTCACAGCTTTAGTGAGTCTAGAAAGGTTAAATGTTAATTTCATCTATTGGCTAATTATTATGTAGTTCTAATTGCTTAGTACAAAGTGATGTTACATCAGTAACGTGAGGGTTTTCCATTGCACTTTCCATACACGACTCTAAATTATAATGACTTGGGTTCTCACTGTTAGCATCATCAGACAATATTCGACGAATTTGTTCTTCTGCATTAGTAATCACTCGAAAAGATACGCGCCTAGACTTGGCCGCATTTTCAGTACCATTATCATTTAATATCAGTTTAGATGATGAATAACCAACCGCAGCAATATTAGACTTAACCCACTGCCTTTGAGGATTGTCTAAGCTTTTTAATTCCATTATGTAATTTAAAACGACTCTCGTTCTAGATTGAGACAGAGCCATATTACGGAAATAAGCTTCATTTACAGAGGAGTCTCTATTCCAACCACTAGATGTATGCCCTTCAATACGTATTTCTTGAATTGAAAAATGATACTTGCGTAATGTTCTCAAATATCTTGGAATAAAATCATCTAAGATTGAACGAAACTTCCTTGTTAAGGTTGCATGTCCATTAGCAAACAATACTTCAGGAGAGTTAAAATTTAAACTGAGTGTATTTCGATCAATTTCAGCACCCCATGACTTTAAATCTTTCTGAAATTCTTTAACTAAAGCTTGATATATTGCTTCTTGAGTTTGTTCGTATGCTTTGGCAACATCTTTGATTTTATCTCTTTCTGACAATGCATGTTGCATCAATGACACGGAGATAAATAAGAACACCATCATTAGTCCAGCCATCAGATCTGAAACTGACATCCAGTGTTCACCACCCTCACCTTTACGCTTAGCTGTTCCAAAAATCTTATTCATTATTAAACACCTTGTCGCGCATGACTAATTACTTTAGCCATCTCATTAGTTAAATGAGTATAATCACGAGTAAACTGCTGGGTTACAGTAGCTAATTCACGCCCCATTAGCTCAATCACTCGATTGATCTCCTGTTGCATTTCTTCATCTAAATATTTTACTTGGCTACCAACAGCTGAACCTGTTTTACTAACTGTGTCCTTTATGACATGTTCAACTGAATCAAAAGTGCGTTGGATTTCTCGAGCCTGCAGTGCAAACACTTCTTGCAAAGAGCCTTCTAGTTTATTTTGCAAATTAGTAATAGCACTTAATGTCTCATCACGTATGGTTTGAGTATCTAATACCAGTTGTTGATTAGCATTTCGCAAAGTGTCACTTGTTACTTTCGCGTCATCCTTAATACCCGTCACTAAGGATCTCATGATATTATTTAAATCTTCTAAGCCATCCTTGAGTTCATCTCGTATTTTTTCAGCAGCACTAGTTACTTCGTTATTCATATTTTTCATGTTTGAAGTCGCTTCCGAAGCATTACTCTCGAATGCTTGAGATGCCTCAGCTAATTTGCCCCCAATACTGATAACCGATTGGTTGAGTTCCTTAGAAATTTCTTGCGCACCGGAAAATAGTGAGGTTTTAATTTCATCTGCACTTTCTATACTTACTTTATTAAAATCTTCAACAGACTGTTTTGATTGCTCAAGCATATTAGAGTAATGCGTCGAAGCAGCGTCTACAGAACTAGAAACTTGCTTCATAACCAAATCTAATTGACTTTGGATCTGAGGCATCGCTGCAATGGCTTTATCTCTCAATTCATTGAATGCTTTTAAACGCTCTTCTAAATCTGTAATTTGCCCATGATTTAACGACATGACTTCCTGTAATTTTTCCATTGATTGAGGTATAGACTCAGCTTTATCACTGATATGAGCAACGGATTCCTCTGTTTGACTGATAGCTTCAACTCCTAAGCGGTATTTATCTGCCATATCCTGTAATTGAATTCGATAATTATCCTGCCACTCTACTAATTTCTTTACTGAGTCATCTAAGCGTTTGAAATTTTCGCCAAACTGTTCAGTAAGGTGCTTATTAAAATCAACAATCACCTCCTTTAAAGCATTAATTACTTGCTCAGTAGCTGATTTTGAAAGAAGGTCACCAAAGTGCTGTAATTCAGCCCAAAGTTTATCTTGGAACTGATGAAAAGATTCACTTTGTTTATTCATTGAATCTAAAATTCTTTGATTGTCATCTTTATTATCAATACGTAAACGCTTAATTTGAGAGGCTAGTGATGAGTCCTCCTCTCCTTTAATTGCACCTACCAACTCTTTGGTCACTGATATGTTTTCTTGGAATAAATCGGATTGCTTACTGATGACTTGATAGATTTGCTCTGGACCTACATCTACTATCTCTTCATCATCTTGGCTAATATATCCAAGCCACGTCTTTAAAATTATGGACGAAAGCATACCGCATAGACTTGTGATAAAAGCTGTTTTTAAGCCTTCTAATAACAACGAAATAGAGTTATCAATATTATTTGGATCAAAATCCATCAATCCCACAACAATACCACTAAAGGTACCAAGAATGCCTAATGATGTAAGTAAATTAGGCGCATAATCAATAAAATCCCTTTGAATGTTATGATAAGAAAAATATATACTTATGACTAAGACACAGATTATAACTAATAAAAAAGCATCTGAAATTGTAGCAGCTGTAAAACTACTAATGAAATGGGCAAGTAATTCGGACATCCGTTCTCTCTATTATTTTATTATACTTGCCTATGCTGTTTATACTGCATTTTTGCAAGGTTTATCCAGTTTTAAGTTTAATAAATGTTTAATTTAATGTAAATTAGACAGTCTAACTCTAGTTTCAAAATATAAACGACCAAAAAAGATATTAAGTCTATTAATTTACGTTAGTAGTTAAATCATTCGCCAGCGTAATTTCCGTATTATCAGGTATTGAATCTTCATTATGAACATCACTTAAGTAAATATCAGCATACTCCCTCTTTACAGACATCCCCTTAATAAAATACCCTGTTAAAGTATCAGACAGTATTAATTTATTATGATTTCTAAATTTTACATTTAAATACCAACCACCATACGATCTCACTTTTATATCAATTACGAGACCATCCCCCCATAATCGATGATTTAATGTCATCCCATGCTCAACTTCAAAAACGTTATGCAACTCATGAGAATATTGTTTTAAACACTCTTGAAGTGAGTACTCAAGATGACACATATAATCCTATTCCTGTACTAAATCTGGTACTTGTTCTAAATCTTTGTCTCCAAGGGTATTAGAACCATTAATTTTTACACCATCACAATCTATATAAATTTTGCCATTTCGCCGTATTTGAGTGCACTCATCAGGGATCACTTTTACCTTTTTCTCGACAACTTTTTCAACAGGAACTTCAACGGGAACTTCAACACGTTTTTCAACAGGTACCTCAACGACTTTTTCAACTTTTTTAATCAATGGCTCTTCAGTGACCCAGCGGTATGCTCTATATAGCCCTAATGAAATGATGCCTATTAAAAACAATAACAGTACTAATTTGATGAGTGTATGCAGGATAAACATAATCGAATCTCTTTTCTGTTCATTCCTGCTTTTTCTCAGATTATATACATCAGATTTAGCTTGTTCATGTACAACACGAACTCTGGCTTCTTCTTGGGCTATCTGTGTTTTAATTTGCTGCTGCTTTAATCTACCCGTATCACCTGCATCAAGTGCACCAGATATATCCTTACCCTGAGCCTTTTCATTTGCAATCTCTGCTTCAATTTTTGCGGCCTCAAGTTGCTCTTTTAATACTTCAGTTTTATGTTTTAATTCCTCAATCTCAGCTTGCTGCTCTCTCTTTCGTTGATTCTTCAACCACTTCTTCCGGTTTAACTCTTGTAGTTTTCTGAGATCTAGACTCCGCATCGAGTAATTCCTCTAATTCATTAGCTGTAATGTTTTCTGGGATAGGTACAATTCGTTCATGTATGATAATTTGTGGCTCTTTTATAACCATTGGTTCACTTACCTTGTGAATCCTCTCTACGTACACTGGTACTTCCATTTCAACTGGAACTTCGACTATTTTCTCAATTTCGACTTCAACAATCTTTTCCACTTCAACAATACGCTCAACCTCTTTCTCAATCTCAACTTCGACTATTTTCTCTACTTCAACTATTCGTTCTATTTCTTTTTCAATTTCTATAGGCACCTCTATCGTAGTGGTTACCTGTAAGGTTTTATTACGTCTATGAGCCCAAACTCGTAAATATTTCAATAATTTAGTTAATAAAATTTTTCTTATTTCTATATTATATTTTTTATGATCTAAACGCTTTATTCTACGTTCGATATGCTCTTTGGTATTTAGTGAACTAAGTAGATTTAAAATAAAGTACACTGGATATATCAAGGCTGATAGGAAACTCACAAATGCACCAAAAGGATCGTCAAACTTAACACCAAACCAAGAACTTACTTTATTAACAATTGCAACATACATGTCCTTCTTCTGACTGTATGCACTTTTAGTTTCAGCATGTGCATGATTAGTTTGCGCTACTTTATTACGTAACTCAGACATCTGCTCCCTAGCCTTTATATTACTGCTTTCTAAGGTTCTTATATTGTTACTATTAGATTCTTTATTTTTTTGTGAAGTCTCTATTGCTCTATTTAACGCATCCAATTGCTTTGTGAAATTCTTGACGGCTGCTGAACAATCTGGATTTAATGAACAATCTTTAGCTGTTTTTCTTCTCTCGCTATCTTGAATATTTATCTTTGATAGTTGAGTAGAATCTTTATGTATTTGATCATCAATTTGTAAGTTTCGTTCTCTTAGAGAATTTATTTCTATCTGATTATCAGCAATATCGCGTTTTAAATCTTCTATTTGCTTCTCACGAGTTGCATTATTATTTTCAGCTGTTTTAACAATTTTTACATCTCCTGTTGCTAAATCATTCAGGTAACTATTGATACCAACATAGCTAATAAACCAAAATGACGGTACAAGAATGAACATTGCAAACTTTAATACCCAACTAGTTGTATACCAACCTTCTATTACCTTTGATGTCCACATTAAAACAGCTGCTTCAGTTACAAATAGAAGTACTGAAAATGGATTAATGGAATAGGCGTGATTTGGAAATAATATTCCATAACCAAGAACATTGAAGCCAACGATAAGAAAACCTAA
The DNA here is from genome assembly GCF_024347075.1 of Vibrio rarus. Taxonomy (NCBI): domain Bacteria; kingdom Pseudomonadati; phylum Pseudomonadota; class Gammaproteobacteria; order Vibrionales; family Vibrionaceae; genus Vibrio; species Vibrio rarus. The sequence goes on from NZ_AP024900.1 coordinate 1,680,374, forward strand.
CAGTATAGTCATGAGATTTATCCCATGATATGTATTGAATTTTTTATTTATTTTTGTCATTTTATTCTTTCAACTTTCATAAAGTTACTAATGTTATCTTCCGTTAAAATTAACATCTGATCTCGACCATAATTATTCATAAAATCGTTATATAGTTCTTCATTACCACCGATATAATTCCAATATGGTTTATATATATTATATATGTGTCTTTTAAATTTTTCCGTATCAGCTTTATTAGGGTCATAAGGACGATGAAAACCTATTTCTGCACCTGACTGTATTTGTTTAAATACACCTGATGCGTATATAATTCCACAAGCTGAATAGCACTTCATATATTTATCGCTTGCAGCACCCCACTGATGCTCTTGCATATATGTACCAATTTTTATAGCTTCATTCATTAACCCACCAGGACTATGCATCATGATCCTATTTAAATTAATCCCTTTCTTATTATAATAGTTAATATAACGGAGGAATTTATCATATGTACCTTTTACTATCATTCCCTCACCATAAAGATAATAACCCTGAGAGTCTTCACCTAGCATAAAAATGATTTTAGTACTATTAGCTAACGGGTGACCTATTCTCTTTGGTGCCGTTATTGGTGGCATGGGTTCAGGTAATGGTGGCGCTATATGGTGTACTTTATTTTTTATTTTCTTATCTTTATTATCTTTATTATCTTTATTATCCAAACCATTATTCATTTTTGTATTTTTAAGTATGGATTTATGTTTCTTATCTTTTCCCTCGTGCTTATTACTCTTAGTTATAACATGATTTGATTTATTTTCAGAATGGCTGTCATTTTTAATTTTAGAGCTTAAATATGATTTTTCTTTATCAATTGTGTGACTATCACTTTTTTTATTTAGATCATGTGGCACTGTATTACTACAACTACACAATATCAGCAGAGCACTTAACACAATGTCATTTTTACTAAACACTTTAATTCCTAACATTTATAAAAACAATACAAACTCACACTCACATGAGTTACAAAAATCTTTTTACTTCCTTAACACATCAACACCATGTGATTGACTTTTTTCCTTTATAAATTTTGCTGACACCCAAGCACCAACACTAGGAATAAATAATATTAATGCAATATGAATAAATCGGTATTTAATCACATTTGAAAATACATACTCTATATAGTTAGAGTCCTTAAAGTACACGCGAATAATAATAGCAAGGGATAATACAGACATAAATTTACTTTCTGAGTTAACTAAAAACCCATAGTCTTTACACTGATAATACAACCATGGAATCATACTCATTATGACCATAAGATAGAATATTCTATCAAAAATGTGCACACTATTAACACGCTCGATTTCATCCATTTTACTACACCTAATCATAAGACCTATTTAATTTCAGACATAGGTTTCAACTTTATTCGAGTTTGCGCATAACAACATGACGCATATTAAATCTGAATAAAATCTGTTTATTGTATCCTCACCCGTATAATTAAATAGGAATAAAATTTTATTTTTGTTCACCTTTAGTTTCATATGCGTCATTAGACCTCTGAGTTCTATCAGAATCTAATTAAGGTCTACAATTATTCATGTGAGACAAATACAAAAAAGACGCCCCATGGACGTCTTAAATCGGCGTGTAGCTGTGTTGACTCGTTTACTTCTTAGTGCCTGCGGTTCTATTTTTCACCATTTTACGTAATCGAGCGTATCTCTCAGCAGAACCCTGGCTGGCATCAGAAGGGTTGTTCATTCGAGTTTTACGGTCTTTGAACGCAGGTTTACTGTGCATTTTCTGTAATAGTGCATCACGGTTTTTTGGCTCGTACCCTGGCTGCTCTACACGTCGAATCGTATGACCAATCAATGACTCTACTTGTTGCAACGTCAGTTCTTCTTCACGGCTTACAAAAGACACAGCGTGCCCTTTTTGTCCAGCTCGGCCTGTTCGACCAATACGGTGCACATAATCTTCCGCCAAGAATGGCATATCGAAATTCACTACGTGCGGCAGGTCTTTAATATCTAATCCGCGAGCGGCCACATCGGTGGCAATCATCACACGCGCCTTACCTTCTTTAAATTCGCTAAGTGCTCTACGACGGGCGCTTTGTGCTTTATCACCGTGACATAGTACCGCTTTAATGCCATCCAGTTTAAGCTCTTTCAATAACATGTTGGCCGTTTCTTTGTAGTTCACAAAGACCAGTACTTGCTGCCAGTTCTTTCGACCAATAAGCTCAGATAACATTTCATATTTTCTTTCTTGGTCTACTGGGTAAACAACATGCGCGATAGTATTGGCCGTCGCGTTTTCTTGAGCTACAGATACTCTTTTCGGTTGATTCAACATATCAGCCGCGAGTTTGTTCATTTGCGCAGAGAAGGTCGCAGAGAACAACATTGTTTGTGGCTTTGTTGTAACACCAGACATAATCGTTTCAATTGATGAAATAAAGCCCATGTCCAACATACGGTCTGCTTCATCGAAAACCAAGAACTCAAGGTTCTGTAGAGAAACACTTTTCTCATCCAAATGCTCTATTAAACGACCAGGTGTTGCCACTAAAATATCCACACCCTTGTTTAGCTTTTGCACCTGAGATGACATTTTTACGCCACCATAAATGGCAGCAACACTCAATGATGTGTACTTGATATAATCTGCAATACTTTGTGCAATCTGTGCCGCCAATTCACGAGTAGGAGCAAGAACCAGTGCGCGTGTTTGAAAATGGTTATTCACTTTCTGCTTATCTAATAACTGCTGAATAATTGGCAGAGCGAAAGCGGCAGTTTTACCTGTCCCTGTCTGAGCATTGGCTAAGATATCGTGCCCTTTGCGAGCAAGAGGGATCGCTTTTTGCTGAACAGGAGTAAGTTTTTCGTAGCCACACTCTGACAGCGCTTTGACAATTTCTGAAGAAAAATTCTGAGATGAAAATGACATAGTAGTGTTCCTAAAATTAAACGGCTACGACCACGCGAAGCATAACCAAAAATACGGTGGCAAATTGTAGAACAAACTGTAACGAAACGGCAGACTTTTTACCAAATCGTCGCCATAAGCTCGAAAATACCGCCGTTTAATGGCAACAAGCCCTTTAGCGGACATTTTTTCAGGATAAAAGCGCTGTTTAATTGCTTCCAATGACCAACAGTGTAATGGAATACACCTATTTTAGTGGATGGTTACAATATCCGAAAATCTGTGGCCACTTATCAAGTTCGTTATCACGCAGTCTATCCCACCATCTGAATATCACTTTCAACAACCCATCTTTCTGCGGCACTCACTTAAAAGCTGAAAGAACACCGACTTTCAACCATTGCCAAACTATCCGAGCTAACTCTTATTTATGAGATTCTTCATTATGTAATCTGTAGCCACTTTTGCACAATCAAACCTAATACCTTCTTCATCAAGTAAGGTAAAGTAGCCATCGCCTTGTATAAATATCTTTTGTAACGTCTCGTCCTTGGCCGGATAGCGCCAAATACTCAGCTCAATCCCATCAGTGACATTCTCTTTTTTTATTGTGCACTGCCGACTATCTAAAAGTGAAATCAGTTGGTTGTAATCGTGTACCTGCGTATCGCAATAGCCCAGCCCTATTTTCCAAAACGTATCAATTTTGCAAGGTTGACTGCCGCTCATTTGAATCTCTTGCACTACAGTTGTAATAGATGACCCTAACTGTGCACACTCTGCTTTAGATTGATGACTTTTATAGACGGCACTATGAAATAGATAGAGATAAACGCCTAATTCACGGTGTTTGCTTGCTATAGCCAGTTTAGATACATCATTCAGCATTAAATCAAAAAGGGCTTGTCTGCCTGGGATAGTACGGCTTAATGCAGAAGGGTCAAATTCAATTAAAAGATGTTCAACTTGCCTGATAATTTCTTGATTAAGATTACTATCTTCAATGAGTAAGTTTATCGTTGGCAATGTTTGAAACAGTTGGTGATTTATATCGCGCTCCCAAGATTGTTGTGGATTGTAATGACGCACATAACTCGCGGAAGGATTGAACCCATAACCATAGTCCCCTGTTTCACCTTGAATTGAGTCAATAACATCGATATTAACGTCAATCCAATCAATCTCTGGGGCCTGCTCAATATCTGGATACCAAGCTTCAAAAGACTCAATCAATGCCAGTTGCAATTTACGTCCATCACTATCAGGAACAGAGCGATGACTAACTAGATGCTGATAAACATTAATATGAAACAACTCAGGGTCTATACGGCCGATAAAGCTAGGATACCTTTCGCTGTAACAGTCCCATAAATCATCACAAAATTGTTGAGCTATCTGCTTTATATCCACCGGTTCTAACATTGTATATTCCCGCTACTTATTGTGATAATTTAATGAGCCTTTTTCTGACAATTTTCTAGGGATAATCCATCCGCTTACGAAACTACCAACAAAGTGGCCCTTTCCTTTATGTCATCGTGCCAAGCTAGTTTTTCTAACCAAGATGAAGGAAGTTGACTATAGCCATAAAACGCTCCTGCCAGTTGTCCATATATTGCAGCGGTAGTATCGGCGTCCTCACCCAAATTTGCCGCTAATAACGCGCCTTCCTTAAAGGTATTGCTATTAGCAAATGACCATAATGCAGCTTCAAGTGATTTAACGACAAAACCACTTCCTTTGATTTCCTCCCTTGTCTTGGTCAAAAACGATCCCTGCACTACTTGATGTAAATCATCGTGAATCGTGGTTTTACCCCAATACTGTGCTAGCTGTGTGAACAACTCACTTTTGCTTAATACCCTGCCAATATCATCGAATATTCTGTACATTAGCCAAGCCATAATTTGACAAGACTCAATGGCTCTTTGCTCTGCATGTGTGGTGATGGAGCTTAATTTTGCAGCTTTAAGCACATCTTCCTCTGTAGCATTTCGGAAAGAAGAATAAAATATCGGGATGGGTGCCAAACGCATCAAACTGCCATTACCGGCGCTCCATTCATCACTAGATCCGGCAACGGCTACATTTGTCGTTTCATACACACACAAGGCATCAGCGACGGTATTACCAATATCAAAACATTGTCCAGTCACCGAGTTTTCACCCAGTTTCCACCATGCGGTATAACGCTTCATTTGATCTTGTGCATTATGCTGACCCACTGCCAACAAACTGTCCGTCAGGCACAACATCATTGAGGTATCGTCCGTCCATTGACCCGGTTGCAAGTTAAATGGCCCGCCGCCGATGATATCTTCTAGCGGCGTATAAGTGTCTTTTTGGCGAAATTCCAATGTAGTACCTAATGCATCACCGAGCGCTAAGCCAATCATTGCTCCTTGCGCTCTATCTAGCATCCACTTTTTGTTATCTTTATTATTCGTTGAATGATTCAAATGAAACTCTCTTACTGGTTAATTAATGTGCATTTAATCTAATGCGCTTAGCTGATATCAGTGTCCCATTGTTATACATCCCATTATTTAATGGACCTGTGTGATGCATTAATTACACATTTTCAGCCTTTGACAAACGGAGTAAATTAAATCCGTTAAACCATCAATTGTGTGACAATCATAGTAACTACCAAATTCGTTTTCCCCAGCGATGAATGTGGCATCAGCGGCGCTGTCAACGAGGTTAATTCCTATGAGTTTTGAAAACTCACCCAACGCAAACATCATCCCAAGCAACATACCCCGGTCTTCTAGCCCTCCAGTAACATTGCCATCATCATCTTGACTACACAATATTCTGCCGTAAGTGACATCTTCAAATGATACCCCTAACTCCTTTGCCCAAGCTAGACGCTCTATATGGTCAACTAAGCAGCTTTGTTCATTGAATTTTTCTTTTGGCACCTCAAAATAGTAAGCAAATAGATCGACGAGAAAATGGCTGATCTGCTGACGAGTTGTCGAACCACTAAGGTGTATTATTGGGCATTTTTCTAATAACTCTGTTTCCTGCTCAGGAGTTAATGCATCAACATTCATCAGTGGTAATAAAGGCGATGTTGGGGCTATTTTTATGTATAACGTATTCTCTTCACACTTTTCGGTCTGAGTCATCTTCAAAGATACCTATTTTTAATTCATTATTATTTTTCAAGTACATCATCTATTTGTTGTTCGATACTTTGTCGCTGCTCTAATAACTGGATAAGATGATTGTATTTATTATCTAAATAGTGACTCTTTACTTGGCTAAGATCTGGAAGTTCGAGCTTTCTGAGATCACTTGGAAAAATCCTATAATGCGCAAGGCCATTGACTGAAAAATGTTTAAGAGTAAATTCCAATAATGTTTTTCCAACTTGAGAGGCTAAAAATAAGAATAATCTTTTACCATCCCAGTTACTGCCTTCCTTTGCTCGTAAAACGCTAAAAATCCCTTGGCAATAAATTTCCTGTTGCGGATAATCGGCTGGATAATAAGCAACTTTAATGTTTTCTCTATCGCCTCCCTTATACAATAAAATATCGCCTGGATTAACTAAGATACAAGAGTTTTGGCTTCTAACTTTTCGTTTAGATAATTCTATTTTTTGGGGTTCCACAATACCGAATGGGTTAATAGATTTAGGCAACAGTAGTCGAACATCCATTTCACCCTCTTCATTAACTAATCCGCTGTCGATTAGAGCATCTCGCTCCGGTCGCACTAACTCAAAGTATTGATTGCAGGGTAGCCATTTTGTATTTGGCTGAGAATAAGCCTGTTTTATGTGAGCTTTTAGCGTTGCTAGGTTGTGTTCAAAACCAATTTGATGCATTTGACTACGAAAGTGACGCTTTATAAGTGCATGCCAAGGACTACAAATATGGCTAATAAGCTCCTCATTGGTCGCAATGTCAACATTGGTTGTCGATAGCGGTTGGTTTTCGATAATATTGACGCACTCAATGAAATTATTCCAAATATTCAAAAGTTGCGCCGAATCATCATTGCCCATTAAACGTTCCATTTTGGATTGAATCTGTTTAACTTGAAACCGTAAATGATGGCGATATTCACCACCACTCACAGTCAAAGTCACCGTTCGTTGGTTTCTCACCGCTATTGTTGCGACTACATCAGACTCTGCGAGTGGATTTTGCAGAGTAAAATCATCCCAATTTTCAAGTGATTGCTTTAATTTAATTAGATTGTCAGGAGTGATGAAAATCTGCTGGTTTTGCTCTATGAAAAAGAGCCCACCTAACACGGTTAGTTGCGTCAAATTCATGGAGGTTGTCGATAAATCACGTTGCGTTAAAATTCCTAAATCAAAGAAATAACGCGATGTCACTGAAAGCGCTTCTAAAGCCGAATCTAACGTTAAGTGGCCCAGTTCCGTTTGCGTTGCAATAAAGTGATCACGCTGATCAAACCATTCTTTTGTTAAGCTCATGAACTTATCCCTCTTCCTAAATCATTTGACTCATCGCAACGTTCCCATATTGCCTGCGCAATCTTTTTCGCGCCATATTTTGATGGTTCAATAGGTGATACCGGAGCGTAGTCTAGCTGTTGATTACAAATAAATCGCAAGTCTAAAACAGGCAGTTTTCTGTTGGCGGCTTCTCGTAAAATCACTTCATTAAATAGACATAAAGCCACGCGTTCTGAATCAGGTAAATTAGGGATGCTGTCATAAATTGTGCATACCGTCAGGCACTCAAATTTGCTCTGTAGCTCATCAAGCATTTTTGTATAGCCTTGACGAAAATATTCACGAGCTTGATCCATAGACTCTAACGCATCAGCAACCGTTTTTGCTTGCGCTAATAGCAGTCCCGATGCGGTGTAACCTAATAAGTCGTTACCACCGCATGAAACAAAAGCATATTGTTTAGCAAATTGATCTTTTGGCTGAACTTTTTCTAGCTGGCCTGGGATATGCGCCATCACATGACCATCAACCGCTAACAGATCCACTTGAGTGGTGCACGATGTGTTATGTGGTTTACCAATTAAAGTCTCAAGCTGCTCTGAAACTGACTCACCTGATTGAACGTACGGTGCATTGTCAAAAATAGAGTCACCTAATAGAACAATTTGATTCGGTTGATATTGCGCTGCTTTCTCGTTTATTGTGTGTTTCATGGTTATGTACCTTTCTCGTTGTTGTGGCTCTACTTTATGCAAAAAATAACAACTGCATAAGTATCGAAAAATGGTACATGTAGCATTTTGGTACAGGCTATTCTTTCAACAAACCACGACCGATTAGCACAGCTCTAATCTCTGCCATATTTTTTATACTGATTTGACGATAATTTGACGGGTTACTTTGCTGGCAAAGACTTAACCCTAGGGATTCAATCAGATAATTTATCTGTGACAAACGACTGGCAATAACGAGCTCTTGATTGCTCATACCGTAGTCCTTTTCGATTAAGGATCGTTGATGTGCGTTCAGTTTTGGATCAGCTTGCAAAATAAGGTCAATGTCTGTGTTCCAATCACTGTCATTTTCTTTTGGATTAGGCGACCTACCTATGAGTTCAGGCTCTCCCACAAAGCGACTCAATACAAAGTCTCTATACGCTCTATTTTTTTCACAATAAGCACGAACGTGCCAGCGCAATGGCGTTTCAACTAATGAGTGCGGCGCGATGATACGAGACTCAACGTCTTCTGAGTTCATCGACAAGTATTCCACCTCCACGCGATCACCATTACTAATCGCCCGAACAATCGTCCTCATGATAATGGGATCAATAGCTCTAACTGGTGGCATTATAGAAGTCACTTCTCTAAAGCCGAGAGCCGAATGATTATTTTTTGACATTAGACGGTCATTAACCGCTAATAAATTAAGATATTCATCGACATGCCCTTTGGTAAATAAAGGTTGGAACGTTTTAGATGCAGTGTAACCGGCAAGTGGTAAGTCATATTCTAAATTGGTTGTAGAGTGCTCATTAATGTAACTATTAATCTCTCTAGAAGCCTGCTGGCGACCAATATCAAAACACTCACAAAGATGTCTGGTGGTTACCCTACCTTCCCAGTAGGCAATGATTTCGATGACTTGAAATCGAAGTAATGTTTTTTTGTTTATTGGTCTATCGGATGATGAACTATAAATTGGCATAAGTTATTGAAAGTATGATTGAAATTTCGCAAAATTTTACCATGTAGAAAAATTTGGTACTGAAACATAGGTCTGATTTTAGTTAAATTTCGCTTATTAAAAGGCCCATAAATTTCTACTAATAGGCTTATGATGATGACTTCTATATTCTATTCTGTAGTGGATGAATTGATTTGGCCACCTAACTAGATGTTTCGCAGTACTTCAGGTAACCTATAAAAAGCTAGATTAGCAATATAACTCAGAAATACCCTATTAGAATTTAAGTTGCTTTTTTACCATACATTAAGACAGATTATATTATCTGCTTATTCTAATTAGAGTAACGTCTAGTTAAATAAAGTCGTACTATTCCATGAGTGTACTCTTATTATCTCAACCCAGGGCAACCGCATGAGTGCCTAGTTTTTAGTCAGCGATCTAAATCCAGCATTAAGTACTGCCTCTAACTGTAATGATCCCGTTGGCGAGAGGACGTTAGAGACATTCTAGCTGTTTCTTGTAGCAAAGTAGATGGCGTAATATGATAAGCATTATACTATTGAATGTCGTATATTGAATCATATTAACTTGCCTCGAGGCTCCGGCTTTGGGGCTCCTTTTTTTAAACTCTTCCTCTTTTGATGGTATTTTATGCACGATAAAGCTCAAAGATTGCGTCAAGCGGTACATGCCGTATTAGAAGGTGACACATTGCATTCGCATCAGGTTTCAGCTGCAAGCAAAACATTTGAAGCCTTTCACGGTAACGTTAGAGCAGTTGTTACAGCCGCAGAAATGCAAGCTGGTAAATCTGGTATCGCCTTAGCTTTATGTTGCCTACAGCGTTTGAGTTTATCTGATAAAAATATCTGTGACCGTAAGCAGCTGAAAGATACCCTTTATCTCGTCACAATGCCCGATACAGCCCTAAAGGAACAAGCCGAAGATGATCTAAAACTTGCCAAGAACGTTATTGTTAGCAACTTCATCAACTTCGAAAAAGCTTTAGAGAATGAATTTAAAGGTAATCCTCCAAAGCTGATCATTATCGACGAATGTCATTATGGTTCAAATGTTGCTGCTGTTCGGTATAGCAAGGTATTTGACTACCTAGAAAGAGAGAATGACACCTGTAAAGTTGTCTTTATCTCCGCGACCCCTTTCGGTGCTCTATATGGTGCTGAAACCGAGTATCAAACTGCTATTGAATATCAGGCCGCTGCAGAGCATAACAACAACCAGAAATTATTAAATCAAGCAAAAGAAGCTGCTGAAAACGCAATTCGTGACTCCATCTTACGCAGAGACTTCAACACTCGCCTGGTTTTCCATAAAACGAGTGACGAATATTATGGTGTTCGAGAGATGCTCAAAAGCGGACGGGTTCATGGGCTAGATAAAGACAATAAAAACTTCCTAAATCAATCCGATGAACGAGATTCATTTGTTGAGCATTTCAAAAAGCATGAAGGTATGGGTTGGTCACTAGTCCGCGTACCTGCTGGCTTTGCAATGGAAGCTAAAGATTTTTTCATCTCGAACGGCATAGATAAAGAATCCGTTTATATTCTAGGTAACTCTTTAACAGGTGTTCCAGAAGACGAGCACTGTAGCATAGAGCAGTTTAAAAAGATCTTCGATGACGCTCAGCTTTTTGAAGACAAACTAATAGCTATAACTGTTGCTGGAGCTCGTGCAGGTATTAATTTCGGTTCAATGATGAAAAATGACCTAATCTCGACATGGGATAGCACTATTGCGAGTGTAGCTGCTGTAGTTCAGGCCAATATTGGACGAGCGTGTGGCTACCATGGCAACAACTCATCTATCCACTTTACAAATCTTAACGCTGCTGAAGCTTATGGCGGTATATTAGACCATCTCGAAAAAACATGCTCCGAACATGCAGCATCAGACTTCGAAGGCCTACGAGAATTCTTCGACGATATCTGTCAGGAGTATCATGTGAATGGCCTCGATGTCGGTCTAACAATAAAATACAAACGTCGTCGCCCTATTGGTGATGTGGAAACTTACAGTACGCAAGGATATACCGTGGTCCCTGCCAAACTGTTGGAAAACGACTACGACTTTGAAAAGCATACTAAAGATAAAGATGTTCTTCGAGCAATCCAAACTATTCGCGACGAATTCACTGCAAAAGGTGCCCCTAGCGTTAAAGGCAACCGTGCTATGCGTGGTAAAAAGAAAAACTGGATTAAAGCTCACTGGATCAATGGTGACAGTTACGACAACCCTGAAAAAGCTCGTGCTGACGGTACTCAGAAAGAGAAAACTCTGATGTATACAAAAATGCTAGATGACAATGAATATCTTGAGTTTAACAGAGTTGTCGCCCCCGGTTCCGGTGAACTATCAGAAAATAAGCTGGTTACTGCCGCGATATTTAGCATCTACAACATATCAAGACGTGATGTAAGCAAAAAGATAATGACTCAAGAAGATGTTTGGGAAATGTGTGATCACTTTGGCGTCGAGCGAGACGACACGTTATTTGTCGTTTATAAACGCGGCGAATACAATATAGAACGCTCAATAGCAAAGAAAGAACACAACGAACTACCCGAGAAAACGGGAGAACTGAGCGATGAGTCTCACTTCTCAGATACCACAGAATCAACATATTAGAAGAGAATCAAAGAACTATGGAAAACGCTAATAAACATAGAGAGTTGGTACAAAATTCGATGCAAGAGCTCACCTTTGCACACCAAAGAATTGCTGCCGACAAAGCGTTTTCCAAATTTCAAAATGGCTCTAGAGCAGTAGTTATCGCAGCAGAAATGCAGTCAGGAAAATCAGGAATTTCATTGGCGCTGAGTGGCCTACAAAGACTTTCATTGCCCGATGATAAAATATGCTCTCGCAAGTACCTTAAAGATACACTCTATCTCGTTACTATGGCTGACATAGCTCTCCAAGAGCAAGCTAAACAAGACCTGGCTGGAAGTAAAAATGTCATAGTTAGCAATTTCACAAATTTTGAACATTGCCTACGCGCTAGTTTCAAGCATCAGCCTCCCAAGTTAATTATTATCGATGAGTGCCATTATGGTTCAAGTAATAATAGTGTCCGATACGACGGCATATTTAATTATCTAGAGAAAGAAAATACAGATTGTAAAGTTGCATTTATTTCCGCCACTCCCTTTAGTGCTTTATATGCTGCAGGGGCTGACTCTATACTTCGTCACAGCTTTAATACATCTTTAGTGTTTCACAAAACAAGCAGCGACTACCACGGCATTCGTCAAATGCATCGCAATAACCAAATTATTAAACTCGATGAAGATTTCAGAGACTTTTGCGAAGAGTCCCTACTTCGCAGTCGGTTTATCAGGCAAATTCGGGAGCATTCGGGTAGCGGTTGGTCTTTGATTCGTGTCCCCTCTAGCCAAGCTAGATTGGCAAAAGACATTCTAGTAGCACAAGGCTTTGAAGCAGAACAGATTCATATAATTGGCCAAAAGCTGGTTGGCGTAGAAGATTCTGAGCTCTCTTCTATTGAAGACTTTAAGCGTGATTTTGAGGTGGCCCAGCTATTTGACGATAAGTTGATCGCAATTACTGTCGCTGGTTTTAGAGCTGGAGTGAACTTCGGTCAAGATATGAAACAAAGCCTCATCAACACATGGGATAGTACGATTGCTAACATTGCTGCGGTTGTTCAGGCTAACATTGGTCGTTCATGTGGCTATCACAACAATTCTACGGCAAAACACTACACCAACTTAGACGCTATAGGTGCTTATAGTGAGCTATTGGAGCATTTAGAGTCTCGAGATGAAAGTCAAGAATTTGAGGGTCTTCAGGACTTATTTGAACAAGTATGTGATAAATATAATGTTAGAGGTTTTGATAGAGGAATTGAAGTTTCACCGTTTAGACAAGTTAAAGAAACGAAAAAACTCGACGACACTAAAACCTACCTAACCAAAGGCTTTATCGTTGTACCAGGTAAGTTAGCAGAGCTTGACTTTGACTATAGTGCTTACACCCAAGATCCTGAGCTTCTTGAAGCGATAACTCTCATTCGCCAAGAATATCTTCAAGATGATGGGCCATATAGGAAGAAAGGTCGTGCAATGCGGGGCAACCACCAGAACTGGGTTAAAGCGCAATGGGTAAATGGCGCTACGTACGATGACAACACCGCAAGCTGTGCTAAATCCAGATCGATATCACTCACCTCTAAAATAAATAACGGTGAAGAGATCGAGTTCAATCAAATTGTTAATCCTGGTGGTGGTGAAAAAACCGAAGATAAGCGTGTTATGGCAAGTGTGTTCAGTATTTATAACCTTTCCGGTCAGATGGATGCATACAAACGTGCAATGGATGACGACGACATGCGGGAGATCTGCCGTATTTTTAACGTCGAAGAAGACAACACCCTAATCCTTATCTATCAGCGTGGCAATTTTTCACAAAGTTTGTCAGATCATAAAGCTCTTGCTGAAGATAAAGGGCAATATGGTCGTATTCGCCACAAAAGTGTGTTCTAGATACAACAAAGCCGCGTTGTTCGCGGCTTTGTTTAAAATACGCTAGTAGCTAACTGACTTAACAGTGGCAATTGTGCTGCTTGGCTTTCGCTATCATTGTTTTTTGCTCTTCAATAGTTTCTTTAACTACCTTGTCGAAGAACTTACGCTTTTCACCAGATTTAGCGTTACGCACAAATTCAGAGAAAGGGGTCGATTTTACCTTTTCACGTTTTTCAGTAAACATCCTGTCCTCCATATATTTATTAATTTAAGCCAACGATGGTTTTCAGATACTCGCGATTGTACTTTTTACGCAGAAGAGCGTCAATATCCGTCACATTAAAATGAGGTCTTTCGTTATTGCCGTCAATATTTTTCTCAATGAAAATAATATCAATTTGATCCTCGAAAAGCTTTTTCAGTTCACTGACTACTCTTTGTGATTCCATAAACTGATTTACAAATACCTCTTCAGGAACCCGCCTTCCTTCTACTATCTCTCGCGCCTTAACTAAGCACCATGCTTGCTCAGGTTCTTGATACACAAAAATAATCAGTATATAGCGATTACGTTTTAAAGAGCGCTGGATATTATCTTTAGCTTTTTCGAGACTAGAGAGCGTAGAATCCAATATAAAACTAACATCTCTCTTCAAAGCCCTATCATGGATCGCTTCTACTAATAATGTAGCAGGCCTTTGGAACAAAGGTGAGTTTATGCCATCATAATCTTCAAACTCTTTACGTAACTCGTCATTTTCTATATGAACAAGATCTACACCAGATTCACTTTTGAAGGTTTTGATCATGTTTCGAGCCGTTTCTGTTTTACCTGCCCCTGGAGAGCCAGCCATAAAAACCGACACCGCAGACTCTTCCTGAGGTAAATGATCGACCATCTCTCGAGCCAACTTCTTTTTCAGTTTTTTAGCTTCTTTAATCGCTTTCTGAGTAATCAGCTCTTCTTGAGATGACATAATTAAGCCTTATTAATATTTAACACAGGCGTCAAACATTCCTGCAATGACAGACCACCGTGATTATAGTGATCACCTGATACATAACCTGAAATACCAGGAGCCATCGCTATAGAAACATTCGGATTCCAGAACCAAGGTACGACTAAACCATCGTATTGAACATTGCTCTTCAATATCGCACAGCGACGTTGACGATTTGTCCCCAATGACTTGTGAATTTCACCTTTTGGTAAGCCATCTGGCACCCATAACCAGCCATGGTCTGTGACGATTTTGATTCGCTTCCAACCCGCGTCCAATAGACCTCGAATTCGTGCGACAACATCATCTAATACCTGCTCAATGTACTGGGGCATCTTTAACTGTTGCTTGTGACCTAAGTTATCTAGGTCTCCTGTTTGCACCCAGGCATAACCATTCTGTTCACCTGTTTCAAGGCCATCTAAGTACTGCCAGCCTCGTTCGGCAAGTAACTTCTTAAGGTAGTGACTACTAAAAGATGCTTGTGTACTCGCTAATGCTGGAATGAAATCATTGTTATCTTCTAAACCCGTTAGCAAGTCAGCCAACGGTGTTACCGCGGCTTTGGCTGTTGCTGTCAATGACGGAAGCGCAGACCATTGAGAAGTGAGATCGGTGTTTACACCAATGGCTGAAAGTTTGCTCTCCAATTGCTTCGCGGTATCGAAACGCAACCCATCAACAAAGAAAATCACTTGGCTACCAACAGAGTAGTTTGCTGATGTTTCTTTTAACTGTTTATCGCCAGGGTAACCATTCAATCGGACTTGATCTTGAAAGTTAAGCGCCACCCTTTCCAACCATGGCGTATAGATCACAGCTAGTACATCCGCAACCAACTGCTGATGGTGAATATCTTTCGCTTTTGCCATCGCACTCAGCACTGCGGCATCAGCCTGCCAGAAACGACTGGTATACAACTCAGCCATGCCCTCTGGCGAACCTGATGTAAATGGGATCTCTGTATGCTCAAGAACAATCGTAACTTGCTCTAAAATGTCTAACCAAGGAGAAAAGCCTAGCTGAGACCATATCCAATCTTGGCGTGATTGTTGGCTATTCCACAGTGTAGTGAACGTCTGCTTCAGGTTCTCACGATTACTGCCCGCTATTTGCTTAAATGCCTCTTCAATAGCAGATTCATCACGCAAGTTTTCGGATAAGTAATTTTGAGCGTCAAAAGCAAGTCCCGATGGTATTACTGTTTTTAGGCGGTCAACCAATGCAGAAAGATTGCTTGCTGTCTCTTCAAATCGCTCCCATACGCCTTGCCATACACCTTGAGCATCACAGAGCAACTCTAGAGCAAGTGCTATATTCGCTTCGTTCGGTTCAAAACCGTATCTTGACAAGCAGGACTGACTGAAAATACCCCACTTACTGCCTTGCCATTGTTCGAACTTTTCCGTTGGGTTATTAAGCCAACCTAGGATGTCTTTGATCGGATCATCCAAAACGATAGAATAAAAATCTTCAGCCTCTAACCTCTTGCCCTTCAACTTAGTTTCAGGCGTTTCCAACAGATCTGGCAATACTTGGATGATAGCTTCTTGAGTCTTTTTATCTTTTGCAAGGTCGAGTTCTAGACCTACTTTAGGATTAGTTAGGAACGAACCAACTGACCAGTCACGCCCTGCCGTGTTATACGCCCACCAGCAACCACGGTATTGTAGTTCAGCCAATGGTTGCAAATTCTCAGGGCATTGCTCAATAGCTCGTAAATCTTTTCGCCCAACACCAGGAAGATAAATGATTGGCGTTTTATCTTCAGGTAGTTCGCACTCTTCTAGTTTTGCAGCAATAGCACACTTAACCCAAATCGCTGGGCCTGTACGCTCTTCTGGCTTGTATTCACCGAGTTCAATTAGTTCAGGCAACTGCTGCTTGATGTATGGCATTGCGGATTGCCATTGGCAATCAATGTCTGTCCACAAAATGGCAGCAGGTGCTACTTGAACTGACTTATTAAAAGTTGCTGAGTTTCGCAACTGCTCGATTAAATAATTAACGACTAACATTAAAGCCTTTCTTTGTTCGAAATTGGTAACGGGTACATCTGCAAAATCTGTTGTACAAGCTCTTGCGTTCGATTATCGATCTGCTCGACCGACCACGAATCAGCTTTAGCAAGCTCAGCATTGAGGTACAAACCATTATTGTATCCCACAGGGCTGCCTTTCTTGTCCTGTCTATCTCGCTTTTCAATAAAGCTTTTGTTTCCAAGCGTACTGTTGTAGCCAGAAATAGTCAGATTACCGAGTTTATGAGCGTGTGTTTCCAAATACTGCTTCGCCAAAGCCTCATCACCTTGTGCGATCATATCGACCCAGCACTGAGGAATATTTTCTCCTTGCGGGAAGATATGCTCAATAGTCCAGACAAACTGCTTACCTTTAACAACCCACAAATTGCGCTCTGTCTCTCGTGTCATCCGACTCTGCTCTAGCGCACACAACACGTAACGACACACCGACTTATTGTCTGCGTATAAGTTGCCTGACAAATCACGTTTAAACGTTTCGTCATCAGCACTAACTCGACTTAAGCTCGTCGCCACCGCATCAACAATTTCATCCCCTTGAAGAGTTGGTATTACCCCAGTCAAATCCATAAAGATTCGAGTAAGATCGCGAGTGGCAGGTTTGTCGGTTGTATTACGTCTAACAAAGAAAGCAATCAATAACTTGGTGATATTTTCTAGGTGATCAAATGACAACCTTAGCTTTTCTTGCTTAGCAAAAAGCAGCATCAGAAGCAGATAAGAAGGCACCCCTTGAACACGTTCTAAATCTTCAAGCAAATAAGAAAGCCTTGGTTGCTCAGGAACCTGGTTATGGCAAATGATCTGTGCATACAGCTCAGAATGCTTAATCATCTTGGCAAGAAATGTCTCTGCATCATGTGAGATAAGCTTCTCATAGACTTGCATCAGGTTCGACTTAGTCGCAACAGGAACACTAACTATGTCTTTCAACTTAGGCTTAAACGCATTGTAGTATTGCCTAAAAAAGCGCTCCTGAACGCCATAATCATCACCGAGGTAACCTAATACCTTCGTCCAATTATTGAAATGCTTGTCGATTTGGCCTTCATCATCACTTTCAAGCTTAGCAAGTAGCTTGTTTTTAATAAGATCAATCGCGGTAAGTGGCACACCTCTATTGTTCAATGATTCAAACAATGTGTACGCATCAGCATGACTTGCCACCTCAATCTTGACTAAGGTTGCAGTATTCACTTTTTCTATTAGCGATGTTAGCGCTGACACTCTATCGCTTGATTCTTGGAGATATTCCTCAATTCGAGAGCTGAAATGTCGGAAAGCTCGAACAATTCTCCGATTACCCGCATTTGATGGGTAGTCGGCTTCTTTGAGTACGCCTGCTTGATTTAATACCCAGAAATAATCCTGCTGATTGCTATTTTGAACTTGCGGCACAATACGAGTCTGATCTGCATTGCTTTTCAAAATCAACTTGTGCTTCAAGTTATGAAGTTCGAGTTGTTGTTCAAATTCAAGTTCTACGTCAAGGTTCTTGAAGCATGAGTATATGGCTGCTTTAAGCAATGACAGAGTAGTCATTCTCTGTTGACCATCAACCAGCTCCAATGATTGTACGGCTAGGGCGTCGGTACTTTGGTTGATACAGATAATAGAACCCAAAAAGTAGCTTGGATCATTATCGAGCAAATCTTCAAATAATGTATCCCACTGCCATTTACCCCAGGTGTATTCACGCTGATACCTAGGAATAGCGTAGATGACTTTCTCATCTACGCTAAACAAGGCAGAAACCGCGTAGTTTTCTACCGACTTAATCATTCGCTTGTTCCCTAGCTGCTTTCTTTTCAGCAAGCGTTAGATGATGATCGTTAATACGACTACCCTCTTTCTCACCATAGACTGGGCCAAGATCAAACCATGGAGCGGAAGCTACGTCTGTACCTCGGTCTTTTTTCCAGTGGATGTTTGGCTTGCCACGAAGTACACCAGCGCCTTTTTTACCCACGTCTTTTGCTAGCATAAATGGGCGGATGTTGAGACGTACCCCATCATTCAAGTCTGGGTTCCAACCAATAGGTTGCTCTGCTAATGGTTTCCAGCGCACGAAGATATCCAAGCCTTTTTCTCCAGACAAAATAGCTTCAAGTTGAGTCTTTAAAATTTCAGCATGATTTAGGCGAATATCTGCACCATCTTTGTCGTCAGCTAGGTCGCGTTTCTGGGTACTGATCCAGTCATCTAGGTAAGTATAAATCAGGCGTTCAAGTCCTTTGTAATCAAGCTTATGGTAGTTAACAAGAGCTGAGAAGCCGTCTTTTAAGCCGTCCCAAACTTGCCAAATAAATGGACGGTGTTGGAACAGTTTAGAGTGTTGGTCAAAGAACTTGTCTCGCAACCAGCTTTCAAGATCTTTCGCTTTTACTGCTTTAAGTAGATTTTGTTCAACTGAACTTGTCCACTCGTTTCCGTAGGCTTTATGTAAGATTGCTTCTAAACGCTTAGCCGCTGTTTTCTCGCCACGCACTGCTGGAATACAAACAATACCGTCATCGTCAATCAAGCCAGCAAAGTCTTCTTTCTTCTTCATCACTTCGCGCATTTCTGGCGCAAGCTCCATTTCAGGATCAAGTTCGGCAGGCCATTGATAGCCAAGTAAACGAGCGACAGTAACTTGTAGCACAGTGTCATCTTCGCGCAGTTTAGTTACAGCCGTCGTTTTAGATTCTTCATCCCAAATAACTGATGCGCATGGGTGGCCGTGAAACACCCATTGAGTAGGATCATCTGAATAAGGTAAAGGAAGACCTTTTGGAAACTGTTGATTTGATACACTCACCCAATGTTCAATGTCAACCTGAAATCTTTCAAAGTATCCATTGTCAACACTTAATGATTGATTCATCTGTCTAACTGAATTCACCATTTCTTCAGACGAAGCAAATGCCCAAATAGCCGAGAGATGTTTTTCATCTTTTGGTATCAACGTAGGCACAAGGCTATGAAAATAATCACCTTGATACAAAGAGGGGTAAAGTGAAGCCACTCGATCTATAGATATACCTTTCTTCTTCCAAGCATCCTTACCTCTCAATGCACCTAATTTTAATAGACCATTGGTTACTTGCTTACTAATTAAGTTATCTCTACCAGAAAAGACGCCCTTACCTTGACATGAGCCTTGCATAAACTCCCACTGCGCAACTCTGTTACGATAATCTAACTCCCATATTGCTCGCTTTAACCTCAAGTCGTCACCAGAACTGAGTCCTTGATATGAGTTTAGATAGTCCCTCATATAACCTAGTTTCGAGCTAGCCTCTAACTGAATCATAGAATCTGGATTTTTCATTTGACCTAGTTGATTTACTTCTTGAATATTTACCTTGGGAAGCGCTACTTGTTTATCTATAGCTGCTGATTCTTTAGATACATCAACCCCCACAAATGAGTAAGAATTATTTGGCAAAGAATTAGTTAAAGTTAATAGCTGCACATTAAAATCCCACATAGGAGTTTGAAACCCTTTTGCACCCAAGCGACAAAGAAAATTCCAGCTGCTAAATTTAAGAAGTTTGTCTCTGAACGTTTTATATGTCGTCAAAAACAACCAGTTTTGAGGAATTACAACACTAACCACTCCAGATTTACTGGTTTGCTGGAGGCTACGCTCCAAGAATACTGTCGCTAAATCATTACTTGCTTCAAGGTAATATTTTTCGCAAAACTCTCTTAAAGTCTTACTTTGTTTACTACGACTCAAATAAGGTACATTTGTTACAACCCACTGATAATTCCCCGATAAGATCTCAGCAACTTTGACCAACCCTTGCGTAAAAACTTTTGCTTCGCGACTAGCTTCGGATTTATTTGGAATTGCTTGTTGAAAATATCTCCACGGCGTTAACTGGCTGTCTTTTAAAGCTTTAACTGGATCAATCAAACTCCCTAACGTAGGAGCATCTTTAAAAGTATCCTGCATCCAAGTAATAGCATCTGTTAATGCTTCATCACCTTTCGCTAAATCTTTCCACTCTTTTTGTGCTTCAGCAATCGACATACCTGAACAGGCTAATTGCAGCTCAGGTAACACACGGTAACCACCCGCATTTGGGTAACGCCACGCTTCTAAAGCCAGCGCAAATGCCGCCAGCTCTACACAGCGTTGATCAAGCTCAAGGCCATGAATGTTATCGCGCAGTACCGCATCAACCGCTTGCTTCTCTGACAATCCTTCAAGTTGCATACGCATAGGGACAAGCATTAGGAAAACAGCCACTAGGAAGTGACCAGAGCCACAACAAGGATCGAGTGTTTTTAGCTCCGACAAGTGCTCAGGCCATTTTTCAAACCCACCCGCTGCTGGTTTCCATGATTCTGCTTTTTGTTCGCTGTCGGCACTCTCTTCCTTAGTAAAACGAAGATACTCTAGAGGAACCCCAGGAATAGCCGCTAACTCACGAAGTTCTTGCTCATTGTTTGCGCGGATTAAATCATCTTGAGAAAGGCGTTTATTGGCCCACCAAGCCCCAAGCGCATTGTCGAGTAAGAAGCTCACCATGTAAGGTTCTGTAAATAGCTGGGTAACAGGGCTTAGTTCCTGTGCACCAATTTTCACACCTGACTTATTAACCTGATCTTTCTTCTTGGTTTGCCAGAACTGGTAACACCAACCTAAGCTGTCTTGCGCTTGGTAGGTTTGAGGATCTAGCTGAACAATCAGACTTTCTAACTCTTCCACGCGGTTCATCGATAGCTTGATATCGAATACAGGTGAGTCCACACGGAAAATCTGTGGCAGCATTTTTTGAGCTAAGCGACCTGCAAGTTCCCAACCGTCTTTACAATCAGGCTCTTCTTCTGCCAGCTCAAAACATTCATCTAGCGAGACTGGCGTGTACTCGTCATACATCAATAGGTCGTTTTGTTCTAGGTAACGAGCAAACAGCATACGATGCCAGTGCTCATAGGCCATTTCGTTGATTAGTCGCTCAGTTTTTTGCTTGCCATCTTTTAGTTTGTCGCCGAGCTGACGAGCATGGGCACGCAACTTATTACGCAGCGTACGTTCTTCTTCGCTTAAATAGCTTGGAGCTTGAGTCTCTGCCACACCCAAACGTTGTAGCGCTTCAAATACGGCTTTTTCTACAATATCACGGGCTTTAACAACCGTATCTTCTAACTTTTTACGCAGTATTTTATCTAATGCTTGTCTCATGATTGCTCTCTTGCTGCTTTCTTTTCTGCGAGAGTTAAATAATGATCGTTAATACGACTACCCTCTTTCTCACCATAGACTAGGCCAAGATCAAACCATGGAGCGGAAGCTACGTCTGTACCTCGGTCTTTTTTCCAGTGGATGTTTGGCTTGCCACGAAGTACACCAGCGCCTTTTTTACCCACGTCTTTTGCTAGCATAAATGGGCGGATGTTGAGACGTACCCCATCATTCAAGTCTGGGTTCCAACCAATAGGTTGCTCTGCTAATGGTTTCCAGCGCACGAAGATATCCAAGCCTTTTTCTCCAGACAAAATAGCTTCAAGTTGAGTCTTTAAAATTTCAGCATGATTTAGGCGAATATCTGCACCATCTTTGTCGTCAGCTAGGTCGCGTTTCTGGGTACTGATCCAGTCATCTAGGTAAGTATAAATCAGGCGTTCAAGTCCTTTGTAATCAAGCTTATGGTAGTTAACAAGAGCTGAGAAGCCGTCTTTTAAGCCGTCCCAAACTTGCCAAATAAATGGACGGTGTTGGAACAGTTTAGAGTGTTGGTCAAAGAACTTGTCTCGCAACCAGCTTTCTAGATCTTTCGCTTTTACTGCTTTAAGTAGGTTTTGTTCGACCGAGGTTGTCCACTCGTCACCGTAGGCTTTGTGTAAGATAGCTTCTAAACGCTTAGCTGCGGTTTTCTCACCGCGCACTGCTGGAATACAAACAATCCCGTCATCATCAATCAAGCCAGCAAAGTCTGCGTTCTTCTTCATCACTTCGCGCATTTCTGGCGCAAGTTCCATTTCAGGATTAAGTTCCGCAGGCCATTGGTAACCGAGTAAACGAGCGACAGCGACTTGAAGTGCAGTGTCATCTTGGCGCAGATAAGCTACAGCAGTCGTTTTAGAATCTTTATCCCAAATAACTGATGCGCATGGGTGACCATGAAAGATCCATTGAGTCAAATCGTTGCTATATGGTTTCGGTAATCCATTAGGATATAAATATTTAGCTATGTGCTCCCACTTAGACAACTCAAACCCAACTTTTAGCATCGTAGAATTGGTAACTTTCAACGCTTGATCGATTTCTCTAATTTGACGGGATAGCTCACCTGACTCGGCATAACACCAAAGCGCAGGTAATGCCTTAGAGTCATTAATAACCATCTGTGCGACATTTGTATCTGATGCTTCTCCTGTTCCAAGGGTTACTGGTAAATCTCCCATAGCACTGATGGTTATACATTTTTTCCCCCAAGCTTCTGTACCACGAATATACGCTGTACCCTCTACTTCAGCTTTATATTTAACATCAGACAAATTTAGAACTAGCTCGCGACCACCGAAATGAAGCGTCTGCTTAACTGTGCTTTGCCAGTGAACCCATCCGTTAGCGTTAACTTCACTAAAATTACGACCAAACCGAGGGAAATCAGCAGGTGAAATACCTTGGTAGCAACCAGCAGATTCCTCTAATAATTCGCCATACTCTTGTTTAAAGTTAATTCTACTATCTGGATTTTTAAGTTGATTTACTTGGATTCCAAATTCAGGATCACCATACCTCAAAGAATTACTTTTTTGCTGAACATATTTAAAATCTGACACATCTATGCTTGCAATAACATTTGTTTCCAATGGATGGCTTTTCCTCATCTGAAGTAATACGACTTGTACAACCTCACCTGAGATAGTTTCAAATGCCCCGCTCCCGAGTCGACAAACACTAATCCATGTATAATTTTCGAGTAAATATTTACGAAGGTGCTTATAGCTAGTGAGAAACAGCCAGTTTTGTGGCAATACAATACTTGATACTCCACCTGTTTTACTAAGCTCAAAGCTTTTCTCTAAAAATACCGTAGCTAAATCACTTTTTGAAAGTGGATAGTTATCTTCAATCTCTTGTTTTAGTACATCTGTATGTTTACTCTTGGAAAGGTAAGGCACATTTGTAATCACCCATTGGTACTTATCAACCAACAAACTAGCTGCCTTTAATAAACCTTGTGCAACACTTTTTGATTCAAAGTCAACATCCATTTGATTCGCAAGTCTATGCTGAAGAACCTCCCAAGGTTTTGATTTATCGTCACTTAATACTTTTAGAGGGTTAATTAAACTACCCAAAGTCGATGCATCTTTAAAGGTATCCTGCATCCATGCAATCGCATCGGTCAATGCTTCATCACCTTTCGCTAAATCTTTCCACTCTTTTTGTGCTTCAGTAATCGACATACCAGAACAAGCTAATTGAAGCTCTGGTAACACACGGTAGCCGCCTGCATTTGGATAACGCCATGCTTCTAAAGCCAATGCAAATGCCGCCAGCTCTACACAGCGTTGATCAAGCTCAAGGCCGTGAATATTATCGCGTAGTACCGCGTCAACCGCTTGCTTCTCAGACAGTCCTTCAAGTTGCATACGCATAGGTACAAGCATTAGGAAAACTGCCACTAGAAAGTGACCAGAACCACAGCAAGGATCGAGTGTTTTAAGCTCCGATAGATGCTCTGGCCATTTTTCAAACCCACCTGCTGCTGGTTTCCATTGAGTCGCCTCCTCTTCCTTAGAGAAGCGAAGATATTCTAAAGGAACCCCAGGAATAGCCGCTAACTCACGAAGCTCTTGCTCATTGTTTGCGCGGATTAAATCATCTTGAGAAAGGCGTTTATTGGCCCACCAAGCCCCAAGCGCATTGTCGAGTAAGAAGCTCACCATGTAAGGTTCTGTAAATAGCTGGGTAACAGGGCTTAGTTCCTGTGCACCAATTTTCACACCTGACTTATTAACCTGATCTTTCTTCTTAGTTTGCCAAAACTGGTAACACCACCCTAAGCTGTCTTGCGCTTGATAGGTTTGAGGGTCTAGTTGTGCAATCAGACTTTCTAACTCTTCAACTCGGTTCATCGACAGCTTGATATCGAAAACAGGCGAGTCCACACGGAAGATTTGTGGCAGCATTTTTTGTGCTAAGCGACCTGCAAGTTCCCAACCGTCTTTACAATCAGGCTCTTGTTCTGCCAGCTCAACACATTCGTCCAATGTGACTGGCGTGTGCTCGTCATACATCAGTAGGTCATTTTGCTCTAGGTAACGAGCAAACAGCATGCGATGCCAATGCTCATACGCCATCTCATTAGCCAAGCGCTCTGTCCCTTGCTTACCGTCTAGCAGGCGATCACCCAACTGTCGTGCATGGGCGCGTAATTTATTTCTTAATTTGCGTTGCTCTTCAGTCAGATAACTTGGCGCCTGACTTTCTGCTACGCCTAGGCGCTCTAGGACTTCATTAACGGCAGCCTCTACAATGTCACGGGCTTTAATTACTGTATCTTCAAGTTTTTTACGAAGTGTTTTATCTAGTGCTGTTCTCATAGTTCTATCTCGTAAAATGAATGCCCGCCAATAAAGGCGGGCAGTTTACTTAATTGTTAGTTAGTTTGGCATTACAGGGCCATTTGCCAGTTGGGCACGAAGTTTTTGCTCAGTATCTGCTAGCCATTTCTGCAAGTCTTGCTCAGACTCAATAATAGTCCGATCCAACTTTTGGTAACGAACCTTGGGTTTAAGCTCTTGAATGACGTCTTTGAGCATCCTTGTGAAGATACTTTGTAATGCAGATGTTTTATCATTCCACTGATTAAAACTAATCTCATCTAAGCTGTTAAATACTCCATCCGCATCACCTATATTGAGCTTTGGAAGTTCTAACAAGTTGTACTTATTCAGATAGCTCTCTTGTTTGTCTTTAGAAATAGACTCCCAAGTTTGATCACTTTGTAACTCGATAAGACAACTGCGGTGCTCTTTCTCAAACTTATCGTAATGTGCCGTGATAGCAGTGCGAAGTTCATCTATTGCTCTTTTAAATAGAGGTTCAATAGGGTTAGGTTCTTCTAGCAAACTTCGGTTTGCAACAATCGCTTTCATTTGTTCAGTTAACTGCGTATGGATAGACAAGTCTTTACAATAGCCCAAGGCTTCGTTGATCTTATGCCATTGCTTCAATCGCATATCAGATTTGTGCGCAAGGTCTTTCCACTGTTGAAAATCACTAATAAGCTGGTCTTTGTATTCATATGCTTTAAGCAATTGATCGTTACCCGCATACATCTCAAGCTCTGCTAGCAGTTTGGTCGATGGCGCCATAGGCAAGGGGGCACTCCCTCCTGCACTATTAGCAACTTGCTTAGCATTCAAAATTGCTAGGGGTAGTTTTACCGCCTCTTCTCCTGCTCCGCATGCCTCTTCTAATAAAGTATTAACGACACTTTTGATTTTTATTAATTGCACTTTTGATAAAGTGACACTTTCAGGTCTGAACTTTGATTTGGTGACCGCACTTCGCTCTAAACTTTTTGCATCGAGCACTTTTTCGTTAGTGTCTGATGCGCGCAGAACATTACCTGTAAGCATGGCATAAAGCGCACCATCGATTGTGTCGTTGCTCCAGCCATATGGGGCTTGTTTAAAGTTATCTCGAATATCTTTACCTGTTTTCATTGCGCCAATGAAACGATGTATCTCAGCACAAACAGGATGCTTAACCACTTCACCTGTATAGTTAATTTGCTCAAGAGCGTTAGGATCTGAGTGTTGACTTGCACTGTTAAATACCCTCGCCCATCCGCGATCATCCGCAAGCTTGAATTTAGGGAATAAACGTTTGCACGATATCTCTCCCGCCGCTTGTATCTGCTCAGTTAGTGAATCACCTTCAATTTGCTGACCTCCCGCTAACCTGACTTGAATTTGAGAGTAAATTTCACTCAAAATCTGCTTCTTGGTTCGCTCAGCTTCAGTGCGGCGCGTCTCCATAGCTTGAAGTGCATCTTTGCCTGCTTCGGTATTCGCTCTACCTCGAATATCTAGCGTATTCTCTGCCGCCTTAAAAGCAACGATGGCTTTTTGCAACTCGCTTTGATGTGTAGCCGGAACGTAAATAAAGATAGTAGCGCTATCTGGATCTGAGCCACGCGAATAATCATTGAATTGCTTCTCGGTTAGCACTGGTGCCCAAGCATAGATTTGTTGATTAGCCTCAGTTGGCAACTCCGAATCAAAACTAATTAGGATCGGGCGTGGTTCCTTAATCTCACCTTGTGTAATACGGGTTTGTAGAACTTGTTTTCTTACATGGCTCTGAATTTCTGAGCTTCGATATTTTTCTAGTATCTGAGGGTTACTTACCAAGTCACTTTCTTGGCGACGGAACTCATCATACCAAGCCTGGCTTTCGACGGTCTGCAAGCTGTATTCACGGCCTTGGGTTGTCTCACGAGACATGATCAAGTGTTCGTCTTCGAGCGCTTGCAACATTTTTGGAACGCGGACTCGCAGTTCATGCTTATCGTTCACTAAATCTTCTAGAAGCAAATCCGACAAACTGTCTACCGTTGCATAAATGCCATACTTCATCTCAGCCGGGAGTTTGCTAATCAGGAGAATTAGAGAGAGCAAACGGCCTTGCAGCTTATTGTCCGCGTCACTATTCACTTTACGACTGATGGTTTCGTAAATGTCTTTTGAGATCACACCTGTTTGTAGCAGGTTTGTTGAGATTTGTTGGTAAAGGAAATCAGCTGGAACCACATAACCTAAATCTTGTTCAGCGTTGGATTTTAACGCTTCATGAACAACACGAAGTTGGTTACGCAACTGTGAACCTGTTCCAGTGCGATCAAGTGCGGGTAATACGCGCTCCCAGAAGCGACGGCGAACGGGTAGTAATGGATAATCAGGTACCATCCACTGTTCGTCATCTTTATTGTGCTCAATAGTACTGCCACGCAAATGCCTGGAGATTTCACCCAGGTTGCCATCAACTACTGCTTTCACCGCAGGTTTGGCGGATTCTTTTTTCTGCAGTATAACTTTACGAATAACCGCATCTACATCAGTATCTTCTAACTGAACGGGAACTTGGAAACGTCCCATCAATCGTTGCAGGTTAGCCATTCCTGACAGTGCACTTTGACCAGTAGCGACAAACAAAAGCTTTGTTTTTAGCGCACCTGCGCCACTACAAGTTTCGACAACCTCTTGTACATCGAATGCTTTTTGTACATTGTCACCGATGTACTGCTGGACCTCATCCAGAACAACCAATGTTAAAGGCAGTTCACCGTTTTCTGAAATAGCGTCGACAATAGCTGAGACCATTTCGTCATTACTGACGTCATCTACTATTTTGTATTGCGCTCGCAAAGTTTCGCGTACATCTTTAAGATCTGAGCCAATACCGGGAACGGATTGCATTACAGCATCATGCATAATAGGTGATACGTGTAAATTTTTAAGCTCTTTCTCCCACTGCTTCCCTTTTCCTTCAATGAAGGTTTTCACGGCTTCAAATACGCCTTCAGATTTCAGCCACATTACAAATCTTGCTAGGTGATATTGCTCTGGAAGTCCTGCTGATTTGAAAATAATCCCCAATAATGCCATTCGCACCTTGTCACCCGCACCAGCGCCAAGCGTTCCTGACGCTGCATGTAGGCCACCATGGACTTCAGCCAGTGAGGTTAATTCGTCCAACTGACAAGAAATCCCATCAGGAAGATCCGCTATCGAACGAGCTTTAGCTCCCCCGTTTAGGGTCTGGTTTGTCCATAGAGTTCTTAGCATTTTAGCCAAATGGGATTTACCTGAACCAAAGAAGCCGCTAATCCACACGCCTGGCTGCTCACCACGTGATTTGAGTGCAGATAGATAGTTGAACAGGATACTATCCATACCTTTTTCATAAGCGCCATCACAGACAAAGGTGCGCAGTTCGTACTCCAGAGTATCTAGCGCGCCCTCTGAGAGATCATCTTTAACTTGTGCAACACCATTGTTTGCAAGACGGCTGTTTACCGGATCGTTGACAAATATTTCACGATTGAGCATTTGAATTCCTTATGACGTGGCTGAAATGGCGGTTGCGTGATATCCCCAACCATCTTTCGCATCTAAAAGTTGATAATTATTGTTCTGGACTTCGCCAGGGAAGAAAACGACTAAACGACCCGTGATACGATCTGCTAGGGCTTCTACAAGACCAGAAACCGAAGCAAAGCCAAATAAAGTCCCGCACCCTAATAAAGCGACTACACCATCTGGTGATTGAGACTCTTCTACTCTCTCTATGAGTTTATCGACGAGCTCGTCTGCAAAATCTTCGTACAGCGCTTTCAAATACTCAGGATCTTCAAAGTACGTTTCCTTATATTCATTAGTTGACATCCATTCTTCGAAACTGAGGGTAAGATCGTGCAAGCTCCATGGATGATTGCTCGCAGTTGTTGCCAGTTCAAAGTCTTCAACCCGCGCTCTGAGTTTTAGCTCGTCTTCCTTGTGGTACACCAAGAATATGGTTCTTTCTGCAGCCGAGACGGTAGTGGGCCAAGGTGTTGATACATGTTTTTCGTAGCTTCTTAAAAGCTTGGATATTCTATCTTGCATCATTCATTACCCGGCATTTCTATAGTGGGAAACGTTACTTCAACCACTTCACTCGCTTGCTTAAATTTAAGTAGCCCTCTCATAGAGGCTCGGTGGGCTAAGTCGTATAACTCTTCTTTGTCGTCTGAAAGCAACTGACACCAAAAACTGTCAAATAAACGTTGCCCACTTAAACCGTGGCAATGAGCTAGAAAAAGAGCAAACGCTACATTGACATAACTTATTTGTGGAGCCTCCCGAGATTTCTTAGAGGAATTAGATAAGTAACCTGCCTGTGACCAACTACTACTTAAATTCCGGACTAAAGACTCTAGTGTATTCTTACTAAACTTTTCGGGGTATGCTGCTGCCATGTGCTCTTCGAGATCACTTTTCACAAATGCCGCTCCAGGCCTCAAAATACAGATCATTGACGCTGAATTGTACAGATAAGGATCACGAGCTATGGCTAGCTGGAAAGCAAGCAAGTCTTGTGCTGATTCATCAAGCTCCCACCAACTGCGGAACACTTGAAATAGAAATACATCAGGAGACAAAGCATATAGGGTACTCAATGGCTTGAATGTATATTTACGCGAGTTTTCAGTTGGTTTTTGCAGCAAGTTAAAATCTTCAACATCACTTCGGTAGTCTTCATGAGTTGCTGATTCTGGGCGGCTAAACAGCAATGTCTTTAGCTCTTCTAGCATAATTGTACGAGCAGTATGTGCCCCGCTAGTCGTTTTATAGCGAAACCCTATAGAGTCCAGGTTTGATCGACTTTGCGTACTATTATCTTCCAACAAGCTTTTTACCTTTTCAATTAATATTCTATTTACAGGCACAAATTGTAATTTAATTTTCTGCAAACTAATATGATGTCATTACTCGTATGTGGCTGAAATCTCATCAAACAATCGGATATTTCAATCATTCGAGTGAAAGTTTAAACTTCAAAGTTCGATATCTGTTTTTGACATCGACATGCGGTTCAGTTTTACTCAAGATCTAAGCGGTCAAAGGCTACCATGTAAGAATGTGTCGCATTTGTTATAAATGGACAAAGTGCGCCTTATATATCAAGGGCTTAGAAACGCAAAAAGGTGTCCGAATGGACACCTTTTTACTTGAATGTGGCGGTGAGTGAGAGATTCGAACTCTCGATACGTTGCCGTATACACGCTTTCCAGGCGTGCTCCTTCAGCCACTCGGACAACTCACCGAATTTGTAGTGTTGACTGTGTGTGTCAACGAGGCGCTAATTTAATGATTTGTTGGCGGTTGGTCAAGTCTATTTGTAGGGTTTTTACTATGTTTTTGTTTGTTTGCGCAATTATTGTCTAGTTGGTAAGAAATTAAAGCATTTACTGTGATTTATCACAGCTTTTAGCTTGCTAGGCTTGTACAATGTGCAAAACCTTTTTATGGATAAACATTTTGGATTTAGCTCAGATTATTGCTCAACCAGAGCTGGAAGATCGCCTTCTTCCTTATCATCAAACACTTGGGTTTATTACGGCTCTTGCGGCCGCGCCCAATACTCTGGATCCTTCACAATGGATTGCTTACTTATGGGGCGGTGAAGAACAGGCGCCTTTTAGTGATGGGGAGCAGTTAGAGTCTTATTTAGAGGCGGTCATTGGTTCGTGGAATGCCACTCGCCCTGCTCTGTTTGAAGGCACTTGGCAATGGCCTGTTGAGTGTGACTTAAATGATCAAGAGATTGTGACTGAAGCCACTAAACAGTTTTGTGAAGGCTTGCTACAAGGGTGGCAGTTAGCTCAGGATGATTGGCAAACGCTGATGCCTGAAGAGAGTCAAGACAATGCCTTGCTAGGTGGTGTATTGCTTTCTATTAGTATGCTGTACGATCCTGAGACGTCTCTTGCTACCCTTTCTGAAGAAGGGATGAACGGTCTGGACCAGTTTGTCGAAATCTTTAACGCTGTGCCTATGATGTTATGTGGTTTAACCCAGCGCGGCGCAACATTGGCTGCTGATCAATAAACTGGCCTGCACCCACAAAAAAAGCCCTCGCTATGAATACAATAGCGAGGGCTTTTCTCATTTTATGCACGATAAAAAGCAATGTATAAAATTACGCGTTGCCTTTTACTTTTATGTTTAATTGCTCAGCAAAATCTAACATGCGATTGAGTGGAATGAGTGACTTAACTCGTACACTTTCATCGACAAATATCTCGTGCTCGGCTCCGCCTTCGGCTAATGCTGATTCAATGGCTTTAAGGCCGTTCATGGCCATCCACGGGCAATGAGCACAGCTGCGACAAGTGGCACCTGCACCGGCTGTTGGGGCTTCGATAAGCTCTTTTTCTGGCACTAACTGCTGCATCTTAAAGAAGATGCCTTTATCCGTTGCCACTATCAGTTTACTTTGCTTGAGTGTTTTTGCCGCTTTGATAAGTTGGCTGGTTGAGCCTACCGCATCGGCCAGTTCGACTACGCTTGCGGGTGATTCTGGATGCACCAAAATCGCCGCGTCTGGGTAGACTGCTTTCATGTCGCGAAGCGCCTTGGCGGAGAACTCATCGTGTACGACACACTCACCGTTCCAAAGTAGCATGTCAGCGCCTGTTTGATTGGCGATGTAAGAACCTAAATGACGGTCTGGGCCCCAGATAATGGGTGTGCCTTCTGCGTCTAGGTGCTCAACAATTTCTAATGCGATACTGGATGTCACAACCCAATCGGCGCGCGCTTTTACTGCCGCTGATGTGTTGGCGTAGACCACAACAGTATGGTCCGGGTGTTCATCGCAAAATTGACTAAATTCTTGTTCTGGACAACCGAGGTCAAGAGAACATTCGGCGGCTAATGTCGGCATTAAAATGGTTTTTTCTGGTGTCAGAATTTTGGCTGACTCCCCCATAAAACGTACCCCTGCAATGATCAATGTTTTTGCAGGATGACGATTACCGAACTTGGCCATTTCTAGGGAATCACCGACAAAACCACCGGTCTCTTCAGCTAAGGCTTGGATCTCAGGATCGGTGTAGTAATGGGCAATCAAAACCGCATCTTTTTGTTGTAGAAGGGTTTTTATGCTCCCCTTGTAAGCCTGTTTCTGCTCATCGCTCAGTGGTACAGGTTTAGGTGGGAATGGGTAAATTGTTGGTGCTGTTTCTAATATTTGGCTCATTGCAATACTCGGCAACTTCCTTTAACTTCGGGCATTGTACACTGCTTTGAGTGCGCTTGCCAAAAGCAAAAAGCTCAACCATTAGCTGGCGAGCTTTTCCATTACTTATGGTGATTATTTCAGCTTCTGCAGTTTTTCTTTTGCTAAGCTTGCAGATGCGCTGTTTGGGTACTCATCTACCGCCTGCTGAAAATATTTTTTCGCGGCTGGATTACTGTTATTTCGCACAGCAATATCCCCTAACTTCACTAACGCATCGGCGCGTTTGTTCGAGTCTTTGTAAGAGACCACTGTGGCAAATGCTTTAGCAGCTTCTACATCTTTCTTCTGCGTAAAATAGATCTGTCCTAGCCAGTAATTCGCATTCGCAGAAAAAACTGAGTCGGGGAAATCTTTTTTGAATTGCTCAAGAGCCACTGTCGCTGCATCGAAATCTTTCTTTTTCAAGACCAGAGCAACAGCACTGTCATACGCCTGTTGTTCGTCTTGATTTGAGGAATAGTGACCCGTAGTAGCTAGTGCGGTGTCTTGGGCGGGTGTTTTTTTAATGTTTGCAAGTTCTGAACGAATACGATCTAGCTCGATAAACAAGTCTTTTTGTCGTTCAACAAGCTGGTCTCTTTCGTGATTGCTTCTTTCTAGCTGACCACGTAACTCACTAAGATCCATCGACAATTCATCGACTTGTTGCTGCAAATTTGCTTGTACTCGATTACTGTTTTTTAGCAGACGTTCCAGTTTAGCTGTGTGCGCTTCAGGGGTCACTGTTGTAGGTTTTGAAGCTACAGTGCTACTTGAATTGAGATCAGATACTGGAGCGGGTGCGGCGAATGTAAAACTCGCCGCACTTGCTAGTAACGTAAACGCAACTACTCGCTTGTAGTTACTGTTCATGTTTACTTCCTAGAATTAGTAAACTAAAACTGCACGACGGTTTTTCGCGTACGCTTCTTCAGTTTGACCAAGTTGTAGAGGTTTCTCTTCACCATAACTTACGATAGTGATTTGGTCAGCTTGAACACCTGACGCTTGTAGGTAGTTAGATACTGCGTTAGCACGACGTTCGCCTAGAGCGATGTTGTATTCAGGCGTACCGCGTTCATCAGCGTGACCTTCGATAGACACTTTAACGTCTGGGTTTTCACTTAGGAATTTAGCGTGAGCCGATAGCATTTCTTCGTACTCAGAGCTGATGTTTGAGTTGTCGTAAGCAAAGTAAAGCGTTGTGTTTTCACGTAGTGCTTTTTCTGCTACTTCACGCTCTTCAGCAAGTTTTTGCTCTTCAGTCATAGGTGATACAACTGTAGTTTCTGATGACGCATCAGTTGTTGTTGTGCCACTGTTAGGATCAATTGGCGCTGTTTGAGATTGCTGGTTTGTTTGAGCATCAATCGGATCAGTTGCATCATCCGTAGAGCTACAAGCTGTAACAGCAAGAATAGGAAGTGCGATTAGCAGCCCTTTAAGTACTTTATTAAGTTGCATTATTAAATTTTCCTTATTGTATAAAAAGTAACGTTTTTACAAAAACGGAGACCAAGCAGGAGCTCTTACGCGCCCATTAGTAGTTGGTAGTCTGGCTTTAAACCGTCCATCGATAGAAACCATCGATAATACATTGTTTTTATTATACATCGAGCTGTATATCACCATTCCTCCATTTGGAGCTATGCTTGGAGACTCGTCGAGCAGTGTTTTAGTTAACACTTGCACAGCACCTGTCTCCAAATCCTGTTTTGCCAAGTTAAATCCTGACGATGACTGATTCACCATAATCATGAAGCGTCCGTCTGGAGTAATTTGACCACCCAAATTTTGGTTTCCTTGCCAAGTTAATCTCTTTGTTGCTCCACTTGCTAAATTTACTTGATAAATCTGAGGCTTACCACCCCTATCAGAAGTGAATATTAGAGATTTTCCATCTGGATTCCAAAACGGTTCGGTATTGTTAGCTCGGCCATGAGTCACTTGTTTGAGCTTTCTCGTCGCCAAATCCATAGTGTACACCTGCAAACTGCCCGTTTTTGACAAGACTAATGCCAAAGACTTACCGTCGGGAGAGAAAATAGGCGCACCATTATGGCGAGGGAACGAGGTGAGCTTCTCTCTCTTACCGGTGTAAATGTTCATTAAGAAGATTTCAGCATGACCACTTTGGAAGCTCACATAAGCTAACTGGCGGCCATCCGGTGACCATGAAGGGGACATTAATGGCTGTTTAGAACGCAAGACTAAGCGCTCGTTGTATCCATCGTAATCTGCAATTCTAAGTTGATAAGGGTATTTGTCTTTATCGCTGACGACCACATACGCAATGCGGGTTAAAAAGGCGCCGCGCTCCCCCGTCAGTTGTTTATACACTAGATCAGAAATGCGATGTGCGTATTCACGCAGACGAGGCCCAGGAACCGTAGCTTGTTTATTAAATAGAATATGATCTTTTGACAGCACTAACTGGCCACCTTGCAAAGACTTAGACTGCCCTTTAGTCAAGGCGCCGCGCACAACATCAATTAATTGATACTGAACTTTGTATTTGCCATTGCCCGCATCGGTGATAGTCCCTGTAAGCAAGGAATCCACCCCCATCGCTGTCCACGCCGAGTAATTCACATCCTTATCTTGGTAAGGGGTTTGTGGCATTTGACTGATGGCCACAGGACTAAACTTGCCACTGCGTTGTAAATCGGAAGCAATAACGGCCGACACATCATGAGGGAGTTTCCCCGGTCCATCCCATTTAAAAGGGACTATGCCGATTGGGCGAGCCGAGTTCACCCCTTCTGTAATGACAAGCTCTAGTGATGCATGAGCAAAAGTTACGCTCAAACTGCACATTATAACTAAACTAGTAAGTAATCGTTTAATCACCAGGTATTCCTTATTCAGGTGCAAAAGTTAAGTTAATATTTTTCAATTTTTCAATCACAGCTTTGTCTTTCGGTAGTGGGAAACTCGCCACTTTAGATACCGCCAATTTTGCCGCACGACAAAGAGCGTTATCTCCAGAAAGGGTTTTTATGTCACTGACAATAAAACTGGAACCTGTGCTGAGCAAACGTAAATTAACTCTGCAGTTTTTCCCTTTATACGAGTCCTCTACCAGCAACTCTCGTTGAATCATTTGTTTGTACACTTCGCCCATTCGTGACACTTCATCAGTAATGGCGCGATTGCGTGCGCTAGAGTTACTTTCAGCCTCAGCGGAAAGCCCAGAGAAAATATCGTTTAATGCGGCTTCTTTCTCTTTACGCTCTCGCTCTAATTGCGCTAAGCGAGCTTTCTCTTTTTTGGCCTTTTCTGCCGCTTCGGCGGCGGCCTTTTGCTCCGCTAGCTTTTGTTGCTCGGCTTTACGGGCTTTTTCAGCAGCTGCTTTGGCGGCTTTTTCTTTGGCAACACGATCTGCTTCGGCTTTAGCTGCTTTTTGCTTTGCCAACTGCGCCGCTTTTGCTTTTGCAGCTCGCTGTGCTTCCGCCTTGGCCGCTTTCGCTTTAGCGACTTTGGCCTGTTGCTCTTTTTCCTTTCTTTGCTGCTCTGCAACTTTGGCCCGTTGCTCTTCTTCTTTACGCTGTTTTTCTTTTAGCTTTCGGTGTTGCTCCGCTTGGCGCGCTTTCTTTTCTGCTTGCGCTTTTTGTTCCGCTAAGCGTCGAATACGTTGCTCTTCAGCCTTGCGATTTTTTTCAAGTTGCTCACTTTGCTCACGCAACTTACGAACGCGTTCTTTTTCTGCGTTAGCGGATGCTTGACGTTGCTCTCTTATTTGTTTCGCTTGCTGTTGAATTACATTGGGGTCAATGATCACCGCCTCAACCATTTTTGGCTTAGGCTGAGGTTTTGACATATTAAATTTAGTGCCCCAAATCAAAGCAATAACCAACACTAAATGGATGGCAAGTGATATGGCTAGCGATTTAATGAACTTCTTATCTTGTTTCATTGGCTATTGGACTCTATTCCTTGATGTCCGTTAACAGGCCAACCTTGGCAATACCTGCTTGACTTAATTCATCCAAAACCAACACTACATCCGCGTATGAAGTCGCAGCATCACCACCAACAGCCACGGGTGAGTCAGGAGATATCGCTCGCTCAGCTTTCACACGCACTATGACGTCTTCTAGACTCATTCCTCGTTGCATATCTTCATCGTTGACACTTAAGCCCAGTTCACCTTTTGCATTAATTTCAATGATAATGAAACTTGCTTGGCTATCTCCGGCCATTTCTGAAGCGGGCGTAGCACTGTGTGTTTTTGGTAATTCAACATCCACACCTTGGGTGATAAATGGCGAGGTCACCATAAAGATAATCAATAACACCAACATGACATCAATGTAAGGTACCACATTAATTTCCGCGGTGAGTTTGCGTTTTTTTGGTTGATAACCCGCCATTATTTAGTTCCTTTCACTCATCGCTTGACGGTGAAGAATGGCATGAAACTCTTCTGAGAAGGTGGCGTAAGAGTGTTCTAACTTACCTACTCGGTTACTCAATCGGTTGTAAAACATCACCGCTGGAATCGCGGCAAATAAGCCCATTGCCGTAGCAATCAAGGCTTCGGCAATACCCGGCGCTACCATTGCTAATGTTGCTTGTTTCACTTGGCCTAATGCGATAAAGGCATGCATGATCCCCCACACGGTACCAAACAAACCAATATAAGGACTGATTGAGCCGACAGTGGCCAAAAATGGCAAGTTGGTCTCAAGGTTATCCACTTCTTTAGCTACCGAGACACGCATAGCACGGCCGGTGCCTTCCATAATAAAATCGGGAGAACTGGCATTGGTGCGACGAAGGCGCGCAAACTCAGTAAAACCTGAATAAAAAATTTCTTCAATGCCGGTTAAACTTTCTTTACGAGCTTTTACTTCTTGATAAAGTTTTCCCAGATCTTTGCCTGACCAAAACTTATCTTCAAAACGTTCCGTATGAGCATACGCCCCTGAAATAACTTTACTGCGGCTAATAATCATGGCCCAAGAGGCCACCGACATTCCGACCAAAGTAAGCATTACCAACTGCACTAATAAGCTGGCGTGTAAAATAAGATCAATAAAATTGATATCTGCGGACACTTTACGATAACTCCGTGATCATGAAACTGGGTATGGCCTGAGGCCTCATTTTTGCGGTATGAATACATGCTACCTTAACCATAGCTTTGCACAATACTCTGCCGTCTAGATTGACTATCTCTTGACAAAAATCGAGAGAAGCACGCTTTAATTGAGAGATATGTGTGAGAACTGTCAGCTGTTGGTCGAGTTTTGCACCTTGCAAAAAATCGATGTCCATATGCCGAACCACAAAACCTAACTGCTGTTGCAATAACATCTCTTGGGAGACGCCAATACTTCTTAACATTTCAGTGCGCGCACGCTCAAAATAGTTAAGGTAGTTTGAATGATAAACAATACCGCCAGCGTCCGTATCTTCGTAATAAATACGTATTGGCCAACGAAACTGTTTTGTTTGGTCTTGTGACATTACCTAACACCCTGATCTCTTTGCTTGTAATATACACAATGTATCCCTTTATTATTTCTGTAACACGTTTTTTTTGATGTAAGCACCACTTTCTTACTCTAAGTGACTAAAATTTGACTCACATCGCAACATTTATTAACAAATTCAGGGTTATGCATAGCTAACAATTGCTTAATTATCCAAGTATAGGTCGAAAAAAGGCCGCAGTAGGATTACCACTGCGGCCTTATTAGATAAACGCCAGACTTAGTCTTGCTTATCTTGATCCATCATTTCTGTATGCTCAAGCCATAGAGCATTGATGATGCCGAAAGCACAAGCTAGCAACACACCTAATATCCAAGCAAAATACCACATATCTTGTCCCTTATTAGTAAAGTGAATTCTTGTTTTCTTCAATGAATTTATCATCTAAACGGCCAAACATTTTATAGTAAGACCAACTGGTGTAAGCCAAGATGATAGGCACCATGACAAA
Source organism: Vibrio rarus (assembly GCF_024347075.1). NCBI lineage: Bacteria > Pseudomonadati > Pseudomonadota > Gammaproteobacteria > Vibrionales > Vibrionaceae > Vibrio > Vibrio rarus. The sequence continues at coordinate 1,718,722 of NZ_AP024900.1, forward strand.
GGCCACGCCTGTCATAATATTCAGTGTTAGTTCACTGGATGTTGAATCCCACATAGTTAAGCTATGCGCAGGATTTAAGCTAGAAGGCATAACGAATGGGAACATCGCCAAGCCTGCGGTAAAGATAATGCCAGCACTGCCTACACTTGAGCAGAAAAAGGCAAAGCCACCCTTTTCAAAGCGAGAGGCAATCAATGCCAATAATGGCATAGCAACACCTAATGCAGGCGCTATCCAAAATGCTGGGTATTGGGCAAAGTTCTTTAACCAAGCACCGGTTTCCACGATGACGTCTTTATTTAGCGGGTTCGATGCCGCTGCGTGATCAATTTGGCTAGTGATCACATAACCGTCTAAACCTTTTACCCAGAAGCCACCCATCACAAACAGTATTGCGGTGGTTAAACCTGTGATCTGAGCGACTAGGCGAGCACGAGCATGCACGTCTGATGTGGTCTTCATTTGTAACCAAGTTGACCCTTGCAACACAATCATTGACAGGCTTACAAAACCACACAGTAAGGCAAATGGATTAAGCAGAGCAAAGAAACTGCCATGGTAACTTGGCATCATGAACTCGTTGAGCTGAAACGGCAGTCCTTGCAGTAAGTTACCAAATGCCACACCAAAAATAATAGGTGGAACGAAACCACTGATAGAAATACAAATATCCCAAGCGTTACGCCATTTTGGCTCTTCAATTTTTGAACGATAATCCAAACCTAGAGGGCGCAACCATAAGGCGGCCAAAGTTAAAATCATCGCAAAATAGAAACCAGAAAACGACGTGGCATACACAAGAGGCCAAGCGGCAAAGAGTGCGCCACCTGCCGTAATCAACCAAACTTGGTTACCATCCCAGTGCGGTGCAATGGTGTTGATCATTACACGGCGCTCGTTATCGGTTTTACCGATGACAGGTACTAGCGCACCTACCCCCATATCAAACCCATCAGTGACTGCAAAGCCGACAAATAATACGCCGATCAGTAGCCACCATATAAATCTTAAAACTTCGTAATCAAACATAATTACACTCCCTATTACGCTTCAACTTGGCGACCGATTTTTGCTTTCGCTTCATCGTCGTTATCTTGTTCAAAGTGGTAGCGACCGGTTTTTAGGCTACTTGGTCCTTTACGAGCAAATTTCACCATCAGGTATACTTCTGCAATCAAGAATACGGTATACAGTGCTAAAATTGCGGCCAGCGATGCCCATAGTTGTCCAATGGTCAATGCTGAGGCGGCCACATGCACCGGTAAAATTTCACCTACCGCCCATGGTTGTCGTCCAAACTCGGCCACGAACCAACCGGCTTCGATGGCAATCCATGGCAATGGGATACTCAATAGTGCGGCTTTAAGTAACCAAGGTTTCTGCTCGATTTTTTGACGACAGGTTTGTAGGAATGCCATGCCAAATACGAATAGCATTACAAATCCACATGCGACCATTAGGCGGAAAGACCAAAACAGAGGCCATACCGTTGGAATGGAATCGTCAGCGGCTGCTTGAATTTGCGTTTCGGTGGCATCCACCACTTTATCTGTATAACGCTTCAGTAGCAGGCCGTAACCCAGATCGTGTTTCACTTCATCAAATGCGGCAACATTGGCATCAGAGCGATCCCCTGAGCGCAGTTTCTCTAGCAGTTCATAAGCAAACATACCGTTACGAATACGATCTACATGTTCTTCACGAAGATCACGTAGGCCCGTAACTTGTGTGTCTGTAGAACGCGTAGCAACAATACCCATCACGTATGGGATTTTGATGGCGTAATCCGTTTCCATTGTTTCTTGGTTAGGGATACCAAATGCGGTAAATGCGGCAGGTGCTGGCTCGGTATGCCATTCGGCTTCAATAGCGGCAAGCTTCACTTTCTGTACATCACCTAACTCATAACCGGATTCGTCACCCAGTACGATAACAGAAAGGATCGCGGCCATACCAAACGAAGCGGCTATAGCAAATGAACGACGTGCGAAGGCTACATCACGACCTTTTAATAGGTAGTATGAACTGATACCTAAGACAAACATCGCGCCTGTTGTATAGCCTGATGCTACCGTGTGCACAAATTTAACTTGAGCCACAGGGTTAAAGATCACTTCAGAGAAGCTGACCATTTCCATACGCATGGTTTCAAAGTTAAATTCTGCACCAACGGGATGTTGCATCCAACCGTTTGCAATAAGAATCCACAATGCGGAGAAGTTTGAACCAAGAGCCACTAACCAAGTTACCGCCAAATGCTGGCGCTTGGACAGTCTGTCCCAGCCAAAGAAGAATAGACCAACAAATGTTGATTCTAAGAAGAAGGCGACCAAGGCTTCAATTGCCAGTGGTGCACCAAAAATATCACCCACGTAGTGCGAGTAGTAAGCCCAGTTTGTTCCGAATTGGAACTCCATGGTAAGGCCTGTTGCTACACCTAGGGCAAAGTTAATGCCAAATAGCTTACCCCAGAACTTAGTCATATCTTTATAAATCTGTTTGCCTGTCATCACGTAAACGGATTCCATAATGGCAAGTAAGAAAGCAAGACCTAAAGTTAGTGGTACAAACAGGAAGTGGTACATTGCTGTCAACGCGAATTGCAATCGCGACAGATCAACGACGTCTATCATAAGAACTCCTTGGGTGTCTTCCTCGACACTGGTTCAACCTAAAAGCGCAAAGTTAAAAATAAGTACAGGATGTTAAAAGTTGGTGATTTTTATTAATCTCACGATGCGTCGCGGTTAATCACTCGTTAAGTATCCTCTAATATACTCGGCAGGTATCTTATCGGTTTAAGCGCTTAGTTTCAAAGGCTTTATTTGAGAAAGTTTCCTTGATTTGAATCAAGAATAATGAATTGATATCGTTCTTATATTGAGCGGAATAGAAGTGAAATGTGACCAAAGTTAACTATATTTGGGCTTTATTGTCGTACAAATAAAAGGGCCATTACAGCCCCTTAACAATTCTTTAATTTTTTAGATCGAAGCCAAAATGCAAATAAGCACGATCTGTAACAATTCGACCCCGCGGAGTTCTTTGCAAATATCCTTGCTGGATCAAATAAGGCTCTAGGACATCTTCAATGGTGTCTTTTTCTTCACCTATGGCCGCCGCCATATTATCTAAGCCCACCGGACCACCATTAAATTTTTCAATAATGGCCAATAATAATTTTCTGTCCATATAATCAAAGCCCAGACTGTCGACATCGAGCATATCCAATGCTTTATCAGCAATATCTGAATTAATATGCCCATCCCCTTTCACTTCGGCATAATCTCGTACGCGTCTTAAAAGGCGGTTAGCAATACGTGGCGTTCCGCGAGCACGTCTAGCCACTTCTAATGCCCCCGCTTGTTCCATAGATAAATTGAGACAATCGGCACTGCGTTGCACTATGTGTTGTAAGTCTTCAACTTTGTAATACTCTAAACGCTGCGTGATACCAAAGCGATCACGCAGTGGTGAGGTCAGTGAACCTGCGCGGGTGGTGGCGCCAATTAAGGTAAAAGGAGGTAAGTCTATTTTGATAGAGCGCGCCGCAGGCCCTTCACCTATCATAATGTCCAGTTGGTAATCTTCCATTGCCGGATACAAGACTTCTTCTACCATTGGGCTAAGACGATGGATCTCATCAATAAACAGAACGTCATTTTCTTCGAGGTTGGTTAACAGCGCCGCTAAATCCCCCGCTTTTTCAAGCACAGGGCCTGATGTGGTGCGAATATTGACGCCCATTTCATTGGCCACAATATTTGCTAAAGTGGTCTTACCTAGCCCTGGTGGCCCAAAAATAAGCAGGTGGTCTAAGGCTTCGTTGCGCATTTGCGCAGCCTTAATAAAGATTTCCATCTGTCCACGAACATGGTCCTGACCGCGATAGTCTGCCAGCTTTTTCGGCCTTATGGCTCTATCTATGGCTTCTTCATCCTTAAAAATAGGATTATCAGGAGCGATCAGTCGGTCTGCTTCAATCATCAATTACACCATAGCTCTTAAGGCTTCTTTTATTAGCGATTCACTGCTCATACCAGGCTTGGCAATTTGCGAAATGGCTTTAGAGGCCATTGCGGGTTTGTACCCTAGAGCAAGTAACGCACTGACGGCTTCATCTATGGCACTTTCATCACTAGAAAGCCCATTATTAAGCGGCGCGGCATCGGTGGCTGGGGTAAATAAATCCCCTGCGCCCCAACCTTTTAAGCGGTCTTTCATTTCAACAACAAGACGTTCGGCGGTTTTTTTACCTACCCCCGGTAGTTTCACCAGTGTTGAAATGTCTTCGTTTTCCACACAACTAACAAACTGAGACGCCGTCATGCCAGACAAGATACCTAAACCCAGTTTTGGACCTACCCCATTGGCTTTAATCACTTCTCGAAAAAGTGCTCGCTCACTGACACTATTAAAACCATACAGCAACTGCGCATCCTCGCGGACGACAAAATGAGTATAGATAATGGCTTCTTGGCCTGTCTCTGGTAATTCATAGAAACAGCTCATTGGCATTTGTACTTCATAGCCAACACCAGCCACTTCAATGAGTAATTCTGGTGGCTGTTTTTCGATAAGGGTTCCACGTAGGCGTCCGATCACGGTTTTTGTTCCAATAGCTGATTGCAATGTTAGTGATAATAATAAATAACTGGACGGATAGCCAGTATTTCACCAAGGACAAGCCGCTTAACGAGACAAAGCGGAGAAAATGTAATCATTGCACAATCACAGGCCAGTTTGAGTGCTCGCTGTTATTAACGGTAACGCCCTCTGCGCGCTGATGTAGCCTTTCCTGCCAAGGCAATCAATGTTTTGTTGGTGTTGGCATGGCATATAGCGACCCCCAGAGCATCCGCTGCATCCGCTTGAGGTTTTGCTGGGAGTTTTAGCATTTGTTGCACCATATGCTGAACTTGCGCTTTGTCCGCCCCACCTGTGCCTACCACCGCTTGTTTAATTAATCGAGCGGCGTATTCGTGCACGGGGAGATCCGCATTAACTGCGGCCACAATGGCACTGCCTCTGGCTTGGCCTAGCTTTAATGCTGAATCGGCATTTTTCGACATAAACACTTGTTCAATGGCAAAAACCTCCGGCTGAAACTGCGTAATGATTTCACTGACTCCGGCGTAGATCTGCTTTAATCTACCAGGAAGCTCTTTTTCAGACATGCGAATACAGCCACTACCTAAATAGTGTAGGTGCCTGCCATTTTGTCGAATGACCCCGTAGCCGGTAATTCTCGACCCCGGATCAATACCTAAAATAATCGTCATTAATCTTGCTACCCCTTAAACAAAAACTCCCGCCATAATAGCGGGAGTTGATATCAATCACGACGGATGTTATTCACTGTCTTTTTTAGCCAGTTTAACCGCAATAGATAATTCTTCTAGTGACGCTGGATTAGCAAGGCTAGGAGCATCGGTCAACAAACAAGAAGCATTAGTGGTTTTAGGGAAGGCGATCACGTCGCGAATGTTCTCTGTACCACAAAGCAACATCACCAAGCGATCTAAACCAAAGGCAAGACCGGCGTGAGGTGGTGTACCGTATTTTAGAGCTTCAAGTAAGAAACCAAATTTCAGTTGTTGCTCTTTGGCATCAATACCCAAAATATCAAACACTGCTGCTTGCATTTCAGCATTATGAATACGAACTGAACCACCGCCCACTTCATAGCCATTGATAACCATATCGTAAGCGTTTGAATTTACTTTGGCAGGGTTCTCTTTAAGCTGTTGCGCTGTCACATCTAAAGGTGAAGTGAATGGATGGTGCATGGCGTGTAAGTTGCCTTCGCCATCTTCTTCAAACATTGGGAAGTCCACAACCCACAGTGGTTTCCAAGCGGCCAGATCGGTCAATTCAAGATCGTCACCCACTTTCAGGCGTAGTGCACCTAATGCTTCTGCCACAACGTTTGCTTTGTCTGCGCCAAATAAAATAATATCGCCTGTTTGTGCGTTAGTACGCTCAAGAATACCATTTATGATGTCGGCACTTAGGAATTTAGCCACTGGAGATTGAACGCCTTCTGCACCCGCTGCGCGATCGTTCACTTTCATCCATGCCAAACCTTTCGCACCGTAGATACCAACAAATTCAGCATAACCATCAATTTGTTTACGGCTTAATTTAGCACCACCAGGAACACAAAGTACCGCTACACGGCCTTTTTCATCATTTGCAGGGCCTGAGAATACTTTAAACTCAACTTCTTTTACGATGTCTGCAACATCAACAAGCTCTAGCGGGTTACGTAGATCGGGTTTATCTGAACCAAAGCGGCGAATGGCTTCGCTAAATGGCATAACAGGGAACTCACCAAGATCTACATTAAGTAACTCTAACCACATGTCGTGAACCATTTTTTCAGTGGTTGCACGTACTTGGTCAGCACTCATAAATGAGGTTTCGATATCGATTTGTGTAAATTCTGGTTGGCGGTCAGCACGCAAATCTTCATCACGGAAACATTTCACGATTTGGTAGTAACGGTCAAAACCAGACATCATCAACAATTGTTTAAATAGCTGTGGTGATTGTGGTAATGCGTAAAAACTGCCTTTATGTACACGGCTCGGTACTAGGTAATCACGAGCACCTTCTGGGGTCGCTTTCGTCAATACTGGCGTTTCAATGTCTAAGAAACCGTTGTCATCAAGGAAACGACGGACAAAGCTTGATGCTTTAGCACGTAATTTAATACGGTCGCTCATTTCAGGACGACGCAAGTCCAAGTAACGGTATTTAAGACGTTGTTCTTCAGAGTTCTTTTGATTGAAGTCCAGTGGTAAAACATCAGCACGGTTGATAATTTCAAGACCGGTGGCAATCAGTTCTACTTCACCCGTTGCCATATCTTTATTCACTTGGCTATCTGGGCGAACACGCACTTCACCCGTCAACTTGATGCAAAACTCATTACGCAGTTGGTTTGCCACTTCATATGCTTCGGCCATATCTGGGTCAACAACGACTTGAACGATACCTTCACGATCTCGCATGTCGATAAAAATAAGACCACCTAAATCACGGCGACGGTTTACCCAACCGCAAAGTTCTACAGTTTGTCCTGCTAGGGACTTGTTCAGTTGACCACAATAATGGCTACGCATATTGAATTTCCCGACTATTTTCTAATTACTAATAAGGTTCTATCGAGCGAATAAGATCTCGACGCAATTAACCGATATTTATACGCGCAAATAGCTTTAAAATCGACACTCAATGCAACTTTTTATGCGCTTTACGGTGGCTTTGCTCTGTTTTTGAGCAAGGGAAGCAAAAAATGGCGGGTTGAAGTGGAATTGAGCTGGATTAATGACAGTTCGCACGCTTTTCTCTAAACTTAGTTAAGTCATTACCTACACAGCAAGATCCCAATGAGCACAGATAACATTTTTTCCGCCCCAATTGAAAAAATTGGTGACTTTACTTTTGATGAGCGCGTGGCCGAAGTATTTCCCGATATGATTCAACGTTCCGTTCCCGGATACAGCAATATTATATCGGCCATTGGTATGCTCGCTGAGCGTTTTGCCACTGATGGGTCAAATCTGTACGACCTTGGTTGCTCGCTTGGTGCGGCTACATTATCTATGCGCCGCAATATCACCGCGAATAACTGCAACATCATTGCCGTGGATAACTCGGCTGCCATGGTGGAGCGCTGTAAATTGCACATTAACGCGTATAAAGCCAATACACCGGTGGATATTCGTGAAGCGGATATTAGACACATTGATATTAACAATGCCTCTGTGGTTGTTCTGAACTTTACTTTGCAATTTTTATCACCGGATGACAGACAAACCTTACTTGAAAAAATTTATGCCGGATTACAGCCCGGTGGCATCCTTATTTTATCCGAAAAGTTTATTTTTGATGACGCGAGCGCCCATCAACTGCTGATAGATCTGCATCATGACTTCAAGCGAGCTAATGGTTACAGCGAACTGGAAATTAGCCAAAAGCGCAGTGCCATTGAAAATGTAATGCTGCCCGATACTATCGATATTCACAAACAGCGATTTGCTGACATTGGATTTAGTAGCAGTGAAGTGTGGTTCCAATGTTTTAACTTTGGCTCCATGTTTGCCATTAAATAACTCAGACTATGGTTCTTGCACACTGAACTCCCCTGATATTGGCTGTATCCAGAAAATTATAAAACGGCATGTGCGTGAATACGCTTAAGCAAAAATACAATCCGCATTGCATTATGCAATTGCAAATTGCATAATGGTTATTTCCTATAATTATAAACCTTATATAACAAAGGTTTTAAGGCGTGATTACAAAGTTGGCATAGATACTGCATTAACTTTAGTGATCCTTTTAAGCCAAGGATCACCTAGCCAACTGACGTTGTTAGTGAACGAAGTTTTGTTCACAAGAATATAAGCCGATCGCACATTTTAGTGGTCGGCTTTTTTTTTGTCTATTCATTGCCACTATGGTTATATCAACCACAGTAATTAAGTGGACAGAAATAGTGCAGGAAAAACACTTAACAACAAGGCTATTTGTGATAAGTCGTTGTTCTACATTTATAAATTACAAGGCCGTTATCAAGTGTTTTAACACGTTGAATGATCCGTTAATTACTACGGTTATGGCTTTACCTTACCTGCCCTTTGTTACAGTTCGGTATATCAGTTTCAATATAACTTCATTACATAAAAAAAAAAACCGCCAAACTTTTTGACGGTTTCCTAGATTAAGATTTACTCATCACAGTAAGCAATAGCCTGAAATCGCATAACGCAACAGACATGATGTTAAGAGACCTCTATCGGTCCACCAAAAGAGGTCACCGGTGGTACCTCCCCCTTAAACTTCTCAATATCCACTAAACAAGTATTCGCTGAGGTGGCCTGGGCCAATTCAGAAGAAGGGATATCTTGGGTAAGGGTATTAGGATCGCCATAGGTATCAATTGCGCCAACTTTCTCATTGAGCGGGCCATACCAAGCCCCCTCTTCAATTCGAATCACGCCCTGAGGGTAATGATCACTGATCACTGCCCCTGCAAGCAACTGCCCTCGTTGATTGAAGACGCGGATAAGATCCCCCTCTTTAATCCCTTTTGCTTTGGCATCTTTTGGATTCAAATAACAAGGCTCTCTCCCCTGCACCGCATAGGTGGCGCGGAACTCTTCTGACTCACACATTTGTGAGTGAAGGCGCTTGTCTGGGTGACAAGATTGTAACCAGAACGGATGTTTATCTGAGCCAGGACCCCCGTGAGAGCGTTCCGATTTTTCAAACCACATTGGGTGCTCTTGACAATGTTCATAGCCATAGCGACCAATGGTGCGACTGGTGATCTCAATAAAGCCCGATGGCGTGCCCAAGGCGCTGATCTCGGGATCTTCCCGAAAATCCGCATGACGCGTCCAAGGTTTGCCTTTGCCAAAGTCCAAAAAGCCTTTTTCCCAAAACTCTTCAAACTCGGGTAATTTAAAGGAAGCGTTGGCCGCTTTACAATCATTGTAAAGGTGCTTAACCCACTCCATTTCCGACATTCCACGAGTGTAGTCTTTATCTCTGCCCCAGCGAGCGGTCAACTCTGTCATGATGTCAAAATCGGTTTTCGACTGGAACAGTGGGTCAACCAACTTGTGCATTGCCACTAAGCCTCGACCAGAATAGGCACCGTAACCATCAATATCATTACGTTCAAACTGGGTACATGCCGGTAGCACAATGTCTGAGAAGCGACAGGTGGCATTCCACGCAAAATCTATAGTCACTAAGGTTTGCAGGTTTTTAAACGCCGCTTTCATATTGTTGCGATCTTGATGGTGATGCCAAGGATTATTACCGCTGACCACCATCATTTTAAAGGCTGGTAATGTCACCTCTTTACCGTTGGCTTGGATCTTTTTACCTGGCTCTTTTAGGCAGTCAATCCAGCGCGCCACGGGAATGACACTGCTGTACTCTTTAAAATCGGTATTGGTGTACTTAGGTGACTGACCGGTATCAATGTTAAGTGGGTAGGACCCCGGTGCGCCAAAGCCCGTTGAAGGAACCCCAATACCAGAATAATGGTGACCATAGGACACACCACCACCGGGCAAGCCTATTTGACCTATCATAGCGGCCAATACAGCCCCCATCCAATAGGGTTGCTCACCGTGTTGTTGGCGCTGAATACACCAACCAAACAGAATTTGCGTTCTGCCACTCACCAACATACGAGCAAACTCACGGATTTTATCCGCGGGTACCCCACAAATTTCAGCGGCCCATTCGGGTGTTTTTTCTACTTTATCTTTGGATTCACCCATTAAATAAGGGACAAACTCTTTATAGCCTAAGCAGTACAGATCCATGAACTTTTTGTCATACAGTTCTTCTTTATGCAGGGTATGCGCGATACCCAGCATAAACGCCACATCTGTTTGAGGGTTCACATATAGGTGTTCATTGCCTAAATATTGCTGAGTTTTATTTTTAACTGGGTCTACAGAAATAACATTGATTTTTTTGCTGGCGACTTTCGCTTTTAATTGCTCTAAATACTCAAAGGACTCATGGGTTTCACACGTCCAACCTACTTGAAGGTTTTTAACAGGATCATTGGCCCATATAATGATGTTGTCACTGTTTTCTAAGATGAGCTCCCAAGAAGTACCTTGCGCATACACCTCAGTTGAACCCAACACATAAGGTAAAATAGTTTGTCCCGCCCCCGTTGAGTAATCCCCAACTTTTTTCACCGAATGTCCATGCAAGCCAATTGCGCGCTGCATATGGTTATTACAACTGTGCATTTGCCCTGTTTGACGCCATCCCGTTTGACCTGCATGTAATGCCCAAGGGCCGTAATCTTTTTGTACTCGCTCTAATTCACGATAGAAAAGATCAAGAGCTTCATCCCAAGTTACACGCACAAAACGGTTGTTACCTCGAGTTTCTGTGGAGTATTTATGTTTCTTTAACCAATCTAATCGCACCATAGGGTAACGCACACGTGAGGGACTATAGATAATCCCTTTGATCCCATTGAGCATCTCTGTAGGGTGCTTATCTACCTCTAACGGTTTAATTTCTTGCACCTTTCCTGCCCAAATTCGAGCTCTAAATGCCCCCCAGTGTGAGCCTGATGTTTTCCAAACCCCTTCGGCTTGTGCTGTGGCATTAGCGGAAGTTGAGACCAACAAACTAGGACCGATAACCGAGGCGGCGGCACCGGATGCCCCTAAACCTTTGAGAAAGCTTCTTCTTGATAATGACATTATTTCTCTCCGTGCCGAATTAGTGAGATTGGTCTGCAAAATCAGACGAGTGTTTTTGTAGGTACTTTAAGACCAAGGCTTCACTGTCTCTATCGAGATTAACGAAGGCTGACATACCATTAAACATACCGGGCCACGCATTGGCGGTAAAATGAGCCGGTGCTGGTTGGGTATGACATGTGGAACAGTTAACGGTATAAGACTCACCGGCCTTCTTCCAAATTGCCTCGTAGCCTTCAACTAATGCTTCTGGTTTCATCCACACTTTTGCTACGACTCGGCTCCACGGTAATCCCGTGAGTTCATCTTCTTTTTCTTCAAAGCTTTGTACTATGGCATCATTTTGCGCAGACTCTTTAAGTAGCGAGCCTACAGGGATGTTCATACCAAAATCTTCTTGGATCACACGACCAAACCCTTTGTCCTTACGCCAGCCAGAAATTTCCACTTGCAGCGCCGTTTTGGTCACTTTAAGCACTTTAATTTCTGATGCTGGATTCAGAAGTCCTGCCTCTACGGTCAGTTTTTCATCTTCATAAACCGGTAAGTGACGGACAGAGACATAAGAGGCATCTTTAGCGTAAGAGGTGGAGTGGGCGATCTGCTCTAATTCACCTATCATGCCACCGGAGGAGTCCATATTTTTCGGTAAGTTATGAGCGATACCTTTATGACAATCAAGACAGCTTTGATCGCGCTCTGCTGCATGTTTCATTTGGATGCGCGCCGTTGGAGACATGGCTTCAAAGTCCATTGAATCGTATTGGTGACAGTTTTTACATTCTAAAGACTTGTTGGCAGAAAAGCGGTTCCATTCATGGCGGGCTAATTCAAAGCGACGGGCTTCAAACTTCTCTGGAGTGCCTAAATCGCCAAAAATTTGTGCATACACTTCTTTTGACGCCTGCATTTTCCTAGCTATTTTTGCAGTCCATTCATGGGGAACATGACAATCTGGACATGTGGCTCGAACCCCTGCATGGTTTTTCCAATGCACTGTGGTTTGCAACTCTTCATAGACGTTATCACGCATAGTGTGACAGCTAATACAAAACTCCTCTGTATTGGCCGCTTCTAATGCCGTATTAAATCCGCCCCAAAAGATCACCCCAGCGGTAAAACCGCCTAAGGTAAGCACCCCTAAGCTGATGTGTTTAGCAGGGCGACTCATGGTCGTCCATAGTTTAACAATTAGTGACTTCATATTGGTCTCGCTCATCCTATCCAAGATTTAATCCAAGTCTAACCATGACTTCCAGGGGGACCCCAAACGAACATTTGCAGCATCCAAACGGTAAAGCCATACCCGCCCACAAACATGACGCTCAAAATAGGAAAAAGTACCACGGCTATAAATAAAAACGCTTTCCACTCCAAGGAGCGCTTTTCCTCTTCATGGATAGTATTGATCTCACTCATACACTCTGCCTTGCTGAACATTGCCCATCACTACGTAAACGCAGCAAACCGATAATAATAATTTAGACCATATCCCTGATCTATCTAGGGAGAATGATAAAATGTTGCGCAAAGTACGCTTTTTTTGCTCAATATTTCGCCATTATCGCTCTCTAAAATGTTGCCTTTTTGAGCGATATGAGCGATTTTCATTTGCTGTTTGCATGGCAATGCCAGTTGGGAGGTTATCCACAATTATTGTGGATAAAAAGTGTAAACACACTGCTTGTATGGGATAGCGAAGAGTCAATGGTTTTTTTGGTTTTTTTCACTTAATAATGATATTTGTCATATTTAATAATTTTGCCCCTAGAGAATGGTGAACAATTGAACGCTCATCTGATAGAGGTAACGTTTTTAACAGCTATTTGTTGATTCACTTGCATTCAAGTTCTAATGTGATTGAAAACTATAAAAAGGAAGCAGCATGAAATTTGACCAACTCATCGTCGATGAACTTAACCTACTTTTACAATTCAATATGGACAGCACAGCCACTGGTATCAAAGTTCACAGTGACGCTGCACAAAGTACTCAACTTGCGGTTAAGGCTTTATTTGAAAAAGGGCTATGCACCCTTAGTGATGGCGGTTACCTAACCAATGAGGGTATCGCTATTGCCGAACGTGCCGATAAAATATTGAGAGCACTTAGCCACTAATATGGCCTCGATATTAATAGTAGGTGCCGGTTGGCTTGGTCGTCCTTTAGCCAAACAACTGAGCACCTTAGGCCATCAAGTTTCTGTCACCAACTCTCAGCAAAATAGCGTTTTACTCAGCCAGCAATATGGACTGCAATCTAGCCTAATTCAGTTACCTTTAACGCACTCCACCACTTTTTCAGCACTCATAAACTCATTAAATATCGACATCGTGATCGGTTGTATTACCCCAGGTTTTCGACGCCAACAAACACCTGACTGGGATAGCTATGCCAATAATTGGCAACAAATTTGTGATGGGGCGGCACGCGGTGGCGCTAAAAAAATAATTATGGTTAGCTCAACAGCGGTCTACCCTTCCATAGCAAAAGAGATGGTTGAACAAGATGCTCACTTTAATTTAGCGAGGGAGGATGTTCACTTTTCTCAGAAAAGTATCGCTCTGCTAAAAGCCGAACAAGTGGTGATGGATTGCGGGATCAATTTTGCGATCATTCGCTGTAGTGGTTTAGTGGATGACAAGCGCCACCCATCTCGATTTGTCTCTCGTCTCAAGTCCATAAGTACTCAGGCACCCGCGAACATGTTACACAAACGCGATGCTATTGGCTTTATTACCCTCGCTTTAGATGCAGTGAATCATCAGGTGGTGAATGTATCGACACCCAACACTTGCGATAAAGCGACGTTTTATACCGCCGCATTAAAAGAAAGTAAGGTCACACCTGCATCTAGCGTCGCTTTGCCTACAATTGTGCATACACCAGATAAAAAAATAGACAGTTCATTGTCCCAGCAACTAGGGTATCAATACCTGTACCAACACAGCCTAGACTTATTGTAATACCATCGCAGTAATTAATTAGAATTTTTGATTGTAGAATAACGACTTATCGAAAAATTCCCTCCTTGATTTCGAGCACTTTTCCTACGCTATTTCTGAACACTGACTTGGTGTGATTGATATAACTGATCATTCTAGCTTGTTAAAACAAAAAACCAGCCGTGAGCAAATTAATGCTATGACTGGTTTTTTAATATAACGTCACAGAAATAGGGTCATAGGAGTGTGCCCTTTCGAGCACAGATCACCATTTATATCACCTCAGCTTCATCCATCGCTTGGCTATCTAAAGTGTTTTGTGCAAAGCCTCTCAAGCCCACCACATGTACATGCTCGTGATCTTTAAACACTTTACGCACTAACTTATAGGTGGTGCCTTTTTCTGGGCTGATGTTCTCAGGTGCAGCAATAAGTAACTGCATATTTAAACGGTCACACAGTTCAAATAAGGTCGCAATAGACTTCGCATCCAAGCGCGCAGCTTCATCTAAGAACAATAAGCGACATGGCACAATATCTTTGCTGCGCAAACGGCGGGACTCTTCCTCCCAGCTCTGTACCACCATCAATAGAATTGACTGACCAGTACCGATAGCCTCACCCGTTGAAAGAGCGCCAGATTCTGCTTGTAACCACCCTTCTGAGCCACGGTTAACTTCTACGCCCATAGCAAGGTAGTTGCGGTAATCCAGTAATTCTTCGCCCAAAATTTGCGGTGAGCGTTGCCCCATATCAATATGTGGATTCACCCGTTGGAACAGCTTCGCTATCGCTTCTGAGAAGGTAAGACGAGAGTTGTCGAACAATTGCTGATGGGCTTTGTCTGGGTTGGCCAAACTGTCTAGCAAGATTTGATGACTTTCACGAATTTCAACGTTAAGACGCACCCCATTCACCTGACCGAAATGAATATTCGATAAACCTTGGTTAAGGATACGAATACGATTTTGCTCACGCTGAATGGTCTTCTTAATGATACTAGAAACCGACTCAGAGCTGATTGCCAAACGATTCTCACGTTGGTTTAGCTCTTCGGTTAAACGGCCTAGCTCCACTTCCATCTCTTCGATAGCCTCTACAGGATCATCGGTGCGGATAATATCCTGACGAATTCGTTCACGCAGATATTGATACACCGCAATATAGAACAGTACTTTACGTTCAGGGTATGCGGTATCTTCTGATGCGCGCAGTGAATCACGTAAGGAGTCATCATTAGCAACCGCTAAACGAAGCGCACCTAAAGATTTATCTGACATAGAGCGAAGCTCACCCTCAGACAAATACGCCAACTCACGTTTGTGTAGGCGGCGTTCGACATCATGCAATCGCGCCAATTTAAGTACCGAGCACCAACCCGCTTTTGCTGTCACAACAAACGCACGCAGTTCTTTGTACTCTTTTTGTTGTTTTTTCAGAGCTTTGGTTGCACTGCGCAACTCCATTTCGGTTGCGGTAACTGTTTTTTGCATCTGTGCTTGAGTGCTACGAGAGGTCTCGATACGTTGATGCAACGCCTCTTTACGGCTGTGTGCTCGCTGTAAAATCCCCTCATCTAATATCACTCCGGCGTCATTCAGTTCCTGACGAAACTCTTGAACTGTCTCAGATTTGGTTTGATGAGAGCTTTTCAGTGTGGCCAATAACTGATTGTATTGTTGGAACTGTTGCTGAGCCTGTTTAAAGCTCACTCTGGCACGTTCTTTTTCTTGCTCTGCTGTGGTCAGTTTTAATTTAAGCTGTTCGCTTAACTCACTGCTTTTATCCAGCAATTGCACAGAATCGGCGTAAGCAAAGTGCGCTTTACGTCCTAATACATTCGATAGGGCGAAGGTTTTTTGTTTATTTAATTGCAACGCTTTATCTAACGCTTCATATTCCGCTTGCAAGGCATCAAATTGTTCAGGATCGGTGTCTAAAGCGCTGGCAATAGGCTCTAGTTGCTGCAAGATTTTACCAAAGCGGTCTAAATAGCGTTTACTTTCATTAAGCTGTTGCAGTTTTGTGGCCACTTCTTCGACCCGCTCAGCTAAGGTCTCATCGTCTACAAGATGCAGATATGGCGAGATCTTATCTAATGCGGCCAGGGCTTTCTTACCTTTAGCAAGTGCCTGTTTATGCTCGGTTTCTGCGGTTTGCAACTTAGAAAGCTGCTCTAAAAGCGTGTTACGTTGACTGCGAAGTGAGTGGATACTTTGCTCAGGATCGTCTTCAAAAGCAACTTGTGCATGATGGGCAACAAAATCATTAAAGGCTTGGTATAAACGCTGCGCTTTTTGCGCATCAAATGACGCTTTGGCGTAATCTTCAACGATCTGATCACGCTGTTCACGTAAGATCTCTAAACGAGATTCACGGGCGGCGCGACCAAATAATGGCACTTTAGGGAAACGAGAAAAACGCAGTTGCTGCTCGCTCACTTGAACGCACACCGCCCCTGCAAACTCTTCCACTTCAAACTGGCTGTCATCAAAGGCGTCCACATCCCCTTCAAGGATGTACACATCGTCTGGGCAGTCATCAAACTCCACCAAGCGCTCTTTGATTCCGCTCATATCAGACACCACAATGGCGTGACGGGCAGGACCATACATAGCACTGAAATACGGAGCATCTTCTAATGTGATGTCATCGTAAATCTCCGAAAGCAGAACGCCACCGACACTGTCAGCCAAAGCTTTAAGGCGAGCGTCATTCGCCCCCCCTGGGGCTGCAAGAGCTTCAATTTCTTTTTCAATGTCTGTGCGACGCAGTGCTAAAGCATCTTTATTGGAAAGTAACGACTTTTCTGTTTCCAGCACTTGTTGCATGGTGGCCATGACCGATTGCGCATCGGTTAGGGAGACCTCTGTTTGCTCACTGATCTGAGTTAACGCATCATTAGCTTTAATCCATTTTGGCGCAATGGACTCGAAACGTTGAATATCACTAACGATTTGCTTTTCATTGCGGCGCATTTCCATCAAGCTTTCACGGCCAGATTCTATACTTTGCTCTGCCGTTTCAATCACTTGTGATTGACGTTCGTACTCAACTTCTAAATCCGCTTCGTCCATGATCTGACTGGCAAATTGTTGCTGATACTCCGCCAGTTGTCCTTGCACGCTTTTTTGCTTGGTTAACGCTTTGCTCATCTCTTGTTGCTGAGACTGCCAGTGACTTAACTGTTGAACATCGTTATTGGCCGCCACCGCTTTAGCCAAGGCGCTCTTAGCAAAACGGGCTGCCTCACTGCGAGAGCAATCCGCATCTAATTGTTTCACCAAATCAAAGGCGCGATTAAACTGCTGAGCACTGGCCGAGTTAAGATCTAGCTTGTGTTTCAGTGACAATATATGCGCAGTTTGCGATTGCTGTTCTGTACCAAGTTGCGTAATCAGTGCAGGAATAGCATCCACACTGTCAATGTCTAAACCACATAGCTCACGTGTCTCTTGTAGCGCTTTTATGGCTTGTTGATATTGCAGAGCTCGAGTTTGCTGAACATCTAGCGCTTGTTGATAATCGGCAAGTTGCGATTTCAGACTATCCACTTCTTGTTCGGTTAATTCACTTTGCTCTTCGGCAGCCATTAACCGCTCTTGGGCTTCTTCCACCACCATGACTTGCTCTTCAAGGCGCTCACTCAGCTCAATCAAATCCTCTTCATAGCGAGCAATTTTTTGTTGCTGTTGCAAAGCACTTTGCACTAATTGCAAGTAATCGGATGCCGATTGATGATCTTGCTCTAGAGCCGAATATTCATCGACAATGGCGTTTAGCTGCTGCTGGGTGGTATTGAGTAGCGTATTGTTGTCTAAAATTTGCTGGCGATTATTAAATAGCTCCGCGCGCAATCCCAATGTCGCCTCTAACTTAGTGCGGCGTTGATTGGCGTGGCGCATGTAATCGGCAGCCACATAACTGGTGGACTCGGTAAGCAAGTGCTTAAACAAGTCTCTATCTGCTTGGGTATTTTTGATCGCTTCAAGGGTGATGCGGTTCTCGCGAAGCGCCGATTCCATATCTTGGAACGCTTTTTTCACGCCACCATTTTGTGGCAGTAAGTAGTCACGCAGTGAACGGGTAATGGTGCTGGAAATGCCCCCGTACAGCGACGCTTCAATCAGGCGATAGAACTTAGAGCGATCACTTGAGTTACGCAATTTTTTTGGCACCACGCCAAAATCAAACATTTGTGCATGGTAATCAGTAATCGAGTTAAACGCTTTAAATTGCGCTCCTTCAATTTGGGCAACGCGCTCTTTCACATCATTTAACTGACAAACTTTGGCTTGTGTTTCATTGATGGTTTCAATGAACAACTGCGCCGCTTTCATCGAGCTTGGCAGTCCTTGAATTAAGAAAGGTTTAATGTCCACTTTCTTATCGCGACCCGCGATTTGTTGTAATTTAACCGCAAACACTAAGCGTTGATTTCGTGAGTTAACCACTTCTAGTGCGGCATAACACACTCCAGGCTGTAGCTTGCCGTACAAGCCTTTATCGCGCGAGGCTTGTGAGCTACCCGCCTCAGTGGTGTTGCGAAAGTGCAATAAGCTTTGGTCTGGGATCAAGGTAGTAATAAATGCCGCCATTGTGGTGGATTTACCCGCACCGTTACCGCCCGATAACGTGGTGACAAGACCATCGATGTCAAAAGTACGTGCGAAAAAGCCGTTCCAGTTAACCATCGTCAGTGATTGATATTTACCTCTTTCAATCATGCTTGTTCCTCATTTTTGGATTCTTCCAGCAAGCTGCCTTGTTGCATATCTTCTGCCGGTACGGCTTCACCGTCTCTAATTAGGCGCATTTGCGCTTGTTGTACGTCATCGCCAACGCGAACATCCGCGCCAAAGCGAAATACTGCTTCACTGATACGAAACTTATCCCCTTCGCCAATGGGTAATAACATGCCCAGTCGTTTTAAACGGCGTAAAGAAGTACGCACTTTTTCATACAGTTTTTCTTTATCTAAATCCGTACCTGTGGCTTTATGGGTGACAAACTTCATCAGTGTGCTGTGATCCGCAATCGCCACCAGTTCGTCAAACATTTCTTGGTTGCTAAAAATACCTTCTTGGGCCAAACGTTCTGGGCTTAGGTATAAGAAACACAACACTTTACCCACCAGCATATCCAACTCAGAAAGAACACTGCGGCTGATTAATGTGGTGGAGCGAGGACGTAAGTAAAAGAAGCCTTCGGGGGCTTTCACTAACTCAGTGTTATATCGTTGATAAAACAGCATTAAGTCGGTTTCAAAATCGCACAACAGTGCATGGTTATCCATATCATCTTGTGTGATATGACGACCTGAGCGAAGCAAGCTATCTAACGCTGGAAACAGCGGATTGGCTATCGCTCGAACCAGATTATCTGGCATATACGTATCAGAATTTATTGATGACATTCGCTTGTACCTTTGCGCCATAGTCGTTAATTGATTGCCAGTCTGGCTGTATCGCTGCGTAGTCTTGCTCGGAGTAACCCAGTTTCACCGCTTGATCGACCACTAGTCGAGCCAAATCAAAATGGCTGCCTTTGGCGTGCTTAGCCAGATACTCTCTTAGCACGGCACCAAGATCGATTTTTGCCCCATGCTGTTTATGGCTTTGTAACATGGCTTTGACTTGTTCAGCCAACTCGTTGGTCACCTGTTGCATCTCTTGATATTCCACCTCAGGAGGTAGGACACCGAGCGCTTCATCGTTACTCAACACCATAGATTCATCTCTGAGATCGCGCAGGCGTTCCGCATCGGCAAAGGTTAATAACCAGCCATGAGAACCAAAATCTTTGATGGATTGACGCAGCCTTTGACTGAACGCTCTATTCTTATCCATATCGATTGCGGTACGGATGAACTTATGCACATGGCGGTCATAACCGATCCACAAATCAATGGACTGCTGTCCCCAGCTAATGATGCGATCCAGTTTAATTTGCAAACTAAACAGTACCGCATCGATATAATCCAGTTCGTCGTTGCCGTACACCAGTTGTTGTAAGGTCAATAGCTGAGATTGCAGTTCATCTCCCGCGGCCTGTAATGAGGATTGCAACTCAGTCAGTGTATTGGAGGTGGCCGACAGCAAGGTTTCACAGTGGTGAATCGCTTCGCGCCAATCTTGGTTTAGCAGCTCCGCAATTTCCGCCTTAACTTGATGTTGCTCTTCATCCATCACTCTTTGGTTGAGATCAATTTGATCAAAGATTTCAGCCACTGAGTATTTTAAGGAGCCGTAAACGTCTTTACGCCATCCTTCTATAGAAGGGGCTTTTTCAGCCGTTTCCACTACAGATGCCAGTTCCTTGCCCACTAAAATCAATTGAATGGACAGCTTCAGTTTAGAAAACTGACGGTGACGTAAATAATAATCGGTGATCCCTACCGCTAAAGGGGACAGACGATAAATACTATTCCCCTCTTGCCCTTCACTGGTAAAGCGGCTTAGCAGTCTTTGTGCGACTAAGCTATTGATGGCGTTGTTGGCTTTAAACGCATTTTGCGCGCCCGGTGTAACACCATTAAATTCTCGTTGTACAATGGCGAATGCGTCATGCAATTCGCCCTCGGCCAACTCCTCATCAAAGCGCTCTTGGCTTAACAAGGCTATCGCTACCAAAAAGCTTAAATGTTCGCTGTTTAAATTGAGGGAGAAATCGTGCTGTTTAACCCAGCCCACCAGCTCATCGACCGTGACCTGCTCGTTTTGTTGCCCTTCTTGGGAGACTTGATTCATTCAGTTCTCTACTGTTTCTTTTGAACCCAAACATGGATATACCTTCCTAATGAAAGGTAAGGTTCTGTTCTGCATAATTGCCGTTCAAGCTGCATGACATCTTGTTGGCTATAGTCACCCACATATTGGGTAAATCCGATATAGTCATTAAAGGCGCGTATTCCTGATTTTCCGCATATGGATAATCCTACGTCCTCTAGCCATTGATAGACATCATAAGGTAGCAAACCTTTTTGCGGCTGCAACTTAAAGCGTTTACGATACGGCATTCCTTGTAACACGTGCGGTATATTGCCACATATAACATTTTTCATCACCAATCCATGGTGGTTATAAAACATAATAGATGCCATGCCGCCTTGTGCCATATGGCTCATTAATGTTTGTAGCGCTTCTTTTGGAGAGGCTAACCATTCCATCACAGCATGAAATAATATCAAATCTACTGGCTGCTCAAGATGCTGATGAAGCTCTTGAATTGGTGCATGAATAAATTGATACTGAGCTAACAAGCCTTTACGGGCAATCTCTTGCTGAGCCAATAACAGCATTTCTTTTGACACATCACACAATATTATTTTGTGTCCAAGCTCGGCCAACTTTTGTGACATTTGAGCTAAACCTCCTCCTGCATCTAGTACAGTAAGAGGCTTTGTGTGACCATTTAGTTGGTAAAGAATTTGCTGTAAATCCTCCCAAACGATAGTCTGACGTATACTTCCCTTATCTGAGCCATAAATATTTTCGGCAAATTTGTGGGCAATATCGTCGAAATTACGATCTTGTATCACTTTTATTTAGGGTATGATGTTATTTAAGTGTGTTTCGTATTGTGTCACAAGGGCGTCAATAATAAAGGATAACGATCAATTTGCTTTATTGATTGACTAAAAAACAGTCCAAATTCATGCCTTTTTTCTCGTGACCCAATTTACACCCCACCTAACTTAGGAAATAGTTTACTCCAACATGTTTGCACTCAAAAAAATTGTTTCAGCCTTTCTTATGCCACTCCCTGCTATGCTACTTATTGGCTTTTTGGGCTTGGCATTAATTATGTTTACCCGAAAACATAAATCGGGTTGTATCTTTATTTTTATTTCTCTAGCTTCCATTTTTGCGATCTCTTTTCAGCCAATTTCTAGTGGATTATTAAAACCACTAGAAAGAAAATACAGTGCTTTTCTACCACCAACACAGAGCTTAGATTATGTTATGGTGCTCGGTAGTGGACATGTGGTTGACCCGCAAATTCCCCCCACCTCAGAATTGAGCCGTACAGCCATGATGCGTCTCAGTGAGGGGATTCGTGTGCTACGTATGTACCCGGGTGCGAAATTGATTTTATCCGGCTACTCGGGTGGCACAGAGATCAGTCAAGCAAGAATGATGGCGACGGTAGCGCTCGCTTTAGGGGTGGCGAAATCCGATATCATCTTACTCGAAACGGCGCAGGATACATGGCAAGAAGCCAGACAAGCAGCGAAATTTGTTGGTCAAAAAAGCATGGCATTAGTTACCTCTGCCAGCCATATGGAACGTGCATTACATGAATTTCATTCTGCAGGTTTACAGCCTCTGCCCGCTCCCACTAACTATTTAGCTCAATCCCACATTGTGCAGCCTTGGCAAAAATACACACCGCAAGCCCGTTACCTAGAACAAACCGAACGTTACTGGCACGAAACGATGGGGCAATGGTGGCAACGTTTGAGAAATTTAGCCAATGGTGAGTAATGCACTCACCTTTTGCTTCATTGCGCACATTTTAATTAATATTCATCTCACTCACATAGTAAAGATGACCTAAGCTACTATTCTTTATAGTAATTAAAATGAAATTGTGGTGCGTTTATGCAAGAAGTTAAGCAGTTCAACGAGCAACGAGCAGAGATCTACTGGTGGTTTTCCAGCCTTTTTTCTAAGGAACTAACAGAGCAAGATTTGCAGGCTTATCAATCTTCTGCTGTGCGTGGCTTTCTTGCCGGTTTAGGTGAGAATCCACAACTTAGTGAGGCGGTGGAGGCTTTAGTGGATGCCTTTGACCGACTACAACAGCGTGAAGATGCGCAATTAGAATTGTCCGCCGACTTTTGTAATCTGTTTCTCACCTCAGATAAATACGCCGCCTTACCTTATGCCTCTCTCTATCTTGAAGAAAACAAGCTACTTAACGGCAAGCCTGCACAAGACATGACGCAATTAATGTTAAATAAAGGCATTAAGGTAGATGGTCACTTCAATGAACCCGCTGATCATTTAGCCATTGAGTTGGATTTTCTAGGCAATCTTATTATTCGTTGTAATGCCCTAGAAAAAGAGTCGCATATGGAAGCGGCCCTGGCAGAGCAAAAAGCCTTAATTGAGCAACACCTCTTAACCTGGATACCCCAGTTTTCTGCTGACTGTAAACGCTATGATGAATTTGGTTTTTATGCGGCCGTATCCGTATTACTAGTGAATTTTTGCAAAATTGACTGCCACTATCTTGCTAATGAGACATAGATTCCAAATATATTCATAAATCCATTGTCAGTGGCCATATTTATGGCTAGACTCCCCCTCCGCGCAATCGTTTGCTGAGTGAAGGATCGCACAGTTTAATTTATGTTTATTGCATCCATCTTTTATTAACAAGGTAACGCATGGCAACCATCAAAGACGTCGCTAAACTTGCAGGGGTTTCTACCACCACAGTTTCTCACGTTATTAATAAAACACGCTTTGTGGCCGAAGCAACTCAGCAACGAGTGATGGAAGCCGTAAAAAACCTAAATTACGCCCCAAGTGCCGTTGCTCGTAGTCTAAAATGCAATAGCACACGAACTATTGGCATGTTAGTGACTCAATCCACTAACCCTTTCTTTGCCGAAGTGGTCGACGGCGTTGAAAGTTACTGTTACCGCCAAGGTTACACTCTTATTTTGTGTAATACCGGTGGGCTATACGAAAAGCAACGTGATTATATTCGTATGTTAGCGGAGAAGCGCGTCGACGGTATTTTAGTGATGTGTTCTGACTTAACCGAAGAGTTGCGTCAAATGCTCGACTCTCACCCTAACATCCCAAAAGTGGTTATGGACTGGGGACCGGAGTCTTCCTCGGCAGATAAAATCATTGATAACTCTGAAGAAGGGGGGTATTTAGCCACTAAATACTTAGTTAACAATGGTCACCATAAAATTGCCTGCCTGACTGGACAAGCTGAGAAACTGGCCTGTATTGAGCGCATTTCTGGCTACAAAAGAGCGTTAGCTGAAGCCAATATCCCATTTAATGAAAAACTCATTTTTGAAGGTAACTTTGAATGTGATACGGCTGTAGAAGCGGCCGATAAACTGGTAGCAATGTCTAAAGAAGAGCGTCCCACCTCTATTTTTTGCTTCAATGATATTATGGCGTTAGGCTTGATCAGTCGTCTAAGACAACACAATATCGACATTCCCGAAGATATTTCGGTCATTGGCTACGATAACATCGATCTTGCGGCTTACTTCTCACCACCATTAACCACCATACATCAGCCCAAACGCCGTGTGGGTAAAACCGCCTTTGAGATCCTGTTAGAGCGCATTAAAAATAAAGAGCATGAGCGTCGCATCTTTGAAATGCACCCAGAGCTAATTGAAAGAGCCAGTGTCAAAAACCTCAATAACGACTAGGCCAGCAAGGTAGCAAACCTCTTACGATCGGCAACCTCTTGGTTGTCGATTTTTTTTATTACTAAAAAGCGCTATAGGCCCACTTTTTTCCATCACAGTGAAAGTTTTAGTTTCGTCAACGTGTCTCTATACTTATTGCATAACAATAAGAGCTCACACATGAATAAGAAATTGATAATAGGACTAATTTTAGTCTGTGCCATCGTACTTTTGGCCGTCAACTTTGGCCAACACTTCACTTTAGAAAACGCTAAAGCGCAACAACTCGCCCTAAATAGCCACATAGCTGAACACTTCTTGTTATCCGCCACACTGTACTTTATCGGCTATGTGTTTATCACCGCTTTTTCCATCCCTGGAGCGGCCGTTGTCACTCTGCTTGGCGCGGCCTTATTTGGCTTTTGGAGTAGCTTATTGTTAGTGTCGTTTGCCAGCACAATTGGCGCAACTTTGGCGTTTTTAAGCAGTCGTTATTTGCTTCGAGACTGGGTGCAAGCGAAGTTTGGGTCAAAACTTGCGACCATCAATAACGGGGTAGAGAAAGATGGGGCCTTTTACCTCTTTTCTTTACGTCTTATCCCAGTATTTCCTTTTTTCTTAATCAATCTATTGATGGGGTTAACACCTATTTCTGTTGCCAAGTTCTATGTGGTCAGCCAATTAGGAATGTTAGCGGGTACTATGGTTTACCTCAACGCCGGTACGCAACTAGCCGAAATTGACAGCCTTTCCGGTATCGTATCCCCTACTGTGTTAGCCTCATTTGCGTTATTGGGTTTATTCCCGCTAATTGCGAAATGGGTCATGGCAAAACTGCGCCCACACAATAGTTCAACCACCGTATAATCCCCATCACCGTAATTCATAGATGATGCGGGCAATGACTTACGGTGAGCACAATGCCACCGTAGTCAATCATACCAAGTAAGTTGTCAGAAATAGCGTAGGAAAAATGCTCGAAAACAAAGCGGAATATTTCGATAAGTCGTTATTCTACTATCAAAAATTCTAACGCAGTTCTCGAGTATGTTAACAATCTAGAATGACCATTTATTGAGTACGATTGGTACCACTAGGATAGAAATAAAAATATTTATTGCGCAAAACCCACCGCAAGCTCATATCATGCGTGAGCTATTACTGAGTTATAATATTGAAACTGAGGTACGTGGCGAAGGAATGTTTGGTTTACAAGGAGAACTGCCTATGGACGATTCTACCTTGCCTTATCTATGGTTGCTTACGCCGCATCAGCACACACAAGCTAAAACCATTATTGCCGAGTTTGAACAACTGCATCAGCAAATCGCTTCGCAAAAATGGCGCTGTATCGAATGTGATGAGATTAATGAAGGTCAGTTTGCTCTTTGCTGGCAATGTGGCAGCAATAGACCAGAAGATTAAGCCAAAGCCTGAATAAATGAGATTGAACGCTGATTAAACTCTTGTGGTCTTTCCACATTGCACACATGGCCACAATCTGCAATTTCCACCAATTGGCTGTTTTTGTGCGCCAACACCATCTCTTTCACTGGTTTAATGAACATATAGTCTTTGTCGCCCATCAAATAAAGAGTGGGGATATTAAGCTCTTTATCTTTAAAATATTTCATTAACGGGTTCACGTCTGCCGCCAATTTAAACCAACGCTTAAATTCTTTCTGGCACAGCTTTCGAGCTTCGCGCACAAACATCAGTCGAGACTCTAATTGGCCTTTTTGTGGCATCACTATCCATGCAAATAAACGATAGAGCCACATATAAGGGATGATATTCTTACACAAATTGCCCAATTTCATTAAGATTTGTGAACGGGTATTAAACCGCGTCACCGCGCCACCTAACACCATGGAGTCCACGCGATCCGATGCCATTTCTGCCAATGTACGCACAATAATTGTCCCTAAAGACATGCCAACAAAGTGCGCTGACTTAATGCTTAAATGATCAAGCACATGCAAAATATCATTGGTCACTGATTCAAATGTGTAACGTTTACTAATAATATCCTTAAACAAGGTATTTGACTTGCCGTGCCCACGTAAATCAATGAGCAAAATATTGAAATGCTCTTTATACGCTTTTATCTGTTTAAACCAGATAGACGAACTGCCACCCGCCCCATGCACAAATACCACCCACTGTTTAGAGTCACTATGGCGGTAGGTTTTATGAAATAAAATTGGGTTGGATTGAGCCGTTGCAGTCATTAATAATACGTATCATAAATATATGTATGCAGATGATAACACAAATGCACGGAACTCAAATTGGACTCTACTCTCATTTTGTAACAAACGTTGATTTAGGGCTGTGAATGCTTTTGAAAGAACAAGGTTAAGCGGCCAAACTCAATCCCTAGCTTGCGAATGGAAGTGACATTAAATACATGCTCATTGTCTTGTCGATATAACCAGTCATCAAAATGCACCATCACGCTAGAATCCCCTCTTGGCAGAGCAAAATCATAACGCCAATGCAAGGCATTGCCCACTTCCCTTCCCTGTGCCACGCCCACTACATCGTCTGCGCGACCTTCATAAGAGCCATCCGCTAAGCGAGTAATGCGCCAAATACGCGTTGTATTTTCGCCATCGGCAAATACAAAATCTTCATGGAGGGTTAAGGTGTCTCCCTCTACCTGCCCATGTAACGCCACTTCAAAGCGTCGCGTTTGTTTTCCGCTGCGGTCTTGCACCATGCCCCATGCCGTTACATGACCTGAGAAGTAGCCGAACAAATCAAACTGTGGCGTCTGCTTTTGATACTCATTTAAATGGGCACCGCAGCCCACCAGCGTCACTATCGCCAGCAGGGCAAATAAAAAACCGCGCACTTTCCTGCCTAGTCTGTTCATTATTGCGCCATCCCTATTAATTGCTTTCTCTGTTTTGGATATTCTGTATTCGGTGACAGCCAAATAGCCAAAAACGCATCGTTTAGCGCTTCATCATCAATGTGACCACGCATTTCTGTGACGCCATCATTACGAATATAAATAAATGCTCCCCCCTGACCGTCGCTGATATACACCAACTGTTCGCCATTGGCCACATCTGGATAAATGCCCCCTAAACGTCGAGCCCACGGTTGCCATTGATCTTGCCCATAACCTAAGTGTTGCCATTGTTTTTTGGTTTCTTTTAATAAATGTTGTTTTGAAATGTCTCGCTCATAGGTAATGGATAACGCCAGTGGATGAGGGGTAATATCCACACCCACTTGATAGCGACCTTGTGGCGCACGCAACTCTGAAGTGTAAATATCAAAAAACAGCACGTTTAAATCGGCCTTACCTACGGTAGGCCATTGAGCCCACTGTTGCGTCTGTTGACCGATGGTGTTTGGCTGAGCCATAGAAGAAGTAGAGGTGAAAAAAGTACTGAGCATAACAACAGCGCTTCCAATAACAACATTAATCTGAATTTTGCTCATGATCCAATCCCTTACCTTGCTTTTGTAACACGTTTAGGGAGTAAATCATCGCAGTCAGTAAGCAAAACCATTCAACAAACACTATCACCAAGGTAATAACTGTTGAGTAGGGCCAATGTACCGCTGCAAACTTCAGTCCAGCATAATAACTGCCGGCGGCTCCCAACGCTCCTACTATACATACGATAAACTTAGGGAAATGGGTCAAAATGGTGCGCATTTGATAGGCATACCAAACAAAAATACCCCATAACAACAGCAACCACAGCGGCAACCATGGGGTTGGAAAAATAAATAACCCTGTGTATTGATTAAAGGAATCCAACACTATGCCACATAGCACAAAGCCCACCAGCCACCTAAGGTGAATGTCACGCTGCCAATAAGAAAACACCACGCTAGCTACAACCGCGATAACTAACCAAACTTGAGTGCTCTCTTGACCCAGCACAGCTAAAAACCACAACAGCTGAAACCACACTGATTTCACCAACAAGGGCTTATTCATCATCGGCCTATTGTGGGTTTCTAAATGTAAGGTGCACCGTGCTAATACGTTGGGCTAAAAAGCCGCCTTCACAATAACAAAGGTAATAGCGCCACATGCGCATAAATCGCTCATCATAGCCTAAAGTGGCAAGCTCTTTTTCTGCCTGATTAAAGCGATGTAACCACTCCCTTAGGGTGCGAGCGTAGTCCATGCCTATATCATGCAGATCGTGTAATACTAATTGGCTGTGCTGGGTGGTTTGTTGTAACAGATGAGTCACGGAAGGGAGAAATCCGCCAGGGAAAATGTACTTTTGGATAAAGTCGACACTGTTGCAGTAAGCGTCGAAACGCTGATCGGCAATAGTGATGGCCTGAATGGCCATAATAGCCCCTGGCTTCAATAGTCGTTGGCAGGTGGTGATGTATGAGGGCAGATACGCCTTCCCTACTGCCTCTATCATTTCAATAGAAACTAGCTTGTCGTATTGCCTTTCTAAGTCTCGATAGTCTTTCTTTAATAAGGTAATACGCTGCGAAAGCCCCGCCTGTTCTACTTTTTGTTTCGCATAGCTAAACTGTTCTTCGGAAATGGTGGTGGTGGTCACGCGGCAACCGTATGTTTGCGCCATATAGATGGCCATAGCGCCCCATCCAGTACCGATTTCTATTACATGATCTTCAGCCTTTAGCTGTAATTGTTGACACAATCGGTCCATTTTATTTATTTGTGCTTGCTCTAGTGTGTCGTCGTCTTGGTGATAGAGCGCGGCGGAATAAAGCATGTTACTGTCCAAAAAACGCGTGTATAACTGATTGCCTAAATCATAATGGGCACCAATATTTTTTTTCGAATTGGCGTGCGTGTTGCGGTTTAACCAATGCCCAGCTTTATACGCCCAGCGTTTAAGCACACTTTGCTTGCTACTCATGCCATCCAAAGTATTCAGATTACGGGCCATAAACTCCATCACCGCCGTCAAGTCACAACTTTCCCACATTCCGTCAATATAGGCTTCCCCTGCGGCGATACTTCCACCACTGAGCAGTCGCGTATAAAAATCTGGGTGCAGTATTTCAATACTGGCATGAAACGGGTGACGGCTAAGGCCAAACTCTTGTAACGAAACCTGACTATCAAATCGCTCTATGAGGGTAAGTGAGCCATAACTCACATTGTGCAGATAATTAAAAATTAAAGCACGAGCGGAGCGTTGCCAAGGTGAGAGCATCTTTTCAATGGCGGGATTGTTGTGCAGAACGCCCTGCTTTGCGATCAATAAGGACTTAGTGTTGTGCATAATGAAAAGCCTCCTGCTTTACCTATTATTTATGTTTCGCTGGGTGCGCGTATAGCGGCACTTTCTTTAACCATAACTTCAGCGCATGCCAGTAAATGCCTACTATCATTTTTACTGCCATTATTGGCGTAGAGATCAATTGTTTAATTAAATTTTTACTGGTAAATGGATAACCTTTCATCATCAATGTGGCATCAAACTCCTTTGTCTGCCGATGACACTCTAGATGAACCAGTAAACGGCGCGATAGTGGCTTGAGCTTCCAAACATACTGTTGCTGTAACGGGTTAAACGGTGACACATGAAATTGCTTCTCATGCTGCCAATTTTCACTGTTGATTCCCGGTTGCGCACTAATGGCATAGTAGTGACGTTCATTCCAAGGCGTGTTACTCACCTCCGCTAATAATGTGCGCCATTGCCCTTTGTCATCATAAACATAGTAGAAATTCACTGGACTAAAATAGAGACCTAAATACCTAAGGTGCACCACAGCCAAAACCTTGCCGCTATAACTCTCCCCTGTCAGTTGCAACACTTTGCGTTGCACCGCACTTTTAAGGCATCCCTCTCCCACGTAATCGGCGCGACGAAAGCGCGCCCAGTGCCACCACCTTTGGCCAAAGCCCCATACCGTTTGTTGCAGTGTTTCCATCTCATCCAGATCAATGCACGGCATAAATATGGGATAGTTCAGATCATGTTTCACGGGGGTAAAGCGGCGATGCCTTACCTCACCTAGCATCAGGGCACTCTTCATGCGGCGCCCTGTTGCGGCTTAGCTGCCTGTGGTTTAGCTGCCTGTGGTTTAGTTGCCCGTGGTTTCGTTGACAGTGGTTTAGTTGCAGACGATGATTGGGATTGGCTTAAGGTCTTTTTACTGACCTGAGTTAAATGAGAAGCAATAGGGTCACCGCAGGTTAACCCCTCAATGCCCTTCACCACATTCAGTGCACTGACCACGCCATCTTCGTGAAATCCATTTCTCCAATA
Organism: Vibrio rarus; assembly: GCF_024347075.1. NCBI lineage: Bacteria > Pseudomonadati > Pseudomonadota > Gammaproteobacteria > Vibrionales > Vibrionaceae > Vibrio > Vibrio rarus. The sequence continues at coordinate 1,749,554 of NZ_AP024900.1, forward strand.
TGCGCCACAAAACCAGCTGTTGTTTTTCCCCTGTAATTCATGGGCACGTTGCTGCGCGGCTATCGACGGCAAGCTAAACACTGGATGATCATAAATAAAGGTCTTTAATACCTTTTGTTTATTGATATTAGCGCCATTGTTGAGGGAGACACAAAAGGTGTGCGGTGATCGAATATGTTGCAGGATATTCATGTTATATGTCAGCGTTGGCTGCTTGTGCTGTTGGTTGTGGCCCCCTTCAATGTAGTAATTCCAAGAAGCCCACGCTTTAGACCGTTTTGGTAGCCATTGTTCATCGGTATGTAAAATCACTTCATTGGCTTGATAGCGCATACAGCCAAGAATGTCATTCTCCACCGCGGTGCTTTCTTCTCCAAGGATCTTCAGTGCTTGGTCACTATGACAGGCAAAAATCACTTGGTCGAAGCTCTGCCACTCCCCGTTCACCTGCAACTTGATACCAGCTGAGGTCCTTTGCACTTTTTCAACGGCACTGCGTAACTGAATGTTATCGGCAAAGCCTCGGCATAAAGGCTCAATATAGGCACGCGATCCCCCTTCAATGACATACCATTGTGGCCTGTTTTTGATGTCTAATAAGCCGTGATTTAAAAAAAAGCGTAAGAAAAAAGTCAACGGGAAAGCGCGCATGTCTGCCAATGTGGATGACCAAATGGCAGCCCCCATGGGTAAGATGTAGTTTTCGCTAAAATAATCACTAAACTGGTGCTGCTGTAAAAATGTACCCAATGTTTGATCATTAACAGACTCGTCGGCCACTACGGTTTTTGCTAGCTTATTAAAGCGAATTATCTCTCTAATAAAGGCATAAAACTTAGGGTTAAACCAGTTTCGTTTTTGCGCAAATAAATGGCTCAGTCCGTGGCCATTGTATTCCAAACCATTACCATCATTGCGCACGCTAAAGCTCATTTGCGTCGCTCTGCCCTTAACCCCAATTTCATTCATCATCTGTATAAAATTAGGGTAGGTTCTGTCGTTATAGACAATAAACCCCGTATCCACACTGTAGGACACCCCTTCCACTACAACATCCACGGTAGCGGTATGCCCACCAATATAGTCGTTAGCTTCAAAAAGGGTGACATCATGTTGCTGGTGTAGACGATATGCGCAAGTTAAACCGGAAATACCTGTGCCAATAATTGCTATTTTCATCACTGTTTATCCTTAATCAGTTTTTTGGCCAAACCCTGCTGTATTGAGTAGGGTAAACTGCCCAAAAGCCTTAATATCCAAGTAAAGCGTTTCGGAAAATAAATGTGCGATTTGCCTAAACTTATGCCGTGCTTAATCGCCTTTGATGCCTCTTTTACTGTTACCATCATTGGCATTGGAAAATCATTTTTATCCGTTAATGGTGTTTTCACAAAGCCAGGAAAAACTGTGCTAACTTTAATCCCTTTGTGCGCCAAATCTATGGCCAGTGTGCGCGCTAAATAACTCACCGCCGCTTTAGAAGCGCCATAGGCCTCAGCTCTTGGTAAAGCCATCTCACTGGCGATAGAACCCACTATCACCAAATGATCTTTAGGGGCAAAATTCCCCTGAGCCCCTTCTATACAATTGGCTAATCCTACGACGTTAATGGCAAACACCCTTTGTATCAGCGACGCGTCCATCACCCCATTATTGAGATATTCGCAATCCCCAGCATTAAACAGCCAAGTTGTGGGCTTAGGATCAAGTTTGTCTAAGGCCACTTTACACGAGGCTAAATCGGTAATATCAAATTGCAAAGGCATCACGTTTTCACTCATAGTACTGAGCGTTTGCAATTGGGCTGCATTACGGCCACAGGCATACACTTGCCACCCCTCATTGGCATAGTCTCTCGCCAACTGTTCACCTATGCCGGAGGTGGCGCCGGTAATTAGAATCGTCTTCATGCTTGACCTAACCGTTTTTTGATAGCTCTAATCACGCTGCCCAATACCGGCAGGTGTTCATAGAGCATTTCACCCATATCAAAATAATCACGATGATGAATAATTTTGCCTCGGCGGAACTTAATATGACTGACCCCCTGCACGGCCACATCTTTACCACGGTTGAGCTTTGGGTGACGTAAATACATAGTCCAGATAATAAAGCCACTGTCGTCCACTTGATGTTGGCTTTTAATGTCAAAGCGGCAATCAATGACATTTTGGTACAAGGTATGAAAATATTGAGACAAGGCATCCCAACCATTGAGGGTGTGCGCCGAATCCTCAAATACCACGTCTTGATGGTAGATCTGAGCCAGATCTTGCAAGGTCTCTTTACTCAGTTTTTGGTATACGTCCGCGACGTTATCGATATCCATGATCCATTCCCTAATAGCTATGACAGACATTCCCTTCCTGCCGGGCTGATGCTAATCGTTATCCGTTTTCGATTGGCTCAATAACACCTTAATTGACTTAGAGCTGTACCAATTAAAATGTAGTGTATTTTTCTATTAACTACGTGATTTACAAAATAAAGGATCAAAAAAAAAGCTTGGTGAATACACCAAGCTTTTTAAAGGCAATACATTTTTGATTTAGAAATGTTGAGTATTTCGCAACGCATCAATGCGCTTATCCAGAGGAGGATGGGACATTAGCAACTCAGTTAATGAGCTTTTACCATTGATACCAAAGGCCATCATCGACCCTTCCAGTTGTGGCTCATGACTGGTTTTTAAACGCTCAAGAGCGGCAATCATTTTATGCTTACCCACCAATTGCGCCGCTCCCGCATCCGCATGGAATTCACGTTTACGGCTATACCACATAGTGATGAAGCTGGCGAGGAAGCCAAATACCAATTCCAGCACCATAGACACACCGAAGTACACCATCATGTTACTGCCCCCTTCACCCTCATCATTGTTATTATTTGCCACTATGTTGGCAATAAAACGAGATAGGAAGATAACAAAGGTATTCACCACACCTTGCATTAAGGTCATAGTGACCATGTCACCATTGGCAATATGGCTCACTTCATGCGCCAATACAGCTTCGGCTTCATCTTGAGTCATGTTATTGAGTAACCCAGTAGAAACAGCAACTAAAGAGTCGTTGCGCTTGGCCCCAGTGGCAAATGCGTTAATATCCGCTGAATCGTATACCGCCACTGTCGGCATACCAATACCCGCTTGCTGGGCCTGACGAGATACCGTTTCAATCAACCAATGCTCTGTTTGGTTACGCGGGCTTTCAATCACTTGACCACCCACAGAACGCAAGGCCATGCCTTTTGACATCATGAGTGAGATTAACGATCCACCAAAGCCAAATACGGCCGCGAGTACCAACAGACCAGACAAACTTCCCGATTGAATACCGGTAAAGGCATATACAAGGTTTAAAACGACACTCAATACTGCAATTACAGCAAGGTTAGTCAGTAAAAATAACGCTACGCGCTTCATTCAATCTCTCCAAAGTAAGAAGCTAAAACTATCAAAGTGAATAACAATCAAGATACTAGACACTGAGACGCGGTGTGGGTTCCCCAATTTATGTAACACCAATCGTACTAAATAACTGATCATTCTAGCTTGTTAAAATACTCGATAACTGCGTTAGAATTTTTGATTGTAGAATAACTACTTATCGAAAAATTCTGCCTTGTTTTCGAGCATTTTTCCTGCGCTATTTCTGAACACTTACTTAGTGTGATTGGTATAAATAAGGCTCTCAATTGTCTTTGCAATTTTTTGCACTGATATTGTATACATATGATCAGCCTAGGCAAACTCAACAGCAGTAACAAATTGCTACAAAATGAGAGCTCTGCTAGCAATTGGCATTTTTTTTATGGAAGATTCTTGCTTAAAATCAATGAATGAGTCTACATATTAACCAGCAAGATGAATAATTAACAGGATGTACATTATGGATGATGAAAGAAAACATGAAATGGCACTGGATATGCTTCGCTACCACCTAGGAATGAGCAAAGAAGAAGCACAGGCTGAATTGGGGATCCGCAACAGTGAACCCATTGAGCAGCAAGTCATTAAAACACAATCTCATATTAGCAGTAAAAACGCGCAATAATCATCATTGGATGATTAACGGCCAGGGCTAACCTGCCACAGCCACCGTCGCAGTTACTGCCTCTAATTGGCGTAACGCTAACTGAATTGAATTCACCGTTTAAGGATCTGAATCCGTCACATCCTTAAACGGTAATTTAAAATCCATTATACGAGGGCGTTGAGATTTATGTATTGACTTAAATCTTGCTCATTAATATTGCGCATATAGGGGATTTCACCAATTTTAGGCGCGTCTATTTTTGCCTCTAAAAAAGCCACAATATCTTTATAGTGTTCTTCAAAAGGATTGATACGATTGGCCACCCAACCGACAATATCTAATCCATCATGTTTAATCATTTCTTCGCTGAGTATGGCGTGATTTAAACAGCCTAATTTGATACCAACCACTAAAACAACTGGGATTTTTTCTGCTACTACCCACTCGGATAAATAGCGCTCAGCCGTGATAGGAACCCGCCATCCTCCAGCCCCTTCAACTAAGACCACATCGGCTTTCTCTTGATGTTGCAAAAGTTGCTCTGATAAGCGTTGTGTACAAACCTCTGTACCATCAATTCGCGCGGCAATATGGGGGGATGCCGGAGTCACTAGTGCCACCGGATTCACTTGAGAATAGGGTAATGACACACTGGCGGCTTTTTGCAAACACAAGGCATCGCTATTGGTTAAGCCTTGTTCTGTTTGCTCTGAACCTGCGGCAACGGGTTTATAGCCAATGGTGGAAAAGCCTTGCTGATTAAATGCTTGTAATAAAGCTTTTGAAACCACGGTTTTACCAACGTCCGTATCCGTCCCAGCGACAAAAAACGTTTTGTTCATTTCTTTATTAATCCTAGGCACACGCGATACGTTGCCGGTAATCTGAAGTTATTCGGATAAAGGTCTTGGTACGCCTGTTCGACCTTAAGAAGTGTGCTTCGTTTTGTGAGACCTTGACTGCGACCGCCAATTTGAGTCGCACCAATACCTTTAAGATCTTTCATCAGATTAAAAGCACTGTCGTACCAATAAGTCATTGGAATATACCTTACCTGATGCCTTTTGCACCTCGCTTGCGCCAACGCAATTTTTATCGAATTTTCACTAAGGAACTGCTTAACATGTTGATATTGATCAACACGAGCCCAAGCCTGTTTTAATTCAAACAACGAACCTTCGGCGAGAGTAGAAAATAATGCACGGCCACCAGGCTTTACCACTCGTTGTAACTCGGCTATGGGTACAGTTAACTCTTTGCACCATTGTAGCGCTAGGCTTGAAACGACATAGTCAAATTGGCTATCGGCAAAAGGAATGTGCTCTGCATCTCCTAAACAATAACTGGCGTGTTGCTGGCAACGTAAGCGCGCTTGAGTCAGCATTTGTTCTGACAAATCCAATGCCACAACCGTGGCGCCTCTAGCAATGAGTTGTTGGGTAAAATACCCCGTGCCACATCCCACATCCAGTATGTGACACTGGCTAAGGTTGCGGGGCAAATAGAGCAACATCTCCTCAACGACATCTCGTTGAAATTGAGCATGTTTGTCATAATCTATGGCCGCGCGACCAAACGCTTGAGCTATAGCGCGCTTCTCTGCGCTGATGTTGTCAACCTCAGAGCACGAAGTCATGATGCATCCTTAGCTGGGTTCATAAGTTCAAACTGCTCCAGTTTGTGCGCTAGCGTCAGCACGTGATGAGGCAGGTGAGATGCGGATAAGGTAATGCGAATTCTGGCTTTATCTTTGGCTACGGTAGGCGGGCGGATAGCCGTGGCCCATAGGCCCTGTTGACGCAAAAAGTCTGCCAATGCCATAGCGCGCGTTGAACTGCCCGCTAAATAGGGTTTAATGGCGGTCTGTGTATGCACAAAGCCTGGTAAATGGGCTACGGCTTGCGTGTACACGTCTTGTAAGTGAGCTAAATGCTGACGACGCCACTGTTGATTGCGGGCGAGGTGTACCGAATGTGTTACCGCCACGGCTTGTGCGGCAGGCATGGCGGTAGAATAGACAAAATGGCGTGCAAATTGGCGTAAATAGTGCGCGGTATTGCTATCACATAAAATGGCCGCCCCTTGTACACCCAATGCTTTACCAAAGGTCACCATCAATAGGTTCGGGGTAATGCCATGCACGCTACAACTGCCTTGTCCTTGCTCACCTAACACGCCAATACCATGAGCATCATCCACCATTAGCCATGACCCATGATGCTGACACAAAGTGGCGATGTCCCCCAAGGGAGCGCAGTCGCCATCCATACTAAATACCCCTTCTGTTACCACTAGGCTCGGCCCATGTTTTTGTAACAGCTGTTGCAAGCGCGCTGGGTTATTATGGGAAAAACGCTGCATTTTACCCGGACTTAACATTCCCGCTTCCATTAATGAGGCGTGATTGAGTTTGTCTTGTAATAAACAATCGTCTTTTTGCAGTAGAGTAAACAGCGCTGCTTGGTTGGCACTAAAACCGGAGTTAAACAACAGCGCTTGTTCAAAGCCTAACCAGTCACACAAAGTGTCTTGTAACCTTTGGTGGGCGTGCGTTTGTCCAGTCACCATAGGCGAGGCGGCACTGCCTGCACCGTATTGGTCAATGGCCGAAATCCACGCTTTCTTGAGGGCTTCATCATTGGCTAACCCCAAATAATCGTTACTTGAAAAGTTTATGTACTCTTGCTTTCCATCGTAAATTTTATGGGTATTGCCCCCCTTAATTGGGGTGACAGTACGAGTTAAGCCTTGTGCACTGCGTTGTTGCAGTGCCTGTTGCATACGTGACTCAAACCGTGGCATCGTAAAACAAATCGTCTTTCGTGGGCCTTGCCGCTACGCGCTCATTCACCTCATCAAGGAGTTCCATCTCTTGAATTTCGTCAGGCTTTTGACTGATCGCTACGGTATTGATGCCCAGTTTTTTAAATAGCTGCATATCGCTATCTTCATCTGGGTTTGGCGTGGTAAGAAGTTTGCATCCATAAAAAATGGAGTTCGCTCCAGCCATAAAGCACAGCGCCTGCATTTGCTCATTCATGCTTTCTCTACCCGCAGACAGGCGCACCGCCGACTGAGGCATAATAATACGTGCAATGGCAATTAACTTTATAAACTCAAACGGATCTACGTCTTCAACATCTTGTAAAGGCGTGCCTTTTACCTTTACCAACATATTGATAGGCACACTCTCTGGATGAACAGGTAAGTTGGCCAGTTCGACAAGTAACCCCGCTCTATCGGCTGAGCCTTCCCCTAAACCTATGATGCCACCAGAGCAGATTTTCATACCGGCCTCTCTAACATGAGATAAGGTATCTAAGCGGTCTTGATAGGTACGAGTGGTAATAATATTGCCATAGTATTCCGGTGAGGTATCCAAATTGTGGTTGTAATAATCCAAACCTGCACTAGACAACTCAGAGGCTTGCTCAGGGGTCAACATACCTAATGTCATACAGGTTTCTAAGCCTAGTGACTTCACCCCTTTGATCATATCGGTTAATAAAGGCATGTCTCGCGCTTTAGGATTTTTCCATGCTGCCCCCATGCAAAAGCGTGTGGAACCGGAGTTTTTTGCTTTTTCGGCCGCCTCTAACACGCGCTCCACTTCCATCAAACGCTCTTTATCCACATCGGTGCGATAGTGGGCACTTTGCGGACAGTATTTACAATCCTCGGGGCAAGCACCTGTTTTAATTGACAGAAGCGTACTCACTTGCACGTAATTATGTTGCTGAAATTGTCGATGAACGGTCTGAGCTTGAAAAAGCAAATCCATAAACGGGAGACTGAGTAATTGCTGGACCTCGTTAACTGTCCAATCGTGACGAACTTCCACACTGTTATCCTTTATTGACGGTTTGATGCTTGGCTAGTCTAACCGGACGGGATACACTGTCAACAAAACAAAGTGCACTTTGTTTACTAACGATTATTATTTATACAATTAGAGCGTTAACATGGATCTCAGCTTTGACAAACAACACCTTTGGCACCCCTACACTTCCACCATTACTCCACTCACCTGCTACCCCGTTACCCATGCTTCGGGAGTCACGTTAACCTTAGAAGGCGGGACTGAGTTGGTGGATGGCATGTCTTCTTGGTGGTCAGCCATCCATGGTTACTGTCACCCACAACTCAACGATGCAGCTCACCAACAAATTGAGCGCATGTCCCATGTCATGTTTGGTGGTATTACTCATGATCCGGCCATTGAGCTTGGTAAAAAACTGCTGGATTTAGTGCCAAGTAATCTACAGCATATTTTTCTCGCCGACTCAGGTTCGGTGGCAGTAGAAGTCAGCTTAAAAATGGCGTTGCAATATTGGCATGCTTTAGGGGAGTCTCGACCTAAGTTTGTTACTCTTCGCCATGGCTATCATGGGGACACGTTTGCCGCCATGTCAGTCACCGACCCTGATAACTCAATGCATTCGTTATATAAGGGTTTTTTACCAGAACATATCTTTGTGCCATCCCCGCAGTGTGGGTTTTATGATCCTTGGGATGAACAAGATATAAAACCTATGCTCGAGGCACTCGCTCTTCACCATCAAGATGTCGCGGCCATTATTTTAGAGCCTATAGTGCAAGGTGCCGGTGGGATGCGCCTATATCATCCCACCTATTTACAACGAGTTCGTGAGTTGTGTGACCACTACGGCATCCTGCTCATTGCCGATGAAATCGCCACAGGATTTGGACGTACCGGCAAAATGTTTGCCCTAGAACATGCGGCCATTGAACCGGATATTTTATGTGTGGGGAAAGCCTTAACGGGCGGTTATATGACGTTGTCTGCCACCTTAACTAGCGCCAAAGTCGCGCATACGGTGTGCCGTAGTGAAGCGGGATGCTTTATGCATGGCCCAACCTTTATGGGCAATCCACTGGCTTGTGCGGTGGCCAGTGCTAGCTTAACGCTGTTACAAACTGGAGCATGGCAACAGCAAGTTAAGGCCATAGAGTCTCAATTACAACAAGGTTTGGCTTCCCTAAAACGCTACCCTTTGGTCAAAGATATTCGAGTATTAGGGGCTATTGGCGTGGTAGAAACCACTCGAGCGGTCAATATGGAAAAGATACAGGCGCACTTTGTTAAACAAGGGGTTTGGATCCGTCCCTTTGGCAGACTGATTTACATCATGCCACCGTATATCATCGAACAACGCCAGCTAGAGCAACTGATCTGCGCCATAGACAGTGCCGTACAAAATGAACACCTTTTTAATGCCTAATTAGGTGTTTATCAATACGTTATTTAAGGGGTATTGGAGACAGATTATCCCCTTTTTTATTTGCCTATACCTATCGTAGTAATGGTATTAATCCTCACCCAAAGCGACGTAAATTTTTCCGACAATGGTTTCGGCAATCATAATGGCAAATACCACACCAAAAAACGCCACTATGCCGTTAAAAGGGCCACTAAAGGAAACCGCATCACCAAATACCAAGTCAATGGCCCCTAACATAACAAATTTCGAACCCACTAAAATAATGTAAGTACTGATACCTCGATACACTTTCGGCGCGGTACCCGGCTTTGATTTAAAATAGTTGGCCAGTTTATGTTCTAAGCCAATAGACAGCTTGAGTAATAACTGCAATAAGATGGCTGCACCCAGTGACACAATAAATGAGGATATATGCACATAATGCCAAAACTCATCCAACAAATTTAAAACCGTTAAATCCACCAAAATCGCCAGCGTATACCCTACAAATAACTTCTGTGGAGTACTAAAGTATTCTAAACCTGCCTTCTTCTCATCCATAAGAACCTCATTAAGTGAATTAATACCAATTAACCTTAGCAGTAAATGCCAGAATAGGTAGTAAACACCTGATAATTCACGTTTTTTAAACAAGGGGTAACGACGTTGAAATGTTAACGACATGGCAAACGTCTCGTCTGCTCGTTCTCGTGTTTTTGTCCTATTGTAAGCAAAAAAAAGGCCGGCTATGATAGCCGGCCTTCTTTAATAATAGATAATTAACCGATATGGGTTAATCCACCCATAAATGGTTGTAGCACTGTAGGGATCTCAATACGACCGTCTGCTTGCTGATTGTTTTCTAGAATGGCGACCATAGTACGGCCAACGGCCAAACCTGAACCGTTTAGCGTGTGTAATAGCTCTGGTTTTTTCTCACCTTGACGACGGAAACGTGCTTGCATGCGACGAGCTTGGAAATCACCTGTGTTAGAACAAGATGAAATTTCACGGTAGGTCTTCTGCGCAGGAACCCACACTTCAAGATCGTACGTTTTACGAGCGCCAAAGCCCATATCACCAGTACATAGCACAACCTTACGATAAGGTAATTCAAGTAGTTGCAGTACTTTCTCTGCATGGCCTGTCAGTTCTTCTAAGGCATTTTCAGAGTCTTCTGGGCGGGTGATTTGTACCAGTTCAACTTTGTCAAATTGGTGCATACGAATCAAACCACGAGTATCACGACCATAAGAACCCGCTTCTGAGCGGAAACACGGTGTGTGAGCAGTCATTTTAATTGGTAGATCGGCTTCATCAACAATCGTATCACGTACCATGTTTGTTACTGGCACTTCAGCGGTTGGGATCAAAGACAGTTTACGTGGCTCTTCGTCATTCACTTTTTCAGTTAATGGTTCTGTATGGAAGAGATCTTTACCAAATTTTGGTAACTGGCCTGTACCGAAAAGACTGTCAGAGTTCACCAAGTACGGTACGTACATTTCTGTATAACCGTGTTCATCTGTATGTAGGTTTAGCATGAACTGAGCGATAGCACGATGCAAACGAGCAAATTGCCCTTTCATCACGATAAAACGCGCACCGGTGATTTTAGTGGCACTGGCAAAGTCTAAACCACCAGCAAGTTCACCAAGATCAACATGATCTTTTACAACAAAATCGTATTGTTTCGGTGTACCCCAACGAGATACTTCTACGTTGTCGTTTTCATCTTTACCCGCTGGTACAGACTCATCCGGTAGGTTAGGTACTGATAGCGTAAGGTTTTCTAATTGAGATTGAACTTCAACCAGTTCAACTTTTTTTGCATCTAAATCAGAGCCTAAAGTACCAATTTGCTTTTTGATCTCTTCAGCGCCTTCTTTATCGCCAGCGGCCATTTTTTGGCCAATTTGCTTGGAGATAGAGTTACGCGTGGACTGCAAATTTTCCACTTCAACTTGAATGGCTTTACGCTTTTCTTCTAGTTGGCGAATGGTATCAACGTCTAAGGTAAAACCTCGACGGGCTAGTTTGGCTGCTGTTTCGTCGAGCTCGGTACGAAATAATTTAGAATCTAGCATTGCTAATCCTGCGTGTAGTTAACGATAACTCTCAAGGAGCTAAAAAATGGGAAAATATTAATCGAACAAAGATAACGAAAAACCACTACTTTTTGTAGCGCTTTCGTCGGCTTTTTTCATCTAATGAATGGAGATAGTTCAGCTTTTCAGCAATCTTGCCTTCTAAGCCGCGATTTTCAGGGAAATAATAACGAGTATCACTCAGTTCAGGAGGAAAATAACACTCTCCTGCTGCGTATGCGCCCGGTTCGTCATGGGCGTATCGATACTCTTCACCATAGCCTAAGTCTTGCATTAACTTAGTGGGGGCATTTCGCAAGTGATGAGGCACCTCTAGCTCTGACGTCTCATCGGCATCATGTAGCGCCTGTTTCCACGCTTTATAAACCGCGTTACTTTTCGGCGCGCAAGCAAGGTACACCACCGCTTGTGCTAGGGCACGCTCTCCTTCGGCAGGACCTATGCGGGTAAAACAGTCCCACGCATTAATGGCCACTTGCATGGCTCTAGGGTCAGCATTCCCTATGTCTTCAGAGGCAATGGCCAATAGGCGGCGGGCAATATATAAGGGATCGCATCCTGCTTTTATCATTCGCGCACTCCAATACAGCGCGCCATCAGGATTGGAGCCGCGTATGGATTTGTGCACTGCAGAGATGAGGTCGTACCAAATGTCCCCTTTATTATCAAAACGGGCCACTTTAGAACCGGCCACTTGTGCCAATAACGATAAACTGATCTGCTTAACGCCGTCTTGTTCTGGCGCCATATCAAACAATAATTCTAGATAGTTGAGCGCCATACGCGCATCACCACAGACTAATTCCGCTAAACGTTTATCACTTTCATCTAAAAAGCGAGCTTGTAACTTACCTAGCCCGCGCTCTTTATCTTGCAACGCTTGTTGGATAACCAATTCAATATCTGCACTGGTTAATGAGCTCAGTTTATACACTCGCGCTCGCGACAAGAGTGCGTTATTGAGTTCAAAGGAGGGGTTTTCCGTGGTTGCGCCAATAAACGTTACCGTGCCATCTTCAATATGAGGCAAAAAAGCGTCTTGTTGGCTTTTATTAAACCGATGCACTTCATCCACAAATAACAAGGTGCGATAGCCCGCCAGTTTATTATCACGGGCTTTTTCAATCGCAGCGCGGATGTCTTTAATCCCAGAGGTGACCGCAGACACGCGCTCCACTCTGGCATCAGCATAATGAGCGGCAACTTCGGCAAGGGTGGTTTTGCCAGTACCCGGAGGCCCCCACAGTATCATGGAGTGCAACGTGCCCGCTTGCAGGGCACGATACAAGGGCTTATCTGGCCCTAACACATGTTGCTGACCAATGTACTCTTGCAAGGTTGTAGGGCGCATTCTCGCGGCTAAAGGACGAAAGTCGTCACCGCTTGAAAAGTCAAACTGCATGTTACTCATGAAAATAACTTAGTTACGTTGATCGTCAACTTCAACCCCATTAGGGATGGTAAATACAAAGCGATTCTTAGCAGGAACCTCTGCGCGATAATGGTCAAAGGTAAACTGACTGCGTTGACCGTCTTGTTCTACCACATTAAAGCCGGCAATCTCTCCCGCTTTATTGATTTGTAACTGGAACTGCCCTTGGGTAGACGTTTTATCAGTAGGGGTTAAGGTAAAGTTATCCCCTTTTTGCATAACCTTGTATTTATCCCAATCGCTGGCTTTGTTACGAGTTAACAACACAAATGGTGTTTGCTGTGTGGCTTGCTCTTGCCAATAAATGCTCACTTGTTCGATAAATGGGCTGTAATACCATAACGTTTTACCATCGGAAACTAAGACATTCTCATCCGGCGCATTGGTTGTCCAACGGAACAAGCTAGGACGGGCAATTTCTACAGAACCTGCCCCTTCCATCACCACTTCATTGTCAGGGCTGATGACCTTTTGGCTAAACTGCGCCGTAAACCCATCGGTTTGCCCTAAACGTTTCACAAGCTCTTGCTGTGGATTAGCAAGCACAGAACCTGACACTAACAGTAAAATGCTGATTAATAATTTTCTCATAACTCTCTCTAAAGATTGGATCTTCAGATCCATTAAATGTCCTTGATTGGCGGTGGTGCAAGCACCTCGCGATTACCATTGTGTCCTGGAGCAGAAACGATGCCCTGAGCCTCTAGTTGCTCCACAATACGAGCCGCACGGTTGTAGCCAATTTTGAATCGGCGTTGTACACCAGAGACAGAACCACGACGAGTTTCAGTTACATGTTCCACCACTTGGTCAAACAGTGGATCAGTATCTTCTTCCATTTTCTCCCCTGGAAGCAAGGTTTCCGGTGACGGTTCACCTTTGGTTATTTCGTCTATGTATCTTGGTTTACCACGCGCCTTCCAGTCATTCACCACGGCATGCACATCATCATCGGAAGCAAACGCACCATGCACACGTATGGTATGGCTTGAGCCCGGTGGTAGATAGAGCATATCACCCATACCCAATAGCGATTCTGCGCCACCTTGGTCTAAAATGGTGCGCGAATCGGTTTTGGTGGATACGGTAAAGGCCACTCGTGTCGGGATATTGGCTTTAATCAAGCCGGTAATCACATCAACAGAAGGTCTTTGCGTCGCAAGAACTAAGTGAATACCTGCCGCACGCGCTTTTTGCGCAATACGTGCAATCAACTCTTCTACTTTTTTACCTACCACCATAATGAGGTCGGCAAATTCGTCAACCACCACTACTATAAACGGCAGTTTTTCTAGCAACGGCGCTTCTTGATCCATGCTGTCGCCCGGTTGCCACAATGGATCATAAATTGGGTGACCTGCTTCGGCCGCCATTTTCAGTTTTTCATTAAAGCCTTTTAAGTTACGCACGCCTAATGCTGACATCAGTTTGTAACGGCGTTCCATTTCGCCAACACACCAACGTAATGCGTTTGATGCATCTTTCATGTCAGTCACCACTTCCGATAATAGATGTGGGATACCTTCATAAATAGAAAGCTCTAACATTTTAGGGTCAATCATGATGAAACGAACGTCTTCAGGTGTTGATTTATACAATATACTCAAAATCATTACGTTCACCCCCACAGACTTACCAGAGCCTGTGGTACCTGCCACTAAAACATGCGGCATTTTCGCTAAGTCTGCCACCACGGCATCCCCTGCGATATCTTGACCGAGAACCACGGCCGTAGGTGAGGTATTTTCTAAAAATTGCGGGCTACTGATCACATCCGATAAAAATACCGTCTGACGCGTCATGTTAGGCAACTCTAAACCTACGTAAGGCTTGCCTGGTATCACTTCTACTACACGTACCGCCAATGCGGAAAGTGAGCGAGCTAAATCCATGGATAAGCTTGAGATTCTTGATACTTTGACCCCAGGCGCCAGATCAAGTTCAAAACGTGTGATGACAGGGCCGGGGAAAATGCCCATTACCGTGGCCTTGATTTTGTAATCCGCCAGTTTTGTTTCAACTAAGCGAGCAATGTTTTGTAGGGCTTCTCTATCAATGGTGTTTTCACGTTTTTCAGGGTGATACAGCAACTCAAGAGTTGGCATTGGGCTAGTAGGAACCGGTAAATCTTCGTCTTTACGCATCAAAAATGGATTTTGTGCAGCAGACTCTCTGGCTCTTGCGTCGGCAACTTGTTTTGCCAGTGCTTCCGCATCTGTTAGGGGTTGCTCAACCTCTTCTACTTCTACATCCTCTTCAAACACCTCTTCTACTGGGGCTTGTGCCACTACCACAGTAGGGGCACCCTCTGACGCCACTTCGGCGGAGCTGTGATCTAGGTATTGGTCATTGATGTCATCCATGGCAGCAAGGTTAACGTCATCAGCAGCGTGAGCCTCTGTCTGGGTAACGTCAGCATCCTTTGAGGTTGGCTCGTAAGACGCGGGCTCATTAACCTCAGCTTGGTTCACGGGCATATCATTAACATCAATCTCTTCAACCACATCCATTGCTTGTGCTTCATCGACGTCATCGAAGGTATGAGAGGTGATATTCGGCATGTGTTTATCGTCGTCGTCAATATCAAAGGCACTCACATCATCAATATGTGCATCGTGCATGTGAGCGCTATGGTCTGGTACATCAAGACTTTCTTGTGCTGGCGTGTCCTCATGATGCGTCTGAGCCGCGACGTTATGAGTCTGCTGATGGCTTTCTCGTTCACTAGGGTGTTCCTCCGATGGGGCAACACTTGCTGCACTTGCCGCACTTGATGCACTTGATGCACTTGAAAAGATAGGAGGTTGTCCATTGGATGAGGCTACTGTTGCAGGCTCATTGGAATGAGATGCCTTAGATTGGGTGGCTTGTTCTGTCGTCGCCACAGGTGCGCTATGATCTGCGTCGGTATGGACAGGAGCGACCACCTCACTGGTATCCGTTGGTTCAACGTAATCATTCACTAATTGAGCGTCACGCTCTAATTGTTCAATAGGGGCATGTAAATTATTGCCTCGATCAAAGGTGAATTCGTCTTCCTCGCTGCCTTCTGGCATATAAATTTTATACTGGCCGTCTTCTGCTGACGTCTCCCCTGCCTCAGTAGCACGGCTAGGGTCATCACTCAGTGGGGCTTCATCTAGCAATACATCTGGCGTGGTATCTGCGTAAACCAATTTTTGGTCATCAAGACGAGTAGGTTCAATCAATTGCGCTTTATCACCGCGGACAAAGTTTAAGCCTCCTCCCACAAACTTAAGCGTTCTTTGACCAATACTCTCTACGATAGACAGCCAAGAGATCCCTGTAAATAAGGTGAAAGATGCCCCCCAAATAAACAGAAACGCTAGAGTAGTGCCTAAAGCATTAAGGGTGGGCAAAGCAAGGCTAGTGATAACATCACCAACCACACCGCCAGATGAGAAATACCAAATATCGTCAAAGTTGAGATCCGCTAAACCACAGCTAGTGACGATTAATAGTGCGCCGCCCAACAGTCTTGTCGCCCAAAGCATAAGATCAATGGGTTCAGACTCTGTGCGTTTACGAAATACAATCCAAGAGAGCAATACTATGATAGCGGGCACAAAATAGGCCAACACACCGAAGGTGAATAACAAAGTATCCCCTACCCATGCGCCGACTAGACCACCCGCATTGGAGACATCGCCGCCCCAAGCAGTCTGTGACCACGATGGATCTGCAGGATTAAATGAGATAAGGGAAACCGCCATGAGGACGGCACATAATACTCCAATGATTAAACATCCCTCTCTCAAGCGCTGAACGCCAGAAAGATTAGGCTTAACTTTTTTCGGAGACGTGTGAACTACAGTTCGAACTTTTGGGTTTCTTTTCAACATATCCATTGCGTGTGGGTCTTGGTTGGATAAAAGACACGAGTGACGACTTGTCACCCGTGATTACCCTCATTTAAACACATGCAGAGGTAAAAACCCAAACAGAACCTCTGCCAATACGCAATTTAACTGGTCTTAATGACTAGGTTTGTACTTTGTTTAACCTCTTCCATAACAACATAGGTGCGCGTATCGTTCACACCCGGTAAACGCAGTAACGTATCACCTAACAGTTTGCGATATGCACCCATGTCCGACACGCGTGTCTTTAACAGGTAATCGAAATCGCCAGAGACTAAATGGCATTCTTGAATGTCATCCAATTTTTGTACCGCTGTGTTGAATTGTTCAAATACATCCGGTGCACCTCGATTTAGAGTGATCTCTACAAATACAAGTAAAGAAGCATCGAGATATTGTGGATTTAACTGCGCGGTATAACCCAGTATGTATCCTTGGCGTTCTAAACGTCGCACCCTTTCCAAACAGGGCGTCGGCGATAGCCCGACTCGTTTGGAAAGCTCAACGTTAGAGATACGACCATCTTTTTGCAGCTCACTGAGAATATTTCTGTCTATACGGTCCAGTTCCTTGGACGGCTTACTCACTTCAATCATGGTTTTACTCCACCTTTTAACTTCCTTGCAACAATATACACTACAACACCTACTAAAATTAGAACTAAATTTTACACAAACAACATTATACTAGTTAATAGCGCTTACATTCATAAGCCGCTCAGTAATTTTAACTAGCAACCAAGAGGAATCAGGATGATTATTGGTATACCTAAAGAGATCAAGAACCACGAATACCGAGTCGGTATGGTTCCTGGAAGCGTGAGAGAAGTGATCTCTCACGGACATCAAGTCATTGTTGAAACTCAAGCGGGTTCAGGCATTGGTTTCACTGATGATGACTATATCGCAGCAGGCGCATCCATTCTTCACTCCGCGAAGGAAATTTTTGCTCAAGCCGAGATGATCGTGAAGGTGAAAGAACCTCAAGCCATTGAACGAGCTATGCTTCGCAAAGGGCAAATATTGTTTACTTATTTACACTTAGCTCCTGATTTTCCACAAACTGAGGAACTAATCAATAGCAAAGCGGTATGCATTGCCTACGAAACCGTGACCGATCCCTTAAATCAGTTACCTCTTCTGGCGCCTATGTCTGAAGTTGCCGGCCGAATGTCTATTCAAGCAGGCGCACAAGCACTAGAAAAATCCAATCAGGGACGCGGGTTATTGTTAGGTGGCGTTCCGGGGGTAGAACCTGCCAAAGTAGTGATCATTGGCGGCGGTGTTGTTGGCTCCAATGCCGCTAGAATGGCTGTAGGAATGCGTGCGGATGTGACGATATTGGATCGCAACATTGAAACATTACGTCGTTTAGATGAAGAGTTCCAAGGGCGCGCAAAAGTGGTGTACTCCACAGAAGAAGTGCTCAATCGTCACGTATTAGAGGCCGATCTAGTGGTAGGTGCAGTACTGATCCCAGGGGCTGCGGCGCCAAAATTGGTGACCAAGAAGCACATTGAAATGATGAAACCTGGAGCGGCTATTGTGGATGTGGCTATAGACCAAGGTGGCTGTTTTGAAACCTCGCACCCCACCACGCACGCCGACCCCATTTACATTGTCGATGATGTAGTGCATTACTGCGTCGCCAATATGCCCGGTGCCGTGGCTCGAACCTCTACCTACGCACTCAATAACGCCACGTTGCCGTACATTTTGCAACTGGCCAATAAAGGCGTAAAAGCGGCGCTCACGGACGATGCCGGTTTCCTAAATGGTCTTAACGTCTTACAAGGCATGGTCACTTGTAAAGAAGTGGCCGAAAACTTTAACCTTGAGTATGTTGAGCCAAGCCAAGCATTGGACATAGTATTTGAGTAATAGTATTTGAATAATAGCGTTTAAAAAAGGTGAGCCTAGGTTCCAATACCAATAGCACTAAGTAAGTGATCAGAAATAGCGCAGGAAAAATGCTCGAAAACAAGGCAGAATTTTTCGATAAGTCATTATTCTACAATCAAAAATTCTAACGCAGTTATCAAGCATGTTAACAAGCTAGAATGGCCCGTTATTTAGTGCAATTGGTATCACACCTAGGCTCTGTTCTTTTGGCATGAATTAAGATATTTCTTGGGGTAATGGCTTTGCTACAAAACTCGTTTAGGGTGATCTGGTAACCGTGTTTAGCTAAAAACAATGATTTATCCAGAACTAACCACATTTCCAGAGCACGATGAAAAGCCATCTGCACTAAACTGAGCTTTTCCATTCGGGCAAATCGCAATTCACCTTGCAGGCGGTATTGCTCAAAATCACATTCGGGTAAAGTCAGTCCCTTACGTTGCGCCGCCCACAGGCAAAACTCCCGAAAACCTAATTGTAATTGCGACTTTTTAATACTAGGGATAGGTTGATACTGCTGTAAACCCAACTCGCCCCTTAACAACTCATCCAAGCCTAAACGAAAACTCATTTCTAATAATCGGTGTCTTTGAACCCTCTCTCCCCCGGTGACCGTTTCTTGTAAAGGGATACGTAATTCGGACTTAGACAAAATCAACGAAGACGCCTTGCCTTCATCGGATTGCGCTTGATAGTGTTCACCTTGAATGAGGTGATAACAACAAGGGGCAATAGAGAGCGCTGGCAACTGATAGTTCATGGCATGATGCATTAAAGCCACGTGCAAATCCCCACAGGCATGTAAAGCCACCGCATGTTGCTGATGATTGAAAACGGCCTTATGATCGCAATTAAACGCATCCCCTTCGATAAAAGTCACCGGCAACTGCTGTTTGTTCGCTTCGGCCTGCCCCTTTTCACAAAGCTCACTTTGCCATTCAAAGCTACGCACTGCTTGCTGAGATTGATCCGCTAATATTCGCCCTAAAAAGCCTTTACCTGCGCACCACTCTAACCACTGGGTACCACAATGCTGATGCAATACTTGCGCCCCCATAGCAGTGATTTGCGTCAGTTTTCTCCCCGGCACTCCCGTAGTAAGACGCGAGTTGAGTGTCACAGGCGGGACCTGAGTCTGTTTAAGACAAGAATGTTGGGCGAGATCCGCCAGTGATGGCAAGAAGGTGGTCAACGTCGAAGTGAGTGTTTGCACATTCTGCTTACACTGTTGCACTTGCTGCATTGACAGGCTTTCCAACCAATCCCCTAATTCAGTATTAGTGAAACGATGATCCTTACTGCCACTTTCATGGAAAGGTTCAAAACGCCAATAACGCTGATGTGCTAGTAGCAAACGGTCTATGTGTAAAAAAGCAGTGCGCATGATTCCCCCTAAAACGAACATTTTAGAGGGAAGCGTGACAATTAGGAATATCTAACGAATAGGAAGATCAATATCTTTGAACATTTCTTCTATTTCTTTATTATTTTTCAGAGAAATAGCCTGTTCAATCACCGGGCGAGTAAGGTGCGGGGCAAAGCGTTCCACAAAATCATACATGTAGCTACGTAAGAAGGTGCCGCGTTTGAAGCCAATACTGGTGGTACTAGAGCTGAAAATATGGCTGGCATCAATGGCCACCAAGTCTTTATCGTTATCTTTGTCAATCGCCATACTCGCAATCACGCCCACACCTATCCCCATGCGTACATAGGTTTTGATGACATCTGCATCGGTGGCAGTAAAGACGATGCGCGGGGTTAACCCAGCGTTATTGAAGGCGGTATCAAGCTCAGAGCGTCCCGTAAAACCAAACACATAAGTCACCAGTTGATAGGCGGCTAAATCTTCAATCGTCACATGAGATTTATTGGCTAAAGGATGATCTTTAGGCACCACAATAGAGCGATTCCAGTAATAACACGGCAACATGATGGCATCATGGTATAAATGCAATGCTTCTGTGGCTATGGCAAAGTTGGCTGTGCCTTTAGCAATGGCTTGCGACATCTGCGCGGGGGTGCCTTGGTGCATGTTTAAAGAGACTTTAGGGTATTTTGAGGTAAAGCCCTTTATTACATCAGGTAACGCATAACGAGCCTGTGTATGCGTTGTGGTAATGTTCAGTGTCCCCATATCCGGATGGGTATGCTCTGCGGCAACAGATTTGATGGATTCCACTCGTGATAGGATCTCACGAGAGATCGCCACGATTTCTTCCCCTGCTGGGGTCACTTGTGTTAAATGCTTACCGCTGCGTTGAAACACTTGCACGCCCAACTCATCTTCTAGTAATCGCACCTGTTTACTGATGCCCGGTTGGGATGTATAAAGTCGTTCAGCAGTAGCAGAAACATTTAAATTATGATTCACCACTTCTACAATATATTTTAGCTGCTGCAGCTTCATGCTTTGCCTCGTATTCCATCATATATAATGTTTAGTTATAACGCTTTTACATTATGTTGAAAAGCAGTTTCAGCGAATAAGGCCACTTCTTCATCCCTATAGACACCAGTGAGCAAATTCCTTAGGCTACGTGTTTGCAAAATTCACAACAGGTCTTGTCATGTATCAATCACTTCTTGCCCCTATTCATCAATTTCTCAATTGCACCACTCCCACACAGTGGATTGATGAAGCGAAAAAGCCCGAACGTCTACCTGTTGTACTTATTGACCACTTATTGTGTGAGTTAAAAGCGGGGCAGTCTGCCATGTTTTTAATTCGTAAATACGCGGCCAATAATCAAAGTAAACAGCAATTGCTGGATTGGTTTAAGCCTTACGAGGCGTTTGCTTATAAAGGCGAGGGTTGTCTTAATAGCCTAAAAGGAAAAAGTAACATCTCTAAAGGGATCATTGCGCAGTCCGAATCCCCTTATAGCCAAGAGTTAATCGATAAAATGGTGTTACTAATTAAAGAAGAGTTGCATCACTTTTATCAAGTATTAGAGATTATGCACAGCCGAGACATTGAGTATCAGCATGTACCGGCAGGTCGCTATGCAAAAGGCTTGCTCAAACATGTTCGTACTTATGAGCCACAAACCTTAATCGATAAATTGATCATTGGCGCATTTATTGAGGCGAGATCCTGTGAACGATTTGCCGCTTTAGCTCCCTATATGGATGACGATATTCAATCGTTTTATATTTCTTTATTGCGCTCTGAAGCCCGTCACTATCAAGATTACTTGAGTCTTGCTCAGCAAATAGCCGAGGAGGATATTAGTGATAGAGTGGACTATTTTGCTCAAGTTGAAGCGGAATTAATTTGCTCAGCAGACCATGAATTTAAATTTCATAGTGGTGTGCCAACCGGGGAAGCCATAATACCAAGCGTACTAAATAGCGGCTCATTCTAGCTTGTTAGAATTCTCGATAACTGGGTTAGAACTGGATAAATCATTGGGCTTACGGTGAGGTCAGTAAAAAAAATGGAATGCTTTCAAGCATTCCATTTTCCATCATCACCATTAAATTAACAGCAACTAAGCGAGCGTGGCATTAATTTGCTCAAGTACTTGAGCTGGGTTACTGGCTTGGGTGATAGGTCTGCCTATTACTAAGTAATCCGACCCTGCCTGTATGGCATCTACTGGGGTCATAATACGTTTTTGATCCCCTACATCCGCTCCTGCGGGGCGAATGCCTGGAGTGATTAATTTAAACGCTTTGCCTAAGTCCGACTTCAAAAAGTGCGCTTCTTGTGCCGAGCACACTACGCCGTCAAGACCGCTATTTTTCGTTAAGTTCGCTAAGCGTAAAACTTGCTCTTTAGGCTCAACATTTAAGCCGATACCCGCAAGATCCGCTTGTTCCATACTGGTTAATACCGTCACGCCGATAAGCAATGGGCGGTCTTTACCGTAAGGTTCTAGAATTTCACGTGACGCTGTCATCATGCGCTCACCACCACTGGCATGCACATTCACCATCCATACGCCCATTTCAGCTGCCGCACGTACCGCTTTAGAGCAGGTATTAGGGATATCGTGAAATTTAAGGTCTAAAAATACAGAGAAGCCCTTTTGATGAAGTTGTTTCACAAACTCAGGACCAAATAAAGTGAACATTTCTTTACCCACTTTAAGGCGGCAAGAAGCAGGGTCTATTCGGTCAACAAAGTTTAAAGCTTGAGTTTTGTTGTCATAATCTAGGGCAACAATCACTTTTTGATCCATCGAGGGTCTCCTAATTGGGGCTTGAGGTGTAAAGCGCGCTTATTCTACCTGCGTATGGGCAAGAATGTTAGAGTACAAAGGCATTTTATTCGCCATCTAAGCCACGAATGGGTTTGATGCTTCCCCAACTGCGACAAGATGGGCAGTGCCAATGTAAGGCATGAGTGGAGTAACCACATTTACGACAGCGGTGATGAGGTTTCACTTTTAGCTGTTCCCCTACCATAGATTGCAAAGTGGTTAAGCTCTCTTTAGCGCTCCCCTCTTCGGCTTCTGCCGTATGGTAGTCGATAAGGCGGTAAAAGCCCTTCATGGTTGGGTTTTTGATCAGTTGCTTAGTGAGCATGCTTTGTGCTGCGGCAGTGCCTTCATGGTGTGCCACGATTTGTGAAAGCATCAGTTCCACCGAGACCCCTGCCTGCTTATCAATGCACTTACGCAGAAACTCTAACAACTCGGCTTCTTGTCCAAGATGGTAATAGCAGTCGGCAATATTAGATAACACTTCGCTGATGTAATCCACATCCTGATCCAATACCGACTCTAGGTACTTAATGGCCTTGCTGTATTCTTCTGTTTCCATGTAGATGCGTCCAAGGGCAATATTGGCTCGCACACATTTACTGTCCTCTGACAGCGCTCTTTTATAATAATTAATCACCTTGGTACGCTTACCAAAGGCTTTTTCATTTAACGCTAATTCACACCAGTAATGGGATACACTCGTGCGCATTCTCTTGCGCCCCATTTTCACTAACATGGTGGCGTAGTAAATGGCTTTGTTCCACTCTTTAGTTTGCTGAAAAATGGAGACTAACTGGGTGAGTGCATCGTGCTTATGCTCTGGTTCATCCACCAGCTGTTCATAAATTTTCTCTGCGCGATCCAAAAAGCCTGACACCATATAATCTTTGGCCAACTGTTGCAGAGCAATGTTTTTTTGCTCAATGGTCAATTCGGTGCGAGAAATTAGGCTTTGATGGATTCGAATGGCTCTATCCACTTCACCTCTTGAACGAAACAAGTTACCCAAAGCTAAGTGAGTATCAATGGTTTCATCATCCACTTGTAATAGTTCAATAAAGTGGTCAACCGCCTGATCAGACTGATCGGAGAGAAGCAGGTTTAAGCCATGTACGTACTGGCGAGAAATTTGATTAGAGTGTCTCTGATTATCTTGGCGCGCACTTCGCTGCCCCATGTACCATCCATAGGCAGCTGCGATTGGCAAAAGTAGAAACAGTAACTCAAGCATTCAATAAATTACTTATTCGCATTCTTCACGGCAGGTACTGTATTTGACCCCTTATCCGCTGCGGGGGTCACAGAAACTTGAGGCGTTAATTTTTTCAACTTTCGGTTAAGTTTCCTTACTCGTAACTGAGACTTAAAATGCATAGTGCCAAAAATAACACCAGAGATAGCAAAGCCAATGACAAATATCATGCCGATCAATGTCGAAAGATGAAAGTCTCCCTCTGCAACTAAGTAGTTAAAGGTGACTACTTGTTGATTTTGCGCGCCTAAAGCCAAAGCGAAAAGAAACAGAACCAACACTAAAACGATCTTCAAAATTTTCACAAGGGCGACCCTTTTAAAATCAGTGTAATTACCTTGATTATGCAGTAATTCGACAATCTACACCATGTTAATTCAATAATTATCATTAGCTTACGTATTTAAAATCTAATTTTTTGATATTAGACCTCTCTCAGTAAGTCAGTGATTAGCAATCTTGAAGTAAAAACGGCGCACCACAAAGGAGAAAATCTTGATAAGTAGTGTATCTACAATCAAAAGTTTCATCTCTTTTGTTTCTAGCATGTTTTTATTTGTCTCGGCTAGGTTTTAAGCGTTAAGCTCCCCTTTAGTTCACCGCTCATACACTTAAATCAATAATGAAAAACGGCACTCCAAAGCCGAAGTGCCGTTTTCCATTTCCATCATTATAAGCTTTCGTTGACACGCTCTCTAAGTTCCTTCCCTGGTTTAAAGTGAGGAACAAATTTACCGTCCAGCTCTACTTGATCGCCAGTTTTAGGATTACGTCCTAAGCGGGGTTCTCGATAGTGAAGGGAAAAACTACCGAAACCTCTAATCTCAATTCGCTCTCCACTCTTTAGAGTATCGGCCATATGTTCAATAATTTCTTTTACAGCGTCTTCAATTTCTTTGGCAGATAAGTGTGTCTGCTCTGCACACAGCCTTTCAATCAATTCAGACTTAGTCATAGTTTCCCTCATTCACAAATCAAAAAAAGGGAGCCTTGTGGGCTCCCTCTTAGCGGTCAACTTTTAATTAAAAAAGTGATTATTCGCCTTTAGCAGCCTTGAATGCATCTGCCATAGCATTACCGAACGCGCCTTCTTCAGCTTTGTTCAGTGAAGCCATTGCTTCTTGCTCTTCAGCTTGATCTTTAGCTTTGATAGATAGGTTGATTACGCGGTTCTTACGGTCTACACCGGTGAACTTAGCTTCAACGCTATCGCCAACGCTTAGGATTAGAGACGCATCTTCGATACGGTCACGAGATACTTCAGAAGCACGGATGTAACCTTCAACGCCGTCTACAAGTTCAATTGTAGCACCTTTTGCGTCTACTGCAGATACAGTACCAGAAACTAGAGCACCTTTTTTGTTGTCAGCAACATAGTTGTTGAACGGGTCGTTTTCCATTTGCTTAACGCCAAGAGAAATACGCTCACGCTCTGCATCTACTGCAAGAACAACAGCTGAGATTTCGTCGCCTTTCTTGTATTCGCGTACTGCTTCTTCACCAGCAACGTTCCAAGAAATGTCAGATAGGTGAACTAGACCGTCAATGCCGCCTTCTAGACCGATGAAGATACCGAAGTCAGTGATAGACTTGATCTTACCAGTTACTTGGTCGCCTTTCGCTTGAATTTCAGCGAATGACTGCCAAGGGTTAGCTTTACATTGTTTTAGGCCTAGAGAGATACGACGACGTTCTTCGTCAATCTCAAGAACCATAACTTCAACTTCGTCGCCAACGTTCACAACTTTAGAAGGGTGGATGTTCTTGTTAGTCCAATCCATTTCAGAAACGTGTACTAGACCTTCAACGCCTTCTTCGATTTCTACGAAGCAGCCGTAATCAGTTAGGTTAGTAACGCGACCAGTCAGTTTGTGACCTTCTGGGTAACGCTTAGCGATAGCTACCCATGGATCTTCGCCAAGTTGTTTAAGACCTAGAGAAACACGAGTGCGCTCACGGTCAAACTTAAGAACTTTAACTAGGATCTCGTCACCAACGTTTACGATCTCAGAAGGGTGCTTAACGCGTTTCCAAGCCATGTCAGTGATGTGAAGTAGGCCGTCTACGCCGCCAAGGTCAACGAATGCACCGTAGTCAGTAAGGTTCTTAACGATACCTTTAACTTCAGTACCTTCTTGTAGAGTCTCAAGAAGTTCGTCACGCTCAACACTGTTTTCAGATTCGATAACAGCACGACGAGAAACAACAACGTTGTTGCGCTTCTGATCAAGCTTGATAACTTTGAACTCTAGCTCTTTGTTTTCTAGGTGAGCAGTGTCGCGGATAGGACGTACGTCTACTAGAGAACCAGGTAGGAAAGCACGGATACCGTTTAGTTCAACAGTGAAACCGCCTTTAACTTTACCGTTGATGATACCAACAACAGTTTCAGCTTCTTCGTAAGCTTTCTCAAGTACGATCCAAGCTTCGTGACGCTTAGCTTTCTCACGAGAAAGTTGAGTTTCACCGAAACCATCTTCAACAGCGTCAAGTGCTACGTCAACTTCAGCACCTACTTCAACTTCAAGTTCGCCAGCAGCGTTCTTGAATTGTTCTGCAGGGATAGCAGACTCAGACTTAAGGCCAGCATCAACAAGAACGAAACCGTTCTCGATAGCTACTACAGTACCTTTAACGATACTACCTTGTTGGAATTCAGTTTCATTTAGAAACTCTTCAAAGAGTTGAGCAAAAGATTCAGTCATTTATTAGATCTTCAATATTTAAACGTCCACGGGCATCCTGCCTCGAGGGGTTGATAAATTCGCCGGTCATCATCCTTGGGACCAACGTACCCTAGTGTCCTGACTTCCTAAAAGGAATGCATCAAGACAATTTAGATTCGATAAATTGTAAGGCTTGCTCTACCACTTCATCAATAGAAAGCTCTGTAGAATCAAGCACTAAAGCGTCATCCGCGGGACGTAAAGGTGCAACAGTTCGGTTGCGATCACGATAGTCACGTTCTTGGATCTCGCTTAAAAGGTGGTCAATACTAACCTCTAAGCCCTTACCTTGCAACTGATTAAAGCGTCTTTGAGCACGCTCTTGCGCACTTGCATCTAGGAAAATCTTTGCTACCGCGCCGGTGAATACAACTGTACCCATATCACGACCATCAGCCACCAGACCCGGTTCGGCTTGAAAGGCTCGTTGTCGACGTAATAACGCCTCACGAACGCGGGGTAAAGCAGCCACTTTAGAGGCGGCCATTCCCGTTTCTTCTTTTCTTAACTCACCGGATACATCTTCACCTTCTAAGATAACCTGTACTAAGTCGCCTTGAGCGATAAACTGTACATCTAAGTGAGTCGCCAGTGGTACCAATGCATCTTCTGATTCAAGGTCAACACCGTGGTGGATTGCTGCGAGAGCCAATACGCGATAAATCGCCCCTGAGTCCAGCAATTGGAAGCCTAGTTTTTCAGCCAACATCATACATAAAGTGCCCTTACCTGCCCCACTTGGGCCGTCTACGGTAATGACAGGAGAAAGAGAAGACATAGTTACTCCAGATGTTTTCTTTTTGTTATGGGTCTCTGCCCTATATGCGCCTCAAAGGACGCGGGGCATATTATAGAGGTAATTATCTAAGTTCGCGAGTCATTACAGAGAAGATTATGGCCATTTTCTGCCAATGTCTTCCCGCACTGTGATGGATGACAAATACCCTTACAAAAAGGTGTGACAATTGACATGAAACTGACAAATGCATTCTCAATCCGAGGAGAAAATCTGCCAAATTTTGAGCGATTTATAGTAAAAAACGATAATCTCTACCCATAAAAATGGGTGACAAATGTCACCCATTGAATCCTGGTAAAAAGATACCCTTAAAGAATCGGTCTTTGGCCGCGTTCTACCCATTTTAGCAACACGTCATCCGTTGCTTGTGCCGCCGCTTTACCAAACTTTTCTGATAGCTTTTTCTTTTGCACATAATGTACCGCTAATACGGTTTTATCTTTACATGCAGCCACCACCAAATCATCCGAGGTTTGTACTTCGTCTATCAAGCCTAACGCTAACGCTTGGGAGCCATACCAATGCTCACCAGTTGCAACACTGTCTAGATCTAAAGCAGGGCGACGTTCACGAATGAAGTCTTTGAACAGGTCGTGAGTTTCTTGTAACTCTTGCTTAAATTTGTCTCGCGCTTTGTCGGTGTTTTCACCAAACATAGTTAAGGTGCGTTTGTATTCACCCGCGGTCATTTGTTCAAATTCTATGTTGTTTTTCTTTAATAGCTTATTAAAGTTAGGAATTTGCGCAATCACACCGATGGATCCCACAATGGCAAACGGTGCCGATACAATTTTATCTGCTACACACGCCATCATATAACCGCCACTGGCCGCGACTTTATCTACGGCAATGGTCAGTGGGATATTCGCCGCTTTTATGCGATCAAGCTGAGACGCAGCCAAACCGTATCCATGCACCATGCCACCGCCAGACTCTAGGCGAACCAACACCTCATCCCCTTCACTGGCACAGGCTAAAATAGCCGTGATTTCTTGGCGAAGTTGCGTCACTTCTTTTGCATCAATACTGCCCACAAAATCTAATACAAAAAGATGTGGCTTACGTTGCGAATCTAACTCACCGGTTTTAGCCGCTTCTTTGATCTCTTTATTGCGCGCTTTGTGTTGCTCTTTACGCTGTTTCTTGGTCGCTTTATCACGAGCTTTGAGGAACGACTCATCATGCAAATGATGCTCCATTAACTCAATGTTATTCTCATGCAACTCAGAAAGATTAGTCACCTCAAGAGAGCCTTTAGCACCACCTTTAGATGAAGAGGATTTAGCAATCACTAAAATCGCAATAATAGCGACGACAAATGTAACAATTTTGGCCAAAAATAAGCCGTAGTTTAACAAAAATTCCAATGTCTTATCCCAGAAGATGAATATTGTTGTATTGTAACCCTCTATCCCTATTCAATAAAACAAAACCGCATTAAAAGGATTCAGATTGTGGATTACGCAGTTGCAACTGACGCATTAAAAGGCAAAACCATCCTAGTGACTGGCGCTGGAGACGGCATTGGCAAACAAGCAGCTCTATCTTATGCCCAACATGGTGCCACCGTTATCTTACTTGGCCGTACGGTCAATAAACTGGAAAACACCTATGATGACATCGTCAATGCTGGCTTTCCTGAACCCGCTATCATTCCATTAGATATGCAAGGGGCGACCAAGCAGCACTATATTGATATGGCGGAAACCATCGAAGGGCAATACGGGAAATTGGATGGCCTACTGCATAATGCGGGGGTTCTTGGCATGATCAGTCCCTTTGACCAAATTGAAGAAGACACCTTTGAGGAAGTGATGCAAATTAATGTCAAAGGACAATTTTTAATGACTCAAGCTTTGTTGCCTATCATTAAAAAAGCCCCACATGGTCGCATTGTGTTTACCTCCTCAACGGTAGGCCATATTGGACGGGCGTTATGGGGTAGCTACGCCATATCAAAGTTTGCCACCGAAGGCATGATGCAAGTATTGGCCGACGAATTAAGCAATACTCCGGTACGAGTGAATGCCATCAACCCAGGCGCAACTCGCACAGCCATGCGTGCCGGAGCCTACCCAGCCGAAGACTGCGATACATTAAAGACCCCTCTGCAAATCATGCCGCTCTATTTATACTTAATGAGTGATCAAGCCGAAGGCATCAGCGGGTTATGTATTGACGCTCAACCAAAATAACCCAATTAAGGATAAAGCCATGCGTACCATTTTAATCACCGGAGCTAACCGCGGTATCGGTTTTGGACTCACTGAGCATTATTTAAAAACGGGGGCAAACGTTATTGCTACCTACCGCGATGAAGCCAGTAGCGAGCCATTGATTGATTTAACCCAGCACTATGAAAACTTGCACATTAGACCATTAGATGTCACCGATTACACAGCGGTTAAACGTCTTGCTAATGAGTTTGAGCAGTTAGATCTGCTGATTAATAATGCTGGCTATTACGGCCCTAAAGGCGTCGCTTTTGGCAATGTCGATGTGCAAGAATGGCGTAAAGTATTAGAAGTGAATACTATCGCCCCTCTAAAGTTAGTCGAAGCCTTCTACCCTGCCCTTGAAAAAAGCAATGAAAAGCGCATCGCGATACTCTCATCAAAAGTGGGTAGCATGACAGAAAATACCTCTGGCGGTGGTTACCTCTATCGCTCATCAAAAGCCGGTATAAATTCTGTGATAAAAAGCCTACACAACGACTTAAACCCACAAGGCTTCACCGTACTCGCCCTTCACCCCGGCTGGGTCAAAACCCGCATGGGAGGAGCAAACGCCCTAATTGATGTCAATGAGTCGGTCAACGGCTTAGTTAATATCATTGAACATGCAAGCAAAGAGCAGTCCGGTGGGTTCTTTAATTATGATGGGCAAGAGATTGCTTGGTAATGTTTAATATTCAGCGCTATGCCTTCGGTTTTATTAATGAGTAATAGTGCTGAGGTGTTGACCTTTAATAGTTATGGGGAATGATGGTTATACTGACATCCCCATTGCGCTCTACAATGCCAGTTTGATATTAATCCTACGCCAATAACACATTCTCTTTTCACATCATCATTTCTTATATCTAACAACTAATATAACAATGATATCAAATACCCCAACAGCAAAAAGAAGCAATACATTTAGATGCCTCATTTTAGTGCAATCTAATTTGAATTCTTAGGTTTCACATTATTAAAATTAAAACCACGCTGTAGCATAAATTGCTAATGATAATTAAATATAGGGGTTCGTGTGTTCGTTGTAATTATCACATTCATAAATATAGTTTTAATTCACCACGGGTGGTCAATGCTCAGTGTTGTGAGCTTAGCGGTAGGCGTTAATGTGGCTTGTGCAATAGTGTTTGGCCCAGGTACGGCTAAAGGCATGTCTTTCATTTTTAACAAAAAGTTTTTTTGACCCACATACCTCTGGGGATGAAAAAAAACAAATAATCGCGTAAAACAGTTTAGAGCGGGATCTCTAAACTGTTTGCTATGGATAAGTTACATTTAGCAAAATAGATAGGAGTAATATCGCTAAAAAAACGGCACGCCGACTATTTCAGGCTTAAAAAACCCTCGGTGCTAACCACACCATCATTAAGTCTCAACGGAGTATGCTGCTGTGCATTACTGACTAAGCGAGCGTAGATTTCCTCGTTGTCACTAGGGACTTTAGGGAATAAAAATACCGCCTTGCCCACACCTGTCTCTCTGCAACCTATGTATGTAGGTATGCTATGGTCAAGCCATGTGACACTTTCCAGTTTCACGTTGCTTTCTGGTTTACAGGGTTGTTTAGTGAAAATACCCACCGAAACTATATGCCCTTGTGATGTTTGAGCAACCTGAAATATCGCCCTATCCCCATTATTAGTATGGAACTGAGTACCAACACTGCCATTAGGGGCGGTGCGCCATGCGGCATTTGAAGATAAAGAAAAAAGAGCAAGGGTTGTGGCTAAAACTATTTTTTTCATTGGTTTGGAAAAGGGATTAATTATTAGTTACTCATATATTAACGCAGACACTGAGCTTCACACATCACCTCATTTTGCAAAATAAACTATCACTTTCATGACGTTTATTCCTATTCGCCACAATGAAGCCATCAAGGATGATTTCACCACATCCACTATTGCGGCGCTCTACTTGGGATCCATAAAGATATACTGTTATTTACCACTACGCTTAGAATATGATTTTTTGCCACTGGCACGGCGCTTTTTATAGGCCGGTTTTTTCACTTCTGGTAGCGCACGTAATGAGTCGGGTATGGGGCCGGTTTTTGCGGTGTCCATTAACTGGGCCAGTTGGCGGTGCAGTTCGCTAATAAAAGGTTGGTAGGCCTGTTTTTTCTCGGCCATATCTTGCAGTTGTTTTTCCCAGTGGGCGGTAAGATCTGGATAGGTAGAAAGATCTGGTAAGGCCGCAATTAGTCCTTTACCTGCTGGGGTACTTAATACAGATTTGCCACTACGCACTAATAAGGCGCGTTTAAATAACGTATCTAAAATGCCGGCGCGTGTGGCCTCGGTGCCTATCCCATCAGTTTCTCTGAGGATTTTCTTTAATGAGCTGTCTTGTACAAAACGTCCAATGCCGGTCATAGCTTGCAATAATGTCCCCTCAGTAAAGTGTTTTGGCGGCTCGGTTTGCTTTTGTTTGATCTCACCTTCGCGGCAAGTTAATTGTTGTCCTTGCGCTAACGCTGGCACCTGCGGAGCTTGCTTATCTTTATCTGTGGCATCTTTACGTGCCGGGAATAACGCTTTCCAGCCGGGAACCAATAATTGTCGACCAGAGGCGGTAAATTTGCCCCCTTTAATATCGAATTCCAATTTAGATTCGGCGTATTGCGCTGACGGATAAAACTGCATGAGATATTGAGTTGCAATCAGCTGATAGACCTTTGCTTCTTGCGGCGGCAAGTTTGAGGCTTTTTTCGGTGTCGGAATGATGGCGTGGTGCGCATCAACCTTTTTATCATTCCACGCTTTAGAGCGCAGAGATAAATTGGCATTCGCCACCGCCTTACTTTGCTCAGGGGCATTGCTCAAAATAGCATCGCATACCGATTTTGCTTCATTGAAATGCTCTACGGGCAAATAGCGACAATCTGAGCGAGGGTAAGTTATCACTTTGTATTTTTCGTAAAGGGACTGACACAAATCTAAAACTTGCTGCGCACTCATAGAGTAACGTTTAGACGCATCAATTTGTAAGGCGCTCAAGGAATAAGGGAGCGGCGGAGCTTGCTTGGTGGTTTTTTGTTCTGATTTTGTAACGATAGCCGGCTGCCCTTGAATGCGCTGAGCAACATTTTCAACCAGTGCTTTGCTTAATACTCGACCATCTTCATCCAGCCACTTTTTGCATGCGTCACTAGGAATCCACTTAGCGCGAATATCAAAAGCACCGTTATGATCTGAATAAGGGATTAGCGCCTCAAGAGTGTAGTAATCTCGAGGCACAAAATTTTCGATTTCTAAATCGCGACGCACTACAAGCCCAAGAACTGGGGTTTGTACTCTGCCTACTGACAGTACGCCATTATATCCGGCTTTTTTACCCAGCAAAGTGTAAGCGCGAGACATGTTCATGCCGTATAACCAGTCTGCGCGAGAGCGCGCAAGGGCTGACACCGACAAAGGGACAAATTCGCGATTACTGCGCATGCTAGATAGGGAGCGTTTTACTGCAGATAAGTTTAAGTCGCTGATCAATAAGCGTTGCGCGGATTCTTTTTTGCTTTTGCTGACTTTGCAATAATCAAACACTTCATCCACCAGCAACTGCCCTTCTCTATCCGGGTCACCTGCATTAACAATTTGGCTTGATGATTTCAGCAGTTTTTTTACCACAGCAAGTTGCTTGGCCGCACTTTTACGAGGTCGTAGTTGCCACGCGTCTGGGATAATAGGAAGATCCGCCAGATCCCAGCGCTTATATTTAGGATCGTACACATCCGGTTCAACTTGTTCGAGCAAATGTCCAATACACCAAGTGACGATATCGCCATTACCGCACTCAATAAAGCCTTGCCCATTTTTATGTGGACGAGGAAGAGCGCTGGCAATAGCGCGCCCTAAACTGGGTTTTTCTGCTACAAAAAGTCGAGTCATAGTAAGCGTTTAACAAATATTTGGAAAAATAAATTACTGGATAAATATACATACCCAGCTATCTAAGTGCAACTATGGCCTGCGACCTTTATATCAAGAAGAGGTCAAACTCTTTATTAACGCTCACTATTATGGCTATAAGTACTCTACAAATTTATCGAGATCGCGCTGCGGGGTTGGCGCAGCTTGGCATTGCGCCGTACCAAGGTACAAAAAACCCACTATTTTATCTTGTTCTTGTAAGCCAAAGGCCCGTTCTACATGGCTATCAAACATCCAAGTCCCCGATCGCCAGAAGCCCTGAAACCCTTGCGCGACAGCCGCCATCTGCATCGCCTGCACAGCACAAGCGGCGGAAAGGTATTGCTCAAATTCAGGTACTTTAGGATGAGGCTTGGTTTTAGCGATCACAGTGATCACCATAGGCGCACGAAATGGCGCTTTTGCTAATTTATCAATGACCGCCTGTTCCGCGTCCGCTGACTGCGCCGCGGACACTAAAATATCCGCCAGTTTTTGTTGGCCCTCCCCTTCAGCCACCACAAACCGCCAAGGGGTTAAGCCTCCATGATCAGGGGCTCTAAGCCCTGCAGCCAAAATATTATTTAATACATCGCCACAAGGGGCCGGGTGAGACAATTTAGCAATAGAGCGACGGTTCAATAACAGGTCGAGTGCATCCATAGGTGTTCATTCCACTATCAATTTCAATATAAGAGAAGGCTTAATACAGCAACAACTTTCTATGGCACATGTGACTCAATGTGCCATCTATTCATATACCATCGTGAGTGTAACACCTCAATTGCACTAAATCTTAATGGCCACTTCAAATCCTTGACGAATCGCGCGAACAGCATCCAGCTCTCCCGCTTCATCGGCACCACCAATCACATGTAGATGCCCTGCTTTTTCACCCCATTTATCGGCAAACGGTCTTACCGATTCTTGCCCTGCGCACACCACGACACTGTCTACAGGCAAAATGTGATCCTCTCCTTGTGTGGCGATATGCAATCCAGACTCATCCCATTTTTGATAAGTGACGCCTGCCGTTAAATGCACGCCGCGTTTTTTTAATGTGGCTCTATGAACCCAACCTGTGGTTTTACCGGGCCCTTTACCTACCGTGCCTAACTTTCTTTGCAATAACCATACTTGGGTTTTAGCGTGGATCTCGGGGAACGGGTATAAGCCACCCGCATGTTGATACTCTTGGTCGATGCCCCATTCATGCATCCACTCTTGTAATGAGAAACGACTCGGCTCTGTAAGCATGGTCGCGACATCAATACCGACACCACCTGCGCCAATCACCGCCACTTTTGACCCTAAATGGCTTTTTTCGCGAATGACCGTTTGGTAATCATACACCTTGCTACTTTCCCCTAAACCGCTGATGTCAACGGTTCTCGGTTTCACGCCCGTCGCCATAATGACTTCATCGTAGTCCTCAAGCACTTGTTCTGTAGCCACCTGATTTAACTGTACATTCACCCCGTATTTATCTAATTGATTGGCAAAATAACGGATAGTTTCACGAAACTCCTCTTTGCCCGGGATCTGCATGGCTAATCTAAACTGGCCACCAATGCGGTCACTTTGTTCAATTAAATCCACTTTATGGCCCCGTTTTGCACAATATAGTGCTGCGCTCAACCCCGCAGGTCCTGCGCCTACCACCACAACTCGCTTACTCACTTGTGCAATCAAAATAGGGTATTGTGTTTCATAGCAAGCACGAGGATTGACCATACAACTGGCTCGCTTGCCTTTAAAGGCATTATCAAGACACGCTTGATTGCAGCCGATACATGTATTAATCAGATGCGGCTGGCTATTTTGCGCTTTAATCACAAACTCAGGATCGGCCAAAAACGGGCGCGCCATGGACACCATATCTGCCGCACCTTGCTCAATAATGTGTTCCGCTTGATCCGGCGTATTAATGCGATTGGTCGCCACTACAGGAATAGACACATGCGGCTTTATTTTATTGGTCACCCAAGTAAAGGCTCCCCGAGGCACAGAAGTGACTATGGTTGGAATGCGCGCTTCATGCCAGCCAATCCCCGTATTAATGATCGTCACACCGGCTCTTTCTAGCTCTTTTGCCAATAGGATAACGTCGTCTAATGTGCTGCCTTCTTCCACCAAATCGAGCATAGACAAGCGGAATATAATAATAAAATCCTCTCCTGCCGCCGCGCGTATGGCTTTAACTATTTGCAATGGAAAGCGCATCCGATTGTTGTAACAGCCTCCCCATTGGTCGTCTCTTTTGTTGGTTCGTTTACAGATAAATTGATTGATGAGATAGCCTTCCGATCCCATCACCTCAACCCCATCATAGCCAGCCAACTTAGCAAGGGCGGCGCTGTTGGCGTAGTCGTCAATGGTGCTTTTCACTTGTCGGTGTGACATTTCGCTAGGGGCAAATTTGGCTATGGGAGCTTTAGCTGGAGTGGAGCTTTGTGTGAGAGGGTGATAACCATAACGGCCAGCATGCAAAAGTTGTAAGGCAATTTTTCCATCATGTTTATGTACCGCGTCGGTGATCACTTGGTGAGCTTTAGCGTGTTTCGGTCGGCTAAACTGCGCCGCCGTAGGATAAAGACGTCCACGTAAATTTGGTGAGAACCCTCCCGTCACAATCAGACCCACGCCCCCTTTAGCGCGCTCTTCATAAAAGGTCGCTAACTGTTGCAAGCCCTTTGCACTGTCTTCAAGCCCTGTATGCATAGAGCCCATCAAAACGCGATTTTTTAATTGAGTAAAGCCAAGGTCAAGTGGCTGAAGAAGATTTGGATACATGGCATGCCCTATTGCTGATCACTTTCTGGTCAGACCACGATAAGGTAGCGCGATCAATATGGCAAATATATTTTTACATTTACGCAACAAATCCCCAGGTAAATCACAATCTCAGCGCCTTTCCTGCCAAGCAATGAATGAGATGTCTAATTTTTAAGCGCATTATGCCCTTATCACTCTGATTAGATTTAATTCTTTTACATGATTAGCTATGGGTTGTTTGTGATTAACGTCATTATCACTTAGCATTAAACATCATCCCTTAACTCTCTGATTGTGAAGGATCAGGCGGAGAATATAATGAAAACACTGTTTCGCTTCATTGGTAAGATAGCAAGAGGTATTTGGAAGGTCATCACCTTCACTCGTGTCGCACTTGCCAACTTGCTGTTTCTTGCAGCTCTCGTCTTTATT
The DNA here is from genome assembly GCF_024347075.1 of Vibrio rarus. Lineage (NCBI taxonomy): Bacteria > Pseudomonadati > Pseudomonadota > Gammaproteobacteria > Vibrionales > Vibrionaceae > Vibrio > Vibrio rarus. The sequence continues at coordinate 1,786,478 of NZ_AP024900.1, forward strand.
TATTTTACTGTGACTCAAGTTGACAGTAAATCCGATACCCCTGCTGTGGATCAAACAGCCAAAGCGCTCGTTCTTAACCTTTCTGGAAAAATCGTCGAAGACCGACGTGCCAGCAATCCTATGGATTCGTTAACGGGCTCTCTACTAGGAAAAGACACCCCTAAAGAGAACATGTTATACGACATTAGAAACACAATTCGTCATGCTGCCAGTGACGATAATGTGTCAGGCTTGGTCTTGAGCCTGAAAAAAATGCCGGAAACAAATCTCACTAAGCTGCGCTATATTGCTAAAGCATTAAACGAGTTTAAGGCAACAGGGAAACCTATCTATGCCATTGGCGATTTTTATAATCAGAGCCAATACTATCTTGCCAGCTATGCCGACAAAATTTATCTCTCTCCCGATGGCGGTGTCATGCTACGAGGTTACAGTTCTTACTCTATGTATTATAAAGAGTTACTGGACAATTTAGACGTTAGCACTCACGTATTCAAAGTGGGCACCTACAAATCAGCGGTAGAACCCTTCACCCGTAACAGCATGTCAGCCCCAGCTAAAGAAGCAGCCAGCGTTTGGCTAGGGCAACTGTGGGGCGCGTATGTGGATGATGTCGCGCACAATAGAAATATCGATAAAGCGCTGTTTAATCCAAGTATGGATGAGTTTATCAAAGCGTTTTCACAGGCGGATGGGAGCTTATCTCTGTTAGCCATGAAGCTAGGTATGGTAGATGAATTGGCCACTCGTCAACAAGCACAAGACGCTATGATTGATGCGTTTGGAGGAGATGAGAAGTCCGGCTTTAATTCTGTTGATTACTACACCTATAAAGATCAGCTTAGCCCTGAGCTAAACCAATCCGACAATCAAATTGCGGTTGTAGTCGCCAGTGGTGCCATTATGGATGGACCACAACAAGGCAACTCTGTAGGGGGTGACACTACGGCCAGTCTCATTCGTCAGGCGCGTTTAAACGACAAAGTGAAAGCGTTAGTACTGCGAGTGGATAGCCCAGGAGGCAGTGCATTTGCTTCGGAAGTCATTCGCAATGAAATTGTCGCCTTTAAACAAACCAATAGACCGGTTGTGGTGTCCATGTCGAGTCTTGCTGCCTCTGGCGGGTATTGGATCTCCATGTCTGCCGATGAAATCTTGGCTCAACCTACCACGCTTACCGGCTCTATCGGGATTTTCAGTATCGTCACTACCTTTGAAAAAGGGCTGAATAAATACGGCATTCATACCGATGGCCTCGGCACTTCTCCGTTCTCGGGCATCGGCGCGATGTCAGGGCTCAACGAGGGGGCAAAACGTGCCATGCAACTGGGCATTGAAAATGGCTACCGACGCTTTACAGGCTTAGTGGCCGTCAACCGAGACTTAGATGCAAAAGCTGTCGAAAAAATTGCTGAAGGGCGCGTTTGGACTGGGCAAGATGCCGTCAACAAAGGTTTAGTGGATTCCATTGGTGACTTTGATGATGCCATTGCTCGCGCAGCCACCTTGGCTAAGGTAGAGTCTTACTCTCTAAATTGGTTACAAAAACCGCTGACACCTGCTCAAAAATTCCTACAGGATTTCAGCAAGCATGTTTCGGTCTCCTTAGGGCTTGATGTCAATGCATGGCTACCGAGTGCCTTACAACCTATGGCATCACAAATGCAACAAGATCTCAGTATGATGCAAGAGTTTAACGACCCGAATGGGTACTACACCCTATGTTTACCGTGTCAGGTTGAATAACCTTATATACCTCATACCCATCACACTAAGTAAGTGATCAGAAATAGCGCAGGAGACATGCTCGAAAACAAGGAAGAACTTTTCGATAAGTAGTTATTCTACAATCAAAAATTCTGCCTTGTTATCGAGCATTTTAACCAGCTAGAATGACCCGTTATTTAGTACGATTTGTATTATTTAGCCCAGCTTTGCTGGGCTTTTTTATTTTAATCCATTCACTGTCGTATTGCGTGCCCTAAAAGATCCGTTATACTTCGCCTCAATCTGTCCGTCGTAGAAAAAGTCCTAGTTTTATGCCTCAGCACAACACACGTAAACACATCTATATCGCTTATACTGGCGGTACCATAGGTATGCAAAAATCAGCCAATGGCTATGTTCCGGTTGCGGGATTTATGGAGTCACAATTGGCCGCCATGCCTGAATTTCACCGTCCAGAAATGCCACAGTATACTATCCATGAATATGCGCCATTGATTGACTCATCGGATATGACCCCTTCTGACTGGCAACAGATCGCCAATGATATAAAAGCACATTACGATGATTATGACGGCTTTGTTATTTTGCATGGCACTGACACTATGGCTTATACCGCCTCTGCCTTGTCGTTTATGTTAGAAAACCTTGGCAAACCTGTCATTGTTACAGGATCGCAGATCCCGCTGGCAGAATTACGTTCTGACGGACAAGCCAATCTACTTAACGCACTGCACATTGCGGCCAACTACCCTATTAACGAAGTCACCTTGTTTTTCAATAACCAATTGATGCGAGGCAATCGAAGCACCAAATCTCATGCAGACGGATTTTCGGCCTTCACTTCTCCTAACCTGCCTCCTTTGCTAGAAGCGGGGATCCACATTCAACTCAGCCCACAAGCGCAAATAAATAAACAAGCTGACGGCGAATTTAAGGTACACACGATCACCCCACAACCTATTGGCGTGATCACTATGTACCCTGGTATTTCACATGAGGTGATTCGCAATACCCTAAGGCAACCCGTTAACGCCATGATTTTGCTCACTTTTGGGGTGGGTAATGCGCCACAAAACCCGCAATTGTTAGGCCACCTTAAAGAGGCATCTGAGCGCGGTGTGATTGTGGTCAATCTCACTCAATGTCTGGCTGGAAAGGTCAACATGGGGGGCTATGCCACAGGGTGTGCATTAGCAGGGGCAGGGGTGATCAGTGGCTACGATATGACTCATGAAGCGGCGCTGGCAAAACTGCACTTTTTATTGAGCCAAGGTCTGGAATACGAAGAAATTAAGCTAAGAATGCAACAGGTGCTACACGGAGAAATGAGCCTGTAGTCAACTAAAGTAAAGCTTTACTAAGCTGAACATCAATGCGTTTACTGCGTATGGATGTTCAGTGATTCCCCAATAGTCACTGTCGTGACTTAATCCACTTTTACCTTTGCTATCGTCTGTTCATTAGTAAATTGACGCTTCAGTTCACTCTTTGATTTAAAGCTGATTTCCCCGCCCACCGCTACCGTCATATGCTGCGCTTCAGTGTTGTGCTTACTTTGATACAGCATAACCGCTTGCTGACAAAATGCCCTTTGCTCATCGCTCACTGCGGTGCCTTCTGGCCAACGACCGGTTTCAACCACAAAGCTTAATCTTTGATATGCTTCAGGGGTAATAGTATCGATCATCTGTTGTAAACTAGGGTGACTTTGACTCATTGCCTTCCTCTAAATTAATTTCAATTGTAACAAAATAACGACAGATTTACGTTTTCTGTAGGTCGCTGTTATTAAAAATCAATGAAACTGAGTTCACGCAATAACGGACTCCAGTGCTTTTTGGGCCATCAGGAAACACATGTCCTAAATGGCTATCGCAGAAACCGCAACGAATTTCGACTCTTTGCATTCCTTGGCTGTTATCTTCCAAATAACGCAGCGCATCATGGGATACTGGCGCATCAAAACTGGGCCAACCACAACCGGAATCGTATTTGTTCTCGGATTTAAAAAGTAACGCCTGACAACACGTACATAGATAATCGCCCGTGTCCTTATTATGCAGTAAAGTCCCGCTATACGGGGCTTCTGTCCCTTGTTGCCTACAAACGCGAAAAGCCTCTTCAGACAATATGTTACGCCATTCTTGGTCTGATTTTTTATGATCGTTATCGTTCAAAACAAGTCCTGTTATATGCCTAATATTTTGTTAATAAATTTTGGCTTTGAATTACTTGCCAGTATGGATGTTGTAGCACATACTTCTTTCCACTTATGCAAGAGAGGTGAGATTTTTGTGCCAAATTTTCATTTTTGTTGCGTAACACACACTTATCAGACAAAAATAGGTCAAATAAGTACAATAAAGCGTCATCTGTAAGTCTTTCTGACATAAGACGGTATTTTTTTTTGACATTAAACAAAATAAACTTGATTATGTGTTGCAGAAGGAAACTGAGTTTTGTAGTTTTACTACCAGTTTATAATTAATCTTAATTAAGTTGTGGAGCAACATAATGACTATCAAAGTAGGTATTAACGGTTTTGGCCGTATCGGCCGTTTCGTATTTCGTGCAGCGCAAGAGCGTGCTGATATCCAAGTTGTAGGCATCAATGACCTTATCGACGTTGAATACATGGCTTACATGCTTAAATACGATTCAACTCACGGTCGCTTTAACGGCACTGTTGAAGTTAAAGACGGTAACCTAATCGTAAACGGTAACACTGTACGTGTAACTGCTGAGCGTAACCCTGAAGACCTAAAATGGAATGAAATTGATGTTGACGTTGTTGCTGAAGCAACAGGTCTATTCCTAACTGACGAAACTGCACGTAAGCACATCACTGCTGGCGCGAAGAAAGTTGTTCTTACTGGTCCTTCTAAAGACGCAACTCCAATGTTTGTTAACGGTGTAAACTTTGACACTTACGCGGGTCAAGACATCGTTTCTAACGCTTCTTGTACTACTAACTGTCTAGCACCTATCGCTAAAGTTCTTAACGACAAATTCGGTATCGAATCTGGTCTTATGACTACAGTTCACGCTACTACAGCAACTCAAAAAACTGTAGATGGTCCTTCTGCTAAAGACTGGCGTGGTGGTCGTGGTGCTTCTCAAAACATCATCCCATCATCAACTGGTGCTGCTAAAGCTGTAGGCGTTGTACTTCCTGAAGTAAACGGTCTTCTAACTGGTATGGCTTTCCGCGTACCAACGGCTAACGTTTCTGTAGTTGACCTAACAGTTAACCTAAAAACTAGCGCATCTTACGAAGCTATCTGTGCAGCAATGAAAGAAGCTTCTGAAGGCGAAATGGCTGGCGTTCTTGGTTACACTGAAGATGCAGTAGTTTCTCAAGACTTCATCGGCGAAACTCACACTTCAGTATTTGATGCTAAAGCAGGTGTTGCCCTAACTGACAAATTCGTTAAAGTTGTATCTTGGTACGACAACGAAATCGGTTACTCAAACAAAGTTCTTGACCTAATCACTCACATCTCTAAGTAAGTATTAGTTCAGTATTTTGCTTAAGGGCGGCTTTCGAGTCGCCTTTTTTTTGTCAATTTTTAGGGCAAAATTTTATACTTATCACACTAAGTAAGTGATCAGAAATAGCGCTGGAAAAACGCTCGAAAACAAGGCGGAATTTTGCGATAAGTCGTTATTCTACAATCAAAAATTGTAACGCAGTTATCGAGTATTTTAACAAGCTAGAATGACCTGTTATTTAGTACGATTAGTATGATAAAAGAGTAGCTCCCCTACTCAACAGAAAGTACGCCCTAGTTTTGTGAGAGCTCAATATGGATGTATATCAGTTACCCCCCGTTGCCGTCCTGTCTGACAGCGTTACCATAGCTCAACTTGATCAAATAAAAATTGTGCGCGTTATGCACGAAAAAGCCAATGCAGCCATTGCCCTGCATGGTGGCCATGTCATTTCATACCAACCTAATTCTCAAAACGATCTTATCTGGTTAAGCCAGCAAGCCATCTTTGACGGACACACGGCCATTCGTGGCGGGATCCCCATCTGCTGGCCTTGGTTCGGCCGTGTGGCTACCCCGGCCCATGGTTTTGCACGTAGCAGTGAATGGCAACTGGTGGAGCACAGAGACAGTGAGCAAGGCGTGATTATCCGCTTAGGGTTAACGGCAAACGAGCACACTCTCGCTATATGGCCACATCAGTTTGACGCCGTATTAGATATTGAAGTGAGCGAAGTGCTTAAAGTGACGTTGGATGTGACCAATACCGATACTGAAGCTTGGCGCTTTTCTGGGGCACTGCACTCCTACCTTAATATCTCCGATATTACCCGCGTACACACCATAGGCATGGGACCTGTCTATCTGGACAGTCTAAATGCGTCCAAGTTGACCCAAGGAGAAGAGGTACTAACTCTAACCGAATCCGTTGATCGCGTTTACACACAGCCAAAGCCTATCATTACCTTACAAGACCCAGGTTTACAGCGTGACCTTGTTATCGGCCTTGAAGGGGCGAACAGCGCCGTCATATGGAACCCATGGTCTCAAGGTGCGCAAGCTATGGGTGACATGCAAGATGATGGTTATAAAACCATGCTTTGCATCGAGGCTTGCCAGCATGCCTCTAGCATTGACAGTGGCACAGTGGTTGAGCCGCAGCAGCATTGCATCTTATCGACCACCATTGGTCATCAATAAGCTCACTATGTGACTCTAGATCTCTATGTAGAGTCACTTTTATCATTGTCTCTATCTACGATAGCGACTACTATCTGCATAACATTTTTCTATAGCAATTATTATGATCTACGCTTGTCCTCTTTGCTCTGAGCCGCTATCCCTTGAATCCCGTACATTTAAATGTCCGAACAATCACATGTTTGATATGGCCAAAGAAGGCTACGTCAATCTGCTGCCTGCTCACCACAAACATTCGAAAAATCCCGGTGACAGTAAAGAGATGATGCAATCGCGTCGACTATTTCTAGAGTCAGGCCATTATCAAAAACTGCAACAGCAGTTAGTGGCCACCGTAACGAAGAGCTTAGCGGATCGTGTTAAGCCAACGGTATTAGATATGGGGTGTGGTGAAGGTTATTACACTGCCGCCATGGCCGAAGCACTCCCTAGTGCCGAGGTTTACGGTTTAGATATTTCTAAAGTTGCCGTTCGTTACGCGGCCAAACGCTATAATAAAAGCCATTTAGATCATCATGCGCATTTTAGCGTCGCTTCAAATTATAAGTTACCTTTTGCCGACCACAGCTTAGATGCCATCATTAAAGTGTACGCGCCTTGCAAACCGCAAGAGTTACTCCGCAGCTTAAAGCCTGGCGGGGTGTTAATCACAGTAACGCCAGGGGCGCGACATTTATTTCAATTAAGAGAGCGCTTATACCAAGAAGTGCGTCTTCATGAAGAGTCCGCAGAACAGTTTGCAGGGCTAAAATTAAGCCATCAAACCAAACTGAACTATCCTATGGATCTGGAAAATGGCCTCGCTTTCGACCTATTACAAATGACGCCTTTTGCCTGGAAAGCATCGGCAGAATTTCAGCAGGAATTACAGCAAGCCCGTCACTTCTCCTGTGAAGCTGAATTTAATTTACAAGTTTACCAAGTTATTTAACAAAATCGTTCTATGGCAGGCTCAACCTGCCAATTCCCGCTTATTTTTGGCATCCCCAAACAATTCACAACATCAATACCATCAAACTTTCTTTGCAAAAAAGATAGTCACTAACGCATGTAACTTGCCGATAAAACGAAATTTAGCGTCATTATTATGCACTTTATCTACTATATTGCTTCACTTCTCTGTTGCTTGCCAGTCACACATGTAGAAATTGCTCTTCCTTACAAGGGCGCCATTGCTCACACATTTGACCCACTCAACAGGGAAGTTATATAGTTTACCGCCATAAAGACTAGTTACAATTAGTTACACTTTCACATGGCAGTCGTAAATATATGAATATGAGATGGAGTAATATGTATAGCAAAGGATTTACCCTCGTTTTATTAAGCACTCTGATGATGACAGGGTGTGGGCCAAAAGATGAGAAATATGACGAAGTAGCCAAAGACACCAACCAGGTGGCGACTTTTGATATAAATAATCTAAGTAAGACTAAATTCATTTACAGCCACACTATTTCTCAGCTCCCCTCCTATCTTAATAACTCACTTGCTTACGACATTAGACGCCATGCTTCTGTTGGGATCAATTTAGTTAAAGACGGTATTGAGTTACGTGAAATGCCACGTGATTTATACACGGCAGCCAATACACAGGATGTGAAAAATTGGCCATTAGTTCTATTCATTCCCGGCAGTTACATCGACTATAAATGTCAAGAAGACAGCTATGATAAATGTGTGAACAAAGAGGTCGTGAATTCAGACGCCGATGTGCAATGGTATGACAAACATTACTTCATCCCTGATTTTGCTAACATCCAACAATTCACTAAAGAAAAACAGGGCACCAGCGCTCTATTCGATACCTGTATGCAACAACAAGGTGGCGCTACTTTAGTTAAAGATGGTGACTGGAATGGCACAGAAATCGATTTAAAAAATGGCATCATCAACTTTGAATTGGCAAAAAGATACACATTAAGCGACAGCAACGCCTGCCAAGTGTTCTACCGAAATATCGCAGGCTCTGAATCTGGCACAGGTAATGCGGCCAATGGCTTCTCAACCCATGAATTCTACTCTATTGTGGCTAAGTCTAACTTAGATGCTAAAGAGTATACCCCTGTGCCTTATAGCCATGAGGATTTTGCTCGCTTTGGCTTCTTTGACAGTGAAATCGATAATCTTAGCTTCATTTCTGTGCGCAGTCGCAGTCAATTACAAAACGGTCATCGCTACCATGACTATCTCTATCGTTGGAATCCAAAACGAGAAGATATTACCTATTATTTAAGTAACAACTACTATTTGCCTGAAAATAAACCTTATTTAGATTCCGCTAAAAAAACCATTACTGCCATCAATATCGAACTGGCAGAGGCAAAAACAGGCGTACCAAAAATCATCTTGAAAAAACAAGGTGATAAAAGATTTGGTGATCTACGATATAGCTTCATCACACTTGATAATTTTGCTGATAACTACAACTACAGTGGCGCAACAGAATCCATTACCGATACACAAACGGGTGAAATTGTCAGCTCACGTATCGTAATGAATCTACCAATGTTCCGTTCTACTGGTGTGCAATCGCGCTATAAAGTAATAAGCGACACCTTTAAATTCTTAGATGGCCGTCTTGACGCCAGCCAGTTGAGCCAAGAACTCACTAGCGGCAAAGTGACCGACCATCCAGCCAATTCAATGACGGCCACATCAACCAATGCAAGCTATCATTCCTCTAGCGATCAAGACTCTTTAACTGAGACACAACGCAGTAATTTGGCAACATCAACTAAGTTTTATAATGCTCTGCACGGCTTAGAAATGTTTAACTCTGGCTCAAGCCAATTGTCGGCAACTCAGGCGACAGGTGCAGGTGTAGATGCGGCGACGTCTAACGTAAAACAATTAGTACCGCAATTACCGCCTCAACTAGCGACAGAAAAAAAACAGATCATTCCTAAGGATATACAAACCTTCTGGACTGATAACCTTGCGCCAATTTATGGCCCAACGTCCTCTGTATGGGACAATCCAGAATTATGGACAGGTGAACCTAGACACTCAGACATGCTTCCTTATGCTGAGCTTTCTGATGAAAACAAGAGCTTAATTCAAGAGATTACAGGGAACGGCTTTTATTCTGGTATTTTAACTCATGAACTAGGGCACTCTTTTGGTTTACGCCATAACTTCCGCTCTAGTGTTGACTTTGCCCATCACTTTACCAAGAAGTCACCATTTTATGCCTCAGTGCAGCCTAAAATTGATAAAGCACTGGGTGTATCCGGCGAAAAATCGATGCAGATCATCACCCATTACAGCTCGGTTATGGAATACATGCAGGATTCGTCTTTCTACAATCGTATTTATGGTGCCTACGATTTAGCCGCACTGCGTTTTGGCTATGCTCGAGAAATACAACCAGATACTTCGAATAACGATGTATTTGATGTGAACGCTCGCTGGCAGAGCGTTAAACCACACGACACCAGTATTTTGAGTGCATGGAAAAAAGAAATGGTCACTAACCCGTCACTGGGTGGTGGTGCTATTTCTGATTCCGAGCAGATGTACAACATGGAGTCTGTCCGTTATCAATTCTGTAGTGACTCTGACATAGAAACAGATTTTTATTGCAATAAGAGTGATATGGCATTGACGCAATCCAATGCGCCTACCGCACTAAAAAATATTGGTTGGGGATTAGTGGATGGTGTGTTCATCCCATTCATGTACAACAGTGTTGGTGGAAACGGATTATCCGATCTTTCTGCGTTAGGTAAGCTCTTCGATACCGGCGATTACTATACGGCGACCAGCTCCCTAATAAAGATCCGTCATAACATTGCCCGCGCCGCCAATGCAGCCGGTATTTATGATGCAGACGACTATCTAAGCGATACTAACTGTCCTTATAACCCTCAGTATTCCGCGCAAGGGTTAGAGCAGTGCGTACCACTACGAGCAAGTTTAGACGCCACATTACTGCGATCCCTTTCAATCATGGATATTAATGATATCGATGCACGAGTGACGATTTCGCAACGACCTGTACCAGGAGTGTCTACAAGCAGCACCCCTCTTTTAGTCACCGATGTGAATTTAAATGACATCTATAAAGCGGCGACTCAATTGCATATCCCGTACAATCAAGGGAAATCTAAATTCACTAGTTTCAATAGTTTATATACTAACTTCATGGATGAGCAGCATCAGTCGCTATTGTTCAAAGTACTGGTATTAAATAATCCAACGGTGATGCAATTACTACAAGATAAAGGCATTTCTGCCGATGAAGGTACGCTTGCAGTCAATGTCGTACCATCTGGCAACTCGTCGGTAGTAACACCGTTAAATGGTCTTAACTTCCCAAGTGACATTCAGCCTCAAAATGGCAATTTGTATAAAAAATTCGCTCCTGCTTGGCCGATGAAACTTGAGCTAATGAGAGACTTATTACGTTCATCAGATTTAGACCCTATGGATCACTTCTCTAATTATTCAATGGTGGATTATGACCATAAAATGGGGCGTGCTTTAGAAGTCTTTTTGTGTAACTCGGTAATGCATACCGATTACTCGGCTTACCATCTCAGTACGGTTAACAGCCCGTTAACCTACCCTATTGACGTACCTAGACTGCAAAATAACTGCCTGCAAAGCATTATGCAGCACAGTGACATTACCGATGAAGGGGATCTCTCTGGTTCTAAAGCACAAAATGAAGCACCGTATTTCCTAGCTGACAATGCTTCATTCTCGCTTGGATCGTATCTAGCCAATTACATGCGATATAACATCCTCAATAATTATGGCAATGATCCTGCGAATAAATATATTGAACCTGTCATCAAATCAGATTCAAACCAACATTTGTACAAGCATTTCGGCCTAGCCTTTTCTGACGCTTCAGAAGAAGGGATGACATTACGCATCAATTACCTTAAAGCACTTCTAAAACAGGTTGTATTGGCCACTGATGATGGTGTGCAAGGTGGCTATGGTCATAGCAGTGCATGGCGCGAATATGTGTCAGTGCATAAAGATGATGGTCTATATCAAGGCAAGCCACTGTACACATATGATGAAGCCACTCAGCAGTACGCGATGCTAACGGAATGGCGCACCTCAGAAGTGTACGATCCAGATACGGGTAAAAGTGTCTATATTGGCCCACAAAATATTCTCGCAACAAAACTGCGAAACCGTATTCAGGACTCCGTTGTTCAGCTATTTCTGATCAATAAGTCACTCGCAGCCGCTTCACAAGCTGCGGTAAATAACAATGCGCCAACGCAACAAAATACGCCGCAACTACCCAATGCGAACAGCCCTGTTAAGCAAAACGTTCCGCCTCTACCAACAGGTTCGGGTAACTCAGTGCAACAAAATGTTCCGCCTCAACCAGCAAGTGCGGGCAACTCAGTACCGCAAAATGTTCCGCCTCAAACAGCTGGGAACACTCTTACCCAGGCTCAACAACGAGCAATGAAAATGGAAAACCTTGAGTTGCAAATCAAACGTGATAAACATGTGCTGTTTGATCTTCTACCTGAGCTTGATTAAAGGAATATTATAATGAATAAGAATACCTACTTTGTATGCTTTCTTGGGCTTGGGCTGTTAAACGGTTGTGGTGGTGGTGAGTCCACCACTCATGAAGTAAAAGAAAGTGCGCATACTCAGCAATTATTTGCTGCTGTGCCAAGCAATGCTGAGTATCAAACACAAAGTTTAACCACTCGCACCAATAACACACTTTATACCGATGCGGGCCGTTTAGTGCGTTTTGAGCAGCAAGGACATCAGCTATCCTTGGTGGATATCTCTGGCATCAAAAATGGTGCCCTTCGACAAGAGGGCAATTCATTTCTCTATATTCCGCAAACCGCTGATGGGGAAACGAAATCTACAGACTCTTTTGTATATAGTGAGGATGGTGTTAACAAAACTGTCACTGTACAGATTAATGATGACCCAATGTATGCGCAACAGTGGCACCTGCATAATGTCGCGCAAACGGCTTATACCGATATGGATATTCCTGCCGATGGCGAGACCGACATCAATATGAAAAACGCCTTAGCTTCCAGCTATCTTGGACAAGGTGTGACCGTTGGCGTGGTGGATTATGGTGCGGATATTACCCACCCTGACCTAAACGTTGGTAAAGGTTCCCTCAATCTAGGTAGCCCTGTGCCTGCAGCCTCTCAAACTTCTATGCCTGTATTGAACGGGCATGGCACTGCCGTGGCTGGCATTATTGCTGAAAAAGGTTGGAATAATATAGGTGGTCGAGGGGTTGCTCCTGAGGCAAAAATCATCAGCTTTAATTTTCTGGACTCACCACAGAATGCATTAAATTTTGCCCGAAGCCATGGCTTTTCCAATACCACCGCTTCTGCCACTAATAATCTGAACAGCACCGACGATCTGAAAAAAGGGCTTGATAACCTTGCCCGTGTCTATAACGAAAGTTGGGGTACTACGGCTTTATGTACTAATGATACTGACTGGTACTGTTTAAATGAGAAAGCTTTCCTGAGTATTGCTCGTGAGGGGGCTCGTCATGGTTTTAAAGATAAAGGGATTATTTACCTAAAATCATCGGCAAATAATGAACAAGGTTTCGAGTTACACTCTGGATCGGCACAACCGGGATACTACCAACCTAGTGATAGTAAACTGACTGATTTCACTACATTTGACCCTCAGTTGGCACCTAATGTCATCAACCATGGCCTGCCTTTCATTGGGGGGATGCTGAGCTTTTACAAAAACTCACCTTATGTCACTGTCGTCAGTTCAGTCACCGCCCAAGGTAAACAAGCCAGTTATTCAGGCTCTGGTGCAAACGTATTTATTGCTGGCCTTGGTGGTGAAAGACCCTACCCTCGCATCATCACGACGGATGTTCAAGGTTGTAATGAAAGCATCGGCTTTGCTAATTTCACCACCCGAGATACCTTTGTAGATAGCTTTAACCAAGGGCTATACGCAGAGAATCAGAACTGTGATTACAATGCAGAAATGGATGGTACTTCTGCTGCTACGCCCGTTGTGGCAGGGGCTGTTGCCGATATATTATCCGTAAACCCAGATCTTTCATGGCGTGATATTCGCAATATCCTTGCGCACACCGCTAAGAAAGTCGATCCACAAAGTAAAGCGGTGACTCTTCCTCTTAAAGATGGTGAATTAACCGCACAATTGGGCTGGGTGACTAACGCTGCCGGTTTGCATTTCAACAATAAATACGGCTTTGGTCTGGTGGATATCGATAAAGCCATTGCAATGGCTAAAACTTACTCCCCTAAAACTTTAGGTTCTCTCGTTGAGTTTGCAAAAGTACGTTCAAAAGATATGGATAAAACCATTCCTGATGCCAGTGCAAAAGGTCTAAAAGAGCAAATTACTGTCTCTGATTCTGCCGTGGTTGAAACCGTTTCCTTATACGTCAATATTGAACATGAAAGACTCAATGATGTGCAAGTTGAGTTGATCTCACCGAAAGGTACTCATGCTATCGCATTAAACCCGTATAACGGCATTCCAAAACAAAACAGTAGCTTACCGCTAAGTTATACCTTTAATATCAATACCTTCTGGGGAGAACCTATGCAAGGTGAATGGACGCTTAGAGTCTTTGATGCTAATGACGGTACCTACTCTCAAAAAATGGGCAAGACCGGCGTCGATCTTAATCCAGATCTGATAAAAGCTGACAATAATAGCAAGCTAGGTGTTGTGCATGATTGGTCTATTCAAATCAATGGTCATAAAGGAGCATAAAATGAAATCAATATTTAAAGTTCTAGCATTGGCTGTGCTTTTTTCTGGGTCTGCTCAGGCTGCCTATCAGATAAAAACAGATCAAGGTTTTGTCACATCAAAGCACATATACAGTGGCGATATTATCCGAACCTCACCAACTAGCACACCCTATACAGCCAGTGGTGAGATTATTGTTACTGTAAAAAAACCAGCACTAAGCGAATTGTTAAATTCCGTTTCAAAACTGGGTGGACAACTGGTATTTTCGGTAGAAAAAGATGCGGATAACCAGTTAGTGGTGGTCAATGGTGGTATTAGTGACTTACTGGGGCTTTGTAATGCACTGAGTTCTATTGACGGTGTGACGCAAGCAGGTATAGCGCCAACATCGCAACTCACCGCTCAATAGCCAGCACTTTAAGTTAAAAACTGTCAAACGGATTCTCTCGAACTAAACTCAATGACTAAGCTTATAAAAAAGTAGGCTTAGTCAACCTAACTAGGCATGAGATGTCGCACCATGTTGCATCTGCGCTTTTTATTAGGTGGCTTTCCCCTTATGGATAGCGTTTAGGAGAGAATCCATGCCTTACTTTAACACCCCTTTACCTGTAATGATTGGTCTACTGTCGATGCCCACAGTCGCCATCGAAGCTCCCCTTCCTATCAACACCTTTTATGATTACCAGTTATACTCTCCTAGTAGCCAATACACGCCTTTAAACGCTCTTTCAGATGAACTGCTAAGTGCCGATGTTATTTTAGTGGGAGAATGGCATAGCCACTCAGCCATACATCGTTTTCAGTCGGATTTTTATCAAGCATTATTGAATGCCAATAGCCGTGTGACTTTATCCATGGAACAGTTTAGTCGTCCAGCCCAGCCGACAATCAATCGTTACCTCGAAGGGAAAATAGGGGAACTTGCCTTTATTGCTCATAGCAATGCATGGCCTAACTATACCAGCGATTACCGCTCCCTCGTAGAACAAGCTAAATCGGCAACCATGCCCGTCATTGCCGCCAATGCATCACGAGATATTGTACGCTGCATTAGTAAAGTCGGCGTTGACTACCTCAAAACACTGGATAACACACAACAACAGCATGTTGCTACCCACTTAGACACCTCTGACAGGCCATACAAAAAGCAATTTATGGAAACAATGCAAGGCATGGATAAAAACAGAGTCGAACATATGTATGCCGCACAGATAGCCTGGGATGAAACGATGGCCGAAAGTATCGCCATGCACATTCAACAGCACCCTTCTCATCAAGTCATGCATGTTGCTGGTAAATATCACGTAGCAAACGGTATGGGGATTGCGCATTCACTGCACAAACGCGCGCCTAAGCTCAAGATAGTATTAATCACTCCTGTCACTAAAGACTTTCAGGTACATGGCACATCCCCCTACCCTGAATACACCTTACTCGTCAGGTCGCTTCCGCCACAAGTGGTCAATAACAATGGCTCTTATGGATCTCACCCCTCTTACTCAGCCCATGATATTCACTGTAATTAATCAAGTGTTCATAAACACAATTTCACTCGTCATTATTTACATTTAAGATCAAAAAATCATTTAACCTCAAACTAAAGAGATTAAATGATTTATATTTTTATTATGACAGGGGTAGGCAGGGCAACCGCATGAGTGCCTAGTTTTTAGTCAGCGATCTAAATCCAGCATTAAGGACTGCCTCTAACATTGATGTATTCATCATACAGCGCTTCTGTTTTCCAACGATACTTAGCTTTGTTGGCTCTGAGCGCAACATGTTTAAACTGATATGTCTCAGGCACGATAAGTTTTCAGCGCCGTGCTCTTTGTATATTTGGCATTCATCTTCTTTCATCGTGACATCGAGCACCCAGTGCATAGATTCAATACCCCAGTGTCCCGCACAGCCGAAGCGGCTTGCTCTGCACTTAATTTCTTTGAACTGATGTAATATCGATATTCAAGGCCTACTGATTTACTTTTTTCATATCGAAAGCTCTCGATCATCACTATCGATTTAAGGTTTTCCAGCGAGTAAAGTTTCCGTTAAGTCGCGTACTATCAAGTACATAGCATTTTCTTGATTCAACTCGACCATAATTTCTCTCTAGTTCAATGCTCTCAGGTGAACTATAACGTTGCTCTGAAAGGCCGTTTCAACTGCTTTTCTAAGGGTGCTTTGATTGCTTTTAACCGCAAGTAAGTAATCACCGCCTTGCTGAATAATGGTCTTAGCAATCTCAGTTTGGCATGCCATTGCATCGATGGTAACTAAAGCCCCTTTAATATCAAGGAGCCTGATAAGTTCAGGGATCGCTGTAATTTCGTTACTTTTCTGCTCAGTTTTAAGTTGACCAAATACTAGGTTATTTGAAGATGAATAAGCACTGATCATATGTATTGTGCTTGATCTATCATCACGGTTGTACGAACCTCGAAGGGTTTTGCCGTCAATGGCAACCACTTGTCCATCAGTAAGAGTATGGACTGCCGCCATCTAGTTAATAAAGCATTCATGGAATGGCTCGATCTTAGAAATTATGCGGGCGATGGTGTCATCAGCAAGGATCCCATTGATAAGCATATCATTACGTTTAAACCAGTCATGATGTCCAAGAACATATTCACGAATATCAAACCAACCTTTAGCCCCACCAATTATGGCACACAGAGAACCAAACAGTACCTCAAATAGGCAATACGTAACCTTTGCACTTTGGCGTTTGTCAGTGACTGCGTGAAAGTGTTCTTTTAATTCGTCAATATGCATGTTCATTGGGTCTCTCGTTAAAAAGAGAGTATAAGATCACAGCTAAATGTGATCGTCAAATTGATCGCTTCAAGTGATTAAAAAACGTTTGCGATCTTACCCTGCTTAAAGGTGTGAAGATGACCTTTCAAAGGTTATTGTTGCTCTGATTCTGGCTCCTTTATAGATAACTTACATACACCAGATATTCCAGTCAGCGTGATTCCTATCCAGAATAAAACGGGGATAGACTCAAATTCGCAAAACCAACCATCATTATTCAGTAAACATTCAGGAAAAGTAATAAAAGGATTAGAATCAGTCCCCCCATAATTAAAATTCCACATAAGAAGAGAAAGAATTAGAGTTACTATGCCAATCCTAAGGAGGTTAGTGAATAGTTTTGTTATATCTAACATTTTATATTAAATCCCCATCAATAAGAACAGGTACCGATAATAGCACCCAAGTTTAAGTCTGTCACTAACCACTAGGTTCTATTGGCGTTATAGTAAATGAATGAATAAGCTATTCGACAAGATGAATATAAATTATAAATAAGTTGATTAACATATTTCATATAATTTCCTTGGAATATTTAACGTTATGTATCAATTAAATTTGGACACACTAAAATGAAACTTAACCAATATCTCAATAAAATATCACATGGCAATACGATCAACTTGGAATGCTTTCTCCCGATTTCAGATAATAACTGCGACATTCATGGAAAGGCATAGAAGAGGAAGCCAACTGCCGAAAGTGGTACGCTCTTCTCGCCAAAGAAACAAGCAGAACTACTATGAATTATCAGCAGTTGACCGAGGGAAGAAGATATCAAATTTCTGCCCTTTTGGAACGGGGAATTTCAATATCTGAAATTGCTAAGACAGTTAAATGCCATCGCTCAACCGTTTATCGAGAGCTGAAACGATGTAGCAAGAAAGAACAATATCGGCCAGACAAAGCACATCATCAATCAATAGAAAAACGACGGCAAGCCCGTAAGTATCAAGTACCTCAATCGCGTATAGATTTTATTGAGGTTCTGTTGTCTATCGATTGGAGTCCAGAGCAAATATCTAATGTCTTAACCCGCGCAGGGGCTAAAGTGAGCCATGAGTGGATTTACCGATTCGTCGCTCGTAATAAGCGACAAGGTGGAAAGCTATTTAAGCACTTGCGCCAAGGCCATAAGCGGTATCGACGGGGCAAGACAGAGAAAGCACCTGCAATCAAAAACGCAGTTTCAATAGATGAAAGGCCTGACATTGTTGATAGTCGTGAACGCTTTGGTGACTGGGAAATTGATACGGTCTTAGGCAAGCATGGAACGGGGGCAATTGTCACTCTCTTAGAGCGTCAAACGCGTTTTTATCTGACACAGAAAGTGCCCTCTAAGTCAGCAAAAGACGTGACTAACGCAACCATAGCAATGCTGATGCCTTATAAAGCGTTCGTTCATACTATTACCGCAGATAATGGTCGTGAGTTTGCAGGTCATGAAGAAATAGCACGGGCATTAGAAACCGACGTGTACTTCGCACACCCTTACAGCTCTTGTGAACGAGGAGCGAATGAAAATGCTAACGGCCTGTTGAGACAGTACGTAAAGAAAGGAACAGATCTAAGAACGGTTAGTGATGATGATATTGAAAGGGCGCAACAACGAATTAATTATCGTCCAAAAAAGTGTTTAGGGTTCAAGCAACCTGCTGTCATTTTTAGAGAAATGATGGAGGCTACTTGAATATTAAGAATGTCGCACTTCGGAGTTGAATTCGGGCATAAGCATGTAATTGGCATTTGGAATGTATCTTTGCAAATTTGAGGTGATAACCAGATTTCAATGCTATTGAAATCGCACATAAATGATTGGTTGTATATTATTTAATTCATGTGTTGATTATGTAATCTATATTATGCAGACGTGCTCATATTGTTTTATAAAGTCAGCTCTCTGTAACTCACTTTATAAGCTCTAAAAGTTAAATGAGATTGAATCATAATCTAGAAAAGTATCTTAAGGGGGAGAGAACTATTTGACGCCCCATTCATCAATTCAACTGCGTGAACAAATATGAAACGTCATGATTAAGCTGATTTTTACTCTATTTAGTCATCTAATCAAGCAACAACCTAGTTAGGTTCGGGTAAATTTTGAATGTGGTCTTCCCAATTAATCACATCGATTTCATACACTATTTTATTGCGTACGCTTTCCCCGGCAGCATGCATGGCCGATTTTGAACCGTGTATTAGCGGGTGCCAAGAAGGGAGAGGATGACCTTCCGATAATAAGCGGTAGGCACAAGTCTCTGGTAACCAGTTAAACTCATCAATTTTATCACGAGTCAGTTTTAAACAAGATTCGCCGGAATCAAAGCGGTGCTCATAGTCATTACAGCGGCATGTCTTACTGTTTAACAAACTGCAAGCAACGTTGGTGTAGTAAACTACGTCACTGTCTTCATCCATCAATTTATGTAGGCAACACTTACCACAGCCATCACAAAGCGCTTCCCATTCTTGTTCGCTCATTTGTTCTAGGGTTTTTGTTTGCCAAAATGGAGAAGTCATCATTTATTTACCGTCGTGAACTTGGAGGCGTTTTATACCTATTTGACGCCTAAAATACAAGCACAAACGACAATCAAGGACTTACAAGTATAGTTTTCACTGTTTGAGTAAAACATCTTTCAATCCTAGTAAATATGGCGATAATCCTCCCTTTAAATTATTGAGAACAACGGTATGGAATGTCGACTGTATTGCGGGGCGTGCTGTATTGCACCCAGTATCTCTAGTGGTTTCCCGCTACACCCACATGGGAAAAAAGCAGGTGAACGTTGTAAGCAACTCACCGATGACAATCTATGCAAGCTATTTGGCAAAAAAGAACGTCCTGATGTTTGCCATGATTTCAAAGCTGCAAAATGGGTTTGCGGTGAAGACTCCAAACAAGCTATTGAGATCCTTACAGAACTTGAATACATTACCGCCTGAATAAATATTCACGGAAACTTTGCCTATATGGCAAATAGCGTATATTTTTAGTTCAGAACTCAATCAGATTCAAAGGACGTTTTATGAATAAATACATGGCTGAGCTAATTGGCACATTTTGGTTAGTGCTAGGCGGTTGTGGTAGTGCTGTGTTAGCGGCTGGCATTCCGGATTTAGGTATTGGATACCTAGGTGTCGCTCTTGCATTCGGTTTAACAGTGGTGACTATGGCGTTTGCTATTGGTCATATCTCAGGTTGTCACCTAAACCCCGCAGTTACAATTGGGCTATGGGCAGGCGGTCGTCATGAAGCTAAAGAGGTTATCCCTTACATTGTTGCCCAAGTAATTGGTGGCATCATAGCGGGTGGCGTTTTATACATCATTGCCACTGGTAAAGCGGGCGCGGATATTGGTGGCTTCGCAACTAATGGTTATGGAGAGCACTCTCCGCACGGTTACAGCATGCTAGCGGCGCTAGTGACTGAAATCACCCTAACTGCGGTATTCTTGTTTGTGATTATGGGCGCAACCGATAAACGCGCTCCAGCAGGTTTTGCACCACTTGCCATCGGCCTTTGCTTAACCCTAATCCACCTTATCAGTATTCCGGTAACCAACACTTCTGTTAACCCTGCTCGTAGTACGGCGGTTGCAGTGTATGTGGGTGATTACGCACTGAGCCAATTATGGCTATTCTGGGTTGCCCCTATTATCGGCGGTATTATTGGTGCAATTGTGTATAAAGCTGTAGCTGAGAAAGAATAATTATTTAAGTCGCATAGAGATAAAAAAGGCCGTTTAGTCAAACACTAAACGGCCTTTTTATTGGTTTGGTATTACAGCTTATGTCGCCCTAATAAAGAGTGAGAGAGGGTTGTGCCATCCACTAACTCTAACTCACCGCCCACAGGCACTCCATGAGCGATTCGAGAGGCGCTCACTTGGTGGATATGACATAGCTCTGCAATATACTGTGCGGTGGCTTCCCCTTCGACGGTTGGGTTGGTCGCCAGTATCACTTCGCTAATACCGCCTTCTTGGAGGGTAAAGTCCAATTTATCCAAGCCAATGTCGCTAGGGCCAATGCCATCAAGGGGAGATAAGTGTCCCATCAATACAAAGTAGCGCCCTGAATACTGACCTGTCGCCTCTACCGCGGCAATATCAGCTGGACTTTCAACCACACAAATTTGTCCGGTTTGCTGTCTTTTTGGGTTGCTGCATATATTACAAATGTCGTTTTCGGTAAAGGTTCTGCATTCGCTACAGTGCCCTACTTCCGTCATTGCCTGACTGAGAGCATCCGCGAGTTTCACCCCACCACTTCGGTTTCGTTGCAATAAATGAAAGGCCATACGTTGTGCCGATTTGGGGCCAACCCCAGGTAGACATCGTAAGGCCTCCATCAATTGCTCCAGCATATTACTGGTACGCATTAAATTAAGTTCTGCGTCTTAGAAAGGCATTTTCATGCCTGGTGGTAATTGCATACCGCCAGTCACTGATGCCATTTTTTCTTTTTGCGCTTCTTCAACACGACGTGCGGCATCGTTAAATGCTGCTGCAATCAGATCTTCAAGCATTTCTTTGTCGTCTTCCATCAAGCTTTCGTCGATGTCAACGCGACGCACATTGTGGCTACCAGTGATAGTCACTTTCACAAGGCCCGCACCGGATTCACCGGTCACTTCCATTTGTGCGATTTCTTCTTGAACTTTAGCCATACGATCTTGCATTTGCTGGGCTTGCTTCATTAAGTTGCCCATACCGCCTTTTCCAAACATTTTGCATCTCTCTATGATATCGGTATTGTGTACTATAACTGTAAATGGGGCTCGATCTGACCCATTTCAACCCTAAATAGGACGAACACTTTCTTTATCGAGCTCCGCTGAAAAGCGAGCCTCAATAAATTGAATATGCGCATCGTTTTCTAAACTGTGGAACGCATTGTGTAACTTACTTTGATACAAGCTTTCACGCAATTCCAGAGGTGTTTGACCTTTCTCACTCACCTGAATATTAATTGAACGCTGTTGCTCCATTGAAGCGGACATCGCCTGTATCAGTTCATCCCGAGACTTTTCACTGTTTAAGTGTTTTTGGCTTGCCCTTAAATGCAAAGTGATACTGGTTTCATCTTCTTCATAGTGAGAGTTTAGCGCCAGTTGTTGCACAAGCTTGCCCACTTGCAAGGTATTAATCACCGCACTCCAATTATCAACCGCTACCGACTCTTGAAGTAACTTAGCCTGCATTTCAGGGGTTTTCTCATGCTGTAATGCTTTTTTCAATAATGCAGGCGTCACCGTTGCCGGTTTTTGTTGCACCGTTTCTTTTGCGGAAGCCTGCCACTGATAAGGCTGATTACGAGTATCTGCTTCTTGCTGCAACACTGACTTTGAAGGCGCTTTTGGCGGGTGCTGTTGAGTCACACGCTGTAAAACACTCTCTTTTTTATGACGTGTCGGTGTTGCATCACCCTTTTTTGCGCTGTCATCCTGCTGCGTTGATTTATTTTGGCGCTTAGAACGCAGTTGATGACGTAAACCCACCAAAGGATTATGACTTGCCTTGTTGGCTTGCACTGGCTCCTGATTAGGTGCCGTGTGAGTTTCGGGCTGAGAAGATAGCGAAGCGGTATGCTCTGCCACCGGTTGCGACGGTTCAGTATTGCCTATAGGCGCACTCACTGCGGGCTGTTGCAATACCTTTTTCACCTGTTGTACCGGCGATGGCTTATCTATTACTGGCGTGGCGTCCACTACCGGCAACGACTGCGGTGCGTTACTCACAGGCTCGCTTTGGGTAGAAATACGATTAGCGGATGCTAATTTTTGCGGAGTAAAAGCCAACATACGTAGCAAGGTCATTTCTGCCCCGGCACGCTCTGTGGGAGCTAAAGGTAATTCGTTGCGACCTTTGAGAGCAATTTGATAGTACAGTTGCACTTCTTGAGGCGCAATAACAGCCGCAAGATGTTCGATTCTTTCTTTATCTTGATGAGCAGGGTCCAGTGTTTCTGGAAGCGCTTGGAACATGGCAATGCGATGCAGTTGCATGGCCAACTCTTGCAATAAACCGTCCCAATCAACCCCATTTGTGGCTAACTGGTGCAAGGCGGCTAAAGTGGCAGAGGCTTGTCTATTGACCATGGCATCGATCAAATACAGGGCTTGTTCGCTATCTAATGTGCCGAGCATGCTTGCTACTTGCTCGGTCAACACAGAACCATTACCAAGGGCAATGGCTTGATCCGCCAAGCTTAATGCGTCACGCATACTGCCGTCTGCCGCATGGGCCAACATGCCTAGAGCTCGTTCTTCTCGGTTAATCTGCTCCTGCTCTAAAACATGGTCAAGCTGTTGATGTATGGCATCAACATTAATCGGTTTTAGATGAAATTGCAGACAACGTGACAAGATAGTGACGGGTAACTTTTGTGGATCGGTAGTGGCCAGCAAAAACTTCACGTATTCTGGGGGTTCTTCTAAGGTTTTCAACAAGGCATTAAAGCTGTGTTTTGACAGCATATGCACTTCATCGATTAAATAAACCTTGAATCGCCCTCTAGCAGGCTTGTATTGAACGTTATCTAAAAGATCCCGAGTATCCTCAACTTTAGTACGAGAAGCGGCATCGATTTCTAATAGATCAACAAAGCGACCTTGATCTATTTCAACGCAGCTCTGGCATTCTCCACAAGGGGTAGACGTAATGCCTGTTTCACAGTTCAATCCCTTTGCCAGTAAGCGACCAATGGTCGTTTTACCCACACCTCGAGTGCCACTGAATAGGTAGGCATGATGCAATCGGTTTTGATCAAGGGCATTTTCTAATGCGGTTAAAACATGCTCTTGCCCAACGACTTCTTTAAATCGTTTAGGACGCCACTTACGCGCTAATGCTAAATAACTCATTAATAATCCTGATAGAAGACAGCAGATTAATGCCCATCAAACTCACAAAGACTGAACACTTCGATGTCCATTTTTTGAATACGTTTATCACCGCCAAGCTCTGGCAGGTTAATCACAAAAGCGGCATGTTCAACCACACCACCCAATTGACGAATCAGTTTCGCTGTTGCTTCGATGGTTCCACCTGTTGCCAGTAGATCATCCACCATTAGCACTTTATCACCAGCAACAATGGCATCGGTATGGATCTCTAAAACGTCCGTACCGTATTCTAATTGATAGGATTGAGAGATGGTTTGACGAGGTAATTTACCCGGTTTACGTACCGGCACAAAACCCACGCCTAACTCTAACGCTAAGGGAGCACCAAATAAGAATCCACGAGCTTCTGTTCCGACAATTTTAGTAAAGCCCATATCTTTGTATTGCTCAATGAACATGTCAATGGTGGCTTTATAAGCGGTGGCATCTTCCATCAAGCTAGTGACATCTCGGAACAGAATACCCGGTTTTGGGTAATCTGAAATGCTTTTAATACTTGCTTTAACCAAAGATTGTTTTTCAATATTCATAATTATTCTTACTGTTAGGTTCAGAGCCTATCCGTAAAGTACCGTTAGTGGTTTACCGCTGTCAGGAGACGCTCAATGCCTTTACCTAGGGTAAAGAGGTAAGCTGGACTCATTGTCATTGACTTTCGGAATGGGTTTGATTGATATCAATTAATAGGTAAGTGTGTGCATGAATAATGACCACAACTCTTTCAAATTGACATAAGTGGATGACATGGTAGTAATATTATCAATTTTGAGCAAGTCACTCTTTGGAGTACCTCAAGTTTTCTCTGTTTAATTACTGTGTTGGCTCAGGTAATCGATAGAGCCAGGTCAGTAAAATCACCATCATAGTCCCTAATAAGCACTTCACCCACATCAGGGGCACCACTGTAATAGACAGAGCAAAGCTGAGCACGATAAACAGATAGGCTTTGCGTTTGACAGAATGATGCATGCCTCGATGCGTTTGCCAATGGTCAATAATGGGGCCAAATGTCGCGTTAGAACGTAGTTTTTGATTCAGTCGCGGAGAGCTTTTCATAAAACAAGCGCTGGCCAGTAACACAAAAGGCGTAGTAGGAAGCAAAGGCAACACAGCGCCAGCAATGCCCAATGCAAGGCATATTACTCCCGAGCACAACAAAACGACTCTTTTAAGGGAAGCGCCAACCGTGTCCACAGAACTGTTTACCGAATTATCCACTGATTTAGCACCACATAATTAACGAGTCAACCACATCATAGTTGGCAGAATATCCGAACTGAATAGAAAAAAACAGTCTCTTAGATTAACTGCGCCCTTCTATAACAATTTGCGCGCTCGCATGAGGCAAACCACTTAGTCGCAACGTATTTTTCCCACGGTTGTGTAAAGAAAAACACTGTACTTGCACTGTGTCCTGCGCACCTAAACTGGCACGCTCAACTAACGTTTGTTGAGAATCTGAATGACACCAAGCGCCATCAATACCAGCACTTAAAATATGACACTCTTGATTAGGGAAGTCTGCCAACCCAATAATGGCATTAATGGGTTCGCCACAATCGGCGTAACGTATACCTTTTTCAATGTTTTGCACTAGTTCCTGAATATGAAATGCCTGCCCTTCTTGGTGACGAATATAATCATTAAATAGAGCTCTCACCAATAAACTGGTGGGTACAGCGTATTGTTGCGGGGAGTTTGTATCCAAAACATAAAATAAAAATTGCCCGTTCATACTCCATGTATAATCGTAAACCAACGGCATAATATCGAGACTTTGTAGCACTCTAAAGTGACAGTGCCACACCCCTTGGCTAGTCTGTGGCTCGGGAATTAACGCTTGTAGCAGATCCCTTGAAATACTTGGGTGTTGGTGAAGATACTGTAAATGCCAATGAAGCTCTTGTTCTTCAGGTAATTTCCCTTGATGATCTAATTGAAACCATTGACTGGTAAAATCGCGCCCGCCTATTGCCGAATCTTTCGCTTCTTTTAATGTAGTGGCCACCGTTTTAAGCAAATGACTCGGATCAATAATGGGCTTAGTCACAAAATCTTTTATACCAAATTTTAAGGCTTTCGCCACCACGGACATTTTTTCCGTGCCGGAAATAACGATCATCGGCAAGGATGGGTATTGATGACTGACCTCTTCGACAAATTCAATCCCATTTAATAACGGCATTTCTATGTCACATATCACTAAATCTGGCACATGTTGCGAAAGATGCTGCAATCCTTCTAAACCATTTGCAGCTTCAAACACTTCATAATGTTGGCTTTCAAGCAACGAAGTGACAAGTTTTCTAAATACAGGGTCATCATCCAATATCAAAACATCGGATATTTGTTTACAATTCATCTGTCTGTCCAATAAGATACTTCCTTGGTGCACTTTATACTCTTTACGTCTTCGTTATTTGCTATAACATTAGATGTCAGAGGTAATAATAACAAAGATAAATCATTAATTTTAACGACAAACCATCAAAACTGATTGATAATAAACATCTAATCATCTGACTAATGGGCTAATCCCCCCATAATTGTGAGCGCATATCTAGATCATGAAAGATACAATGAAACTCGATGACCTCAATTTGTTCCGCCAAGTCGTGGAGCATGGAAGCTATACAGCAACATCTCGAGCTACTCGAATCCCGGTTGCTACTATTACTAGGCGTATTCAAGCATTAGAAGATGCAATTGATTTACGCTTGCTAAATAGGCATGCTCGCAAATTAACCCTAACAGAAGCAGGACAACGCTTTTACGAGCAATGTGGCCCTTTGTTAAAACAACTCTCAAGCTCTGCTGTTGAATTGGGTGAAGAATGTAGAGGTGCGGCGGGACGACTCAGAGTCTCTTCTCCAGCAAACTTGACCAAGCGCATGCTCATGCCTTTAATCGAAGGTTTCATGGATACTTATCCTGACATTCAAATCGATTTGAGCATGACCAACCGTGCTGATGAACTTGACCCTACAGAGTGGGATATGATCTTCCGTGTAGGCCCGCAACGTGATTCAAACCTCATTGCTAAAAAGCTCACTGAAGTGAAAGATATCTTAGTGACAAGCCCTGAGTACCTTAAGAACAACACATCGTCTCTCCAGCACGCAGAGGACCTTACAGGGCACTCTTTACTAAAAGGCCTACCTCTTACTTATTGGTCATTGGTCAATGTGCACGGTGAATCTGTGGTCAACAAAGAAAAAGGTCGATTAGAAGCCTCTGACTTAAATGTGGTTAGACACGCCTGCTCTGCTGGGGGTGGTATCGCATTAATCCCTGATGTAATGGTTAATCATCACATTGAATCGGGCGCATTAGTACAGGTATTACCTGAATGGACGGCCAACCCTCGAGATATCTTTATGTTGTATAACCATAAAGATCATATCCCAGAGAAAACACGTCTGTTTATTGATTACATTAGAGAATACTTTAACTAAGAGACTTCTCTTATCCATCAATAGCAATACCATTAACCGTGGTAATTAACTGATCATTCTAACTGGTTAAAATACTTGATAACGGCGTTGCAATTTTTGAATGTAGAACAACTACTTATCAAAAATTGCGCCTTGTTCTCAAGTGTTTTTCCTGCGCTATTTCTTGTCACTTACTTAGTGTGATTGGGATAATTTGATGGACATTGATTAAGCTAAAAAAATAAGGCCCAGCAAATGCTGGGCCTTATTTTTATATGACGATTATGGAGCAGGCTAATTAAGCCCCTTCATTATACAATTCAAGGTTTGCTAAATCCTGAGCAATGTTCTGCTCATTTTTTGCATCATCTGAACGCATTGAATCCAAGAAATCTAAATACTTTTGATCCACATCACCGGTAACGTATTGACCGCTAAACACCGATGTTTCAAACGTTTTAATATCTGGATTGCCTTCACCAACGGCGGCAACGAGATCTTCAATACTTTGGTACATAAGACCGTCAGCACCAATAAGCGTGGCGATTTCATCCGCCTCACGGCCGTGTGCAATTAATTCATTAGCACTTGGCATATCGATACCGTAAACATTCGGGAAGCGCACTTCAGGAGCGGCTGAAACGATGTACACTTTCTTCGCCCCAGAGTCTCTTGCCATTTCGATAATTTGCTCAGAGGTGGTACCACGAACAATTGAATCATCTACTAGTAAAACGTTCTTATCTTTAAATTCAGAACGAATAGCATTGAGTTTACGGCGTACAGACTTTTTACGTTGCTGTTGTCCTGGCATGATAAAGGTACGGCCAACGTAACGGTTTTTCACAAAACCTTGGCGGTAAGGCTTATCAATAATTTGGGCAATTTGTAGTGCGATATCACACGAGGTCTCAGGAATTGGGATCACGACGTCAATATCAAGATCGCCCCACTCACGTTTGATTTTTTCACCCAATTTATTACCCATTTCAACACGAGCACTGTAAACAGAAACCTTGTCGATAAATGAATCAGGGCGAGCAAAATAAACAAATTCAAAAATACACGGATTCAGTTGTGGATTTTCCGCACATTGCTGAGTGAACAGTTGACCATCACAAGTAACATAAACCGCTTCACCTGGAGCGACATCACGCATAAAGTCGAAACCTACCGCATCCAGTGCCACAGATTCTGATGCCACCATGTATTCTGTTGAACCTTCTACTTCACGCTTACCTAAGCACAAAGGGCGAATACCATTAGGGTCTCTGAATGCAACCATACCATGACCGATGATCATAGAAGCCACTGCATACGCACCACGAATAGTTTGGTGTACACGTTTTACCGCATCAAACACATCTTGCGCTGTGATGTTGAATGTTTTGGTCATATCAATGTTATGAGCCAGTACATTCAGCAATACTTCAGAGTCAGAAGTCGTATTTACATGACGACGATCTTTTTCAAATAATTTTTGACGAACTTCAGCCGCATTGGTTAGGTTACCATTGTGCGCAAGTGTAATGCCAAAAGGAGAGTTCACGTAGAACGGTTGAGCTTCTGATGCACTTGAGCTACCCGCGGTTGGGTAACGAACGTGGCCGATACCCACAGTGCCTTGTAGGCGTTGCATGTGTTTTACTTCAAACACATCCTTAACCAAACCGTTCGCTTTACGTAGACGAAAACGATTGCGATCTATGGTAACAATACCCGCCGCATCTTGCCCACGATGCTGCAAAACCGTAAGCGCATCATAAATCGATTGATTAACAGGAGTTGTGCCTACAATTCCAACAATACCACACATGTCTAAACCCTCAGTATTGGTCAGTTAAGCTTTTACCACGCCGGATAAAAAGCTAGACGTTTCTTTAAGATGTTCGAAAAACGGTGCGATCAGACGACTAAACTCTGGGATCAATTGTGATTGGCGCCACCAGTCAGAACTCGACAAGGTAGTGAAGGCATCCACAAAAAACAGCACAGCGGCAACGATTAATACGCCACGCAATGTGCCAAACACAATACCTAAAACACGGTCTGTACCTGACAAACCGGTTTTTTGCACTAACTGACCTATGGTGTAGTTTATCACTGCACCCACAATCAAAGTGACTACAAATAAAGCCGCTACTGCCGCTCCATTTCGGATCATGTCATCTTGGATATTCGTAAAGTAGACAGCCAGTCTTGAGTAATATTGGCTAGCGATAAAAAAGGCGCCAAACCATATCACTAAGGACAATGCTTCTTTTACGAAACCTCGAACCAAACTGATCAGCGCAGATAAGCCGATCACACCTAAAATAGTAAAATCTATCCAATTCATGAGCTTTACTTCCTCATGCTGGCGCGCATTCTAACAGAAAAATGCACGACGCAAACGTTTTCTTTATGGTTTTAGCGGCTTAAATGTCTGAATCTGGCCTTGTGCGCCAGAAAGTTTTTTCAATTTAGGCAACTGGGATTCTAATTTAGAACGGGAGACATCTGGGCCAACAATGACGCGATAAAAGTTGTTCGCTTTCACCACGCTAGCGCGATAACCTTTGTTACGCAGGTCTTTAGCCATTTTTTCCGCATTGTCACCACTTCTCAATGATACTAGCTGGATAATCCAGCCACTGTCTTGGTAGTGATTTCGCTCAACCACTTTCACCTCTTTCACCTTAACCACTTCAGGCTTATGTTGCGCTGTTGCGGTCTTTTTAGGTGCAGAATGATGAGTCGCGGTTTTATGCTCAGGTTTATGCTCCCCTTTATGTGACTCCTGCCCATGAGCGTGTTGCAAAACAGGCTTAGCCTTAATGGGCTCATCAATCACCTCTTGTACCGGTTCATCAGGTAAAGAGACCGCGTCATCCACAGGATCTTGGATCTTAAACGACTCTACCTCTGATTCGAGTTGCGGTTTAATTGGGATCGCAACAAATTCTTCTTTGTAGTGTAATTTCTCACCGTCCAGTATGTCGGGAAGCACAATCACCCCTACAGCAACCAACACTATAGTCCCCACTAAGCGACTCTGAAATTTACTTGCCATTGTTGCTCCTTGATTGCCAATGCGTCAGCACGGCTCCAACAGTAAAAAATGAACCCATCACGACGACAATATCATCCGCACTCGCCTCACTCAGCGCCTGCTCAAAGGCCAACACAGGATTGTCATAAGTGGCCGTACCTTTCGGTAAATATTGGCACAACTCTGTAGCCGAAGCCGCTCTAGGGCCTTCTAGTGACGCGGGATACCAATGTTCAGTGCATCCTGACAAGATGTTGAATGTTGCCGCCACATCTTTATCATGCAGCATTCCCACTACGGCGCGAATTTTTTGCTGAGGGAAACGCTGTTGCAACTGCTGCACTAAGTATTGCGCTGAATGTGGATTATGAGCCACATCTAAAATGATTGTCGGTTGCTGGGATAAATATTGCATTCTTCCCGCTAACTGCGCCCGTTTAAGGCCGTTAACTATGTTCATATCCGTCAAATTAAGATCAGACACACCCAATGCCATTAATGCTGTTGCTGCATTAGCTAAAGGCAGATTGGGTTTAGGTAAGTTTTTAACGTCAAAACTGCCTGATTGCCAATGCCATAAGTCACCGTCATCGATATAAGAATATTGATAACCCACTTGATATAGTGTGGCACCAATATCATCAGCATGAGCGGCCACGGTCATTGGCGCCTCTGGTTGCCCACAAATGGCTGGCTTTGCTGAGCGAAAAATACCGGCTTTTTCAAAACCGATCACATTAATATCGTCCCCTAACCAATCCACATGATCAATGGCCAAACTGGTAATGACACTGACGTCATGATCCACGATATTAGTGGCATCTAAACGACCGCCTAACCCCACTTCAAGTAACACCACATCAACGTTATGCACTTGAAACAGATGTAGCGCAGCAAGAGTGGCGTATTCAAAGAAGCTAAGGCTGATATCGCCGCGTAATACTTCGATGGCGTGAAAAGCCGCTACATGGTGCTCATCAGCAAGCTCTTGCCCGTTAATACGCACACGCTCGTTGTAACGAATTAAATGAGGAGAACTATACACACCGACACTGTATCCAGCATCAAGCAATATGGCTTCCATAATGGCACAGGTAGAACCCTTACCATTTGTCCCAGCAACCGTAATGACTTTAGGGGCAGGCTTAGTTAAACGAGGTTGTGATTTTTCAGCAACTAAAGAAATGCGCTCTAAACCTAAGTCGATTGCACTGGTATGAATGGATTGTAAATAATCAAGCCACACCGATAAGGATGATGTGGCTTGTGGGATATGTGTACTCATCTATCTATATAACGCTAAAACGGGCAGATAATGAATACTTTACTATTTTTCTGGCGCTACGGGTACTTCGTATTCAGCGTCTTTTGACTGTTTATGACCAGAAACATTCAAAGGTGATGGATTATTCGTCATTTTAGCGATTAAGCTACTCACACATTGACGCATTTCGCGGCGATCAACAATCATATCAATGGCGCCGTGCTCCAGTAAGAACTCACTGGTTTGGAAACCTTCTGGCAGATCTTCACGTACGGTTTGCTCAATAACACGACGTCCGGCAAAACCGATAACGGCACGCGGTTCACCAATGTTGATATCACCCAACATAGCAAAGCTTGCTGAAACACCACCCATAGTTGGATCCGTCATTACTGAGATAAAAGGTAAACCTTTTTTAGACAGACGCTCAAGTGCAGCACTGGTTTTGGCCATTTGCATAAGAGACATCAATGCCTCTTGCATACGTGCACCGCCACTGGCTGAGAAACACACCATGCCGCAGTTGTTTTCAATGGCCGCTTCAACAGCACGTACAAAACGCGCGCCTACTACCGATCCCATTGATCCGCCCATGAATTTAAATTCCATAGCACACGCCACTACCGGCATTCCATGTAACGCGCCCTTCATGACAATCAAAGCGTCTTTTTCGCCACTGCTTTTTTGATATGCAGTGATGCGGTCTTTATAGCGTTTGGTATCTTTAAATTTAAGTTTATCTTTAGGCTCTAGCTCAGCGCCAAGCTCTTCACGACCGTCAGCATCTAAAAAGCTATCTAGACGATTACGAGCAGATATACGCATATGGTGGTCACATTTAGGACACACTTCTAAATTACGTTGCAATTCGGCTTGATATAAAACTTGTCCACAAGAGGTACATTTAGTCCAAACCCCTTCTGGCACATTCGCCTTACGCGACGGTGAAATACTGCTTTTGTTGAAAATCTTCTCAATCCAACTCATGAAAAACCTTTTCATTAAGCTCTCGCCCACAGGCAAGAGGTTGATAATTTGCAAGGATTAAACCATAGATCCAACCAAGTGTAGATAAAAAACTGGTTGTACCTATCCCTTACTACCTAATTATTACAGCAAAATGACCTAACAGTGATAGAAAACTTGCTGTGCATCACAGATTTTCGGGCAGGAATAAGGGGCCCATAGGTAACTCTGGTATGCCAAATTCCTCAGGGTAGTCCACCCGAACTAAATACAAACCGTGTGCTTTCGCTGTTGCTCCAGCCAAATTACGATTTTTTTGTGCTAGTAGCCACGCCATCCACTCAACGGGTTGATCCCCACGACCCACTTCTAATAGGCTGCCCACAATATTACGCACCATGTGGTGTACAAACGCATTGGCTTTAATATCAACCACCACATAACTATTATGGCGAGTAACATTAATGTGCATCATATTGCGAAACGGGCTGTGCGACTGGCAATGAGCGGCTCGAAATGAAGTAAAGTCATTTTCACCAAGTAACGATTGGGCCGATTGATGCATTTTGTCTACATCGAGATCACCATGATAATGGCTCACCCCTTTCGCCAAAATAGCAGGGCGTAGTGAGTGATTGTAGATAACGTAACGGTAGCGTCTTGCTGTCGCTGAAAAGCGGGCATGAAATTCGTCGCTCACATCGACGGCCCAACGAACCGCCACATCTTTTGGCAAGTTGGCGTTAACGCCCATTTGCCATGCAACTAATTTACGCGAGGAGTCGGTGTCAAAATGAACAACTTGTCCAGTGCCATGCACCCCAGTATCTGTACGGCCAGCACATTGAACTGCCACTGGGTGATTGGCCACTATGGATAACGCTTTTTCTACACGTTCCTGAACAGAGTCAAAATCATTTTGTCGTTGCCAGCCAAAATATTTTTCTCCGTCGTATTCAATACCAAGGGCGATTCTCATCAGTCACAATCCAGTTAAAAATTAGGGCGGAAGTATAAACGAAGCGCCCCTTTGTCACAAATTATAACAATCACACTAAGTCAGTGATCAGAATATAGCGCAGAAAAAATGCTCGTAAACAAGCTAGAATGACCCGTTATTTAGTAGGATTGGTATTAAAAATCGATTGAATCAAGCAGTTGCTGTGCACGCACTTGTTGTTCTTCAGAGCCTTTAGAGAGCACAGCCACTAACAATTTACGAGCATGGCTCAAATCGTTCATTTGGATATAAACGGTGGCAAGATCCAACTGACTGGCGACCTCACCATCAATGTCTACGTCTTTTAAGTCCACAGGGCCTATCACGTCAGGAAACTCTTCTAGTCCAACACGTAAGTCTAACTCTTCTTCATCGGGATTGGTTGCAGGTTCTGCATCCGCTTCCGCTATCACTTGATCAATGGATTTATAGTTTCGAGCCTCTGGCTCTGGCTGTTGCTCACTTTCAATGGATGCCGTGGTCGGTGTCTTTGCTTCATCATGGTGAAGTGGTGCTGACTGAACCTGTTTAGCTGTTTGCTCTTGCTCTTGCTCTTGCTCTTGCTCTTGCTCTTGCTCCAACAGATCTTGAGCTTCTTTTTTAGCATCCGCCAGCGCTTCTTTTTCTCCGTATTCAGGGAGATCATCGACATTGACAACCGTTACTTCAGTTTCTGACTCTGACTCTGACTCTGATAAGATTTTATCCAACTCTTGGGCAAATTCTTTATCCAGAGGATTCACCGTTCCTTGCTGACTCGCCTCTACATCAGCAGGACCTTGGGCAACACTTGAAGTCGCATTTGCCACTGGCGTTATAGCAACAGGCTCAATATTTTCAATTTCAGGCTCATTGCTGTCTTTTTCTGTAGGAGGCTGATTAAGCACTTTCGGCGATGCAAATTCGTTGCTCATTTGAGGAACCGGTCTTACCGACAACATCATTTTTGCCAGCAGGAGCATAATCAAAGCGGTAACAGTGACGGACAACGCCACAATCAACCAAACATTAGTCAATAACATAGAGTCCAATGCACCGCTCGGTTCAATGGTCGATTGACTTTGCTCAATAAGAATTTTCTCTACATTGGCTCGGCGCTCCGCTTCCAGATCCAATTGGCCTTTCAGTTTAACTACATCGGTACGAATGTCCCCTAAAGCCGACAATAACTGTTGGTTATTGTGTTGCAGTGAACTGAACTTTTGTTGCGATGATTGCAATTGGTTTTGTAGAAAATCAATCTGTTTTTGCTGCACATCGATACTGGGATCTTGAGCAGTATCTTGAGAGGCGTCTTGAGAGGTCGTTTGTGCTTCATGGCTCTCCTTATCCCCCTGCTCTTTTGCCATTTTGGCAAGATAGCTAGGTTTTTGCGCATGAATTTTAAATAAACGTACCGCCTCAGCCACACTTTGTTTATCTATTTCAGCATCTGACGGAATAACCAGAGTACTTCCCGGTTTTAACAAATGTATGTTGCTGTCTTCAAATGCCGCTGTATTCCATTTATAAATGGCAAGAACCACTTTATAAACTGATTGCTGGTGACTACTTCTGATTTTTTTCCCTATGGACCACAGGGTTTCATCAATAGCGGTAGGGCCATAATGTCTCTGGCTGGTTAATTTATTTTGGACGCGATTAATGGCTGTGCCATCTAGGGCATCGGGCACGATATAGGTAGGAGCCACCTGTAATTGACCATTCGGCCCAACAAGACGGATATCTTCAGCGTGAGCGGTAACACTCAACAAGAGACAAGCAATAACAACAAAAGTACGACGATACAATTCCATTTGGGAGCGCAACTAGATTTACTTTAGCGATGAATACTCTTAATTTGCTAAACTTTCCAACAAAAGACAACTATAGGATGTCTATTTGAGCAAAAAATGTGGAGCGAATACCGCTAATGTCCAATCAAGGTCCTATGACGCCGACACGGAACAACAAAAACAAAAAAAGCCAGAGGTAAATTACTTCACATCTGACTTCTGAGATTGAAAAAATAAGCGAATTAGAAGTAATCGCGAATGAGTAATTCCGCAATTTGCACAGCGTTCGTTGCTGCGCCTTTACGCACATTGTCAGCAACAACCCACAAGTTTAGGCCGCTATGATGGCTAATATCGTTACGAATACGACCAATCATCACATGGTCTTTACCACCCGCATCACGTACTTGTGTTGGGAAATCTTCTCCTTGGAATACTTCAATGCCTTCTGTTTGCTCAAATAAATCAATGGCATGTTGTGCATCAATAGGAGCGCGAGTTTCAATATGTACCGCTTCTGCATGGCCATAAAAAACAGGAACACGCACACAAGTTGGGTTCACCATAATGGACGGATCATTGAAGATTTTTTGTGTTTCCCACACCATCTTCATCTCTTCTTTGGTGTAACCATTATCCATAAAGCTATCAATTTGCGGAATACAGTTAAACGCGATTTGCTGAGAAAAAGCGTCGGGTTCTGCTGGGCGACCGTTTAATAGCTTCGCCGTTTGACCCGCAAGTTCATCAATACCCGCTTTACCTGCTCCTGCCACTGACTGATAGGTTGACACGTTAATACGCTCAATCCCAACTTCATCATGAATAGGCTTTAACGCCACCAACATTTGAATGGTGGAGCAATTTGGGTTGGCAATGATGTTACGGTTACGAAACTCAGCAATCGCTTCAGGGTTCACTTCAGGAACCACTAAAGGAATATCGTAGTCATAGCGGAAGTGCGAGGTATTATCGATCACCACCACACCTTCATCTGCGGCCACAGGTGCCCAGCGCTCAGACAGTTCGCCTCCAGCTGAAAACAGCGCAATATGTACTTGAGACCAATCAAATTCTTCTACATTTTGTACTTCAATGGTCTTGCCATCAAAACGATAGGTTTTACCCTTGCTACGCTCACTGGCCAGTAAATGCAGATCACCTACAGGAAAATCTCTCTCTTTTAGGACTTCCAGAAGAGTTTCTCCGACCGCTCCGGTTGCACCTAAAATAGCCACATTAAATTTTTGACTCATTGACTTACCTCTACCTTAAAACCTAATTCTTGCAAGGGTTGCAAGTTACAAGACGCTGCACCTGTTAGCGTCACCGCACCATACTCTCGGCGGTCCCAATACTCTTTACGCATTTTGTCAAATGACCCTGCTTGGC
This sequence comes from Vibrio rarus, assembly GCF_024347075.1. Classification (NCBI taxonomy): domain Bacteria; kingdom Pseudomonadati; phylum Pseudomonadota; class Gammaproteobacteria; order Vibrionales; family Vibrionaceae; genus Vibrio; species Vibrio rarus. Next base: position 1,823,211 of record NZ_AP024900.1, read on the forward strand.
CGATTTTACGACGAAACAGCGCATCATCTTTGCGCACATCATAAATCAATTGCGTTAGGTTGTGCAGTGTTGCTTCATCCCACTCAGTAGATAAATGCATTTGAGGCACGGGTGCTACAGGCAAAAGATCCGCAGCATTGGCAGATAAATCACTGTTAATGTGCTGACAAAATGAGTTGAAGATCATTGTCGTACCGCGCGCCTTACCTTCTAAACCATAGCCCGCGACATGTGGTGTGGCAAAAGCCAGCAAAGGCAGTAGTTCTAAATCAACCTGAGGTTCAAATTCAAACACGTCCAATACTGCGGTAAAACCATCCCCTTGTTGTAGGCGCAATTTTAACGCCTCGTTATCCACGACAGGGCCACGAGCAGCATTAATTAAAATTTGCTGTGAGGTCATCTGTTGCAAACGCCCTTCATCAATTAAGTGATGGGTTGGGTGCTCCCCTTGGCGAGTAATAGGAGTATGCAGAGAAATCACATCACTTTGCGCTAATAGCGTATCTAACGGAGTAAACTGACGAGAGTCCCCCTCCGCCTCTTTAAATGGGTCGTTAAGCAACACCTTAATGCCTATGGCTTGCAAACAGTGCGCTAAATAGCTGCCCACCTGTCCTGCGCCAACAATACCCACCGTTTTATCAAAAATGGAAAAACCTTGCTGTTGAGCGAGCACCATAAGTGATGAAATCACATACTCAGCCACACCCACTTTATTGCATCCAGGAGCATGAGTGTAGGCGACGCCTTTCTGTTGCAGTGCTTGCTGATCAAGGTGATCGTAGCCCGCCGTTGCCGTACCCACAAAGCGCAGTTTATTGGCTTTTGCCAAAAGCTGTTCATTCACTTTAGTGACAGAGCGAATCATTAATGCATCCACATCCACTAAATCATCTGCTGTGATGGTACGTCCAGATAACGCAACCACCTCACCCAATTGGCTAAATAGCGCTTTGGCGTAAGGCATATTTTCATCAATTACAATTTTCATTTGTATTACTTCATGCTCGTGTGTATGGCTACAGGATAATGATAAACAAAAGGCCCGACAAGCAAAGCTTGTCGGGCCTTTATAATATTTAGGGTTAAAAAATTACCCTTGGTACTTTTTAAACACTAATGTGGCGTTTGTACCACCAAAACCAAAGCTGTTTGACATCACAGTCGTCAACGGTTGATCGCGTTTTTCCGTCACGATATCAAGACCGGCTGCAGCTTCATCTAGGTTATCGATGTTGATGCTTGGTGCAACAAAACCGTGCTCTAGCATCAAGGCCGTGTAGATAGCTTCATGGACACCCGCGGCACCTAATGCGTGACCTGTCATCGCTTTCGTTGCAGAAATGGCAGGGCTGTTGCCCGCAAACACTTCTTGAATAGCGCCAAGCTCTTTCACATCACCGACTGGTGTTGACGTGCCGTGTGTGTTTACGTAATCCACAGAATCGACGTTTTGTAGAGCCATCTTCATACAACGAACCGCACCTTCACCTGATGGAGCCACCATATCGTGACCATCAGAGTTAGCACCGTAACCCACAAGTTCAGCGTAGATTTTCGCGCCGCGAGCTAGAGCGTGCTCTAACTCTTCAACAACCATCATGCCGCCGCCGCCAGAGATAACGAAACCGTCACGGTTTGCATCATAAGTACGAGAAGCGTGAGTTGGCTCATCGTTGTATTTTGTTGAAAGCGCGCCCATAGCATCAAACATCATCGACATGCTGTAGTCTAGTTCTTCACCGCCACCAGCAAAAACAACATCTTGTTTGCCCAGCTGGATAAGTTCCATTGCGTGGCCAATACAGTGTGCCGAAGTAGAACATGCAGAACTCATTGAGTAGTTAACACCTTTAATTTTAAAAGGCGTTGCAAGACAAGCTGAAACCGTTGAACCCATAGTACGGGTCACCATGTAAGGCCCCACACGTTTCACGCTTTTTTCTCTAAGAATATCCACTGCCGCCACTTGGTTTAGCGACGATGCGCCACCGGAGCCCGCAACAATACCAGTACGCTCATTGGAAACCTGCTCAGGAGCTAGGCCAGAATCTGCAATCGCTTGCTCCATAGAAATGAACGCATACGCCGCCGCATCACCCATGAAACGCATCTGTTTACGGTCAATATGTTCCGCAGGGTTGATCTTTAAACTACCCCAAACCTGTGAACGTAGCCCTTTTTCTTTAAATTGTTCTGAGGCTTCAATACCAGATTTGCCAGCTTTAAGAGACTCTAGTACTTCTTCGACGTTGTTACCGATACTGGAAACAATACCCATACCAGTGATCACGACTCGTTTCATGTGACATTCCTATAATTCAAATTTTCCGCTAGATAATAACCAGAAAGGCCGGATAAAGTGGTCAGCTTTCCTAGATATTTGTACAATCTCTATAGTTAACATCTCATTCTATGATCAATATGCCTAAAATTAAACATGCTCAGCTCGATTGGAACGACTCTGGTACCCCTGTATCCGAGCAATTCGATGATGTCTATTTTTCAAATAACGACGGCCTCGCAGAGACTCGCTATGTCTTTCTCACCCAAAACCATATCCCTGAAAGATGGCATAATTATGACCAGCGCCGTTTTGTTATTGCTGAAACGGGGTTTGGCACAGGTTTAAATTTTTTAGCCTTATGTAAAGAGTTCGCCCAATTTAGAGAGCAACACCCGCAGTCCCCTCTCACTGAACTTCATTTTATCAGCTTTGAAAAATTCCCAGTTACTTTAGCGGATTTGCAACAAGCCCACCTAGCGTGGCCAGAATTGGCACACTACGCTGCGGAGCTGCAACAGAACTACCCATTAGCTCTATCTGGATGTCAGCGCTTCTATGTGGCTGACGGTGCCATTACCGTGGATTTATGGCTGGGGGATATTAAAGATACCCTACCTCAAGTGCCTACCTACGCCGAAGGCATCGTCGATGCTTGGTTCTTAGATGGGTTTGCCCCAAGCAAAAACCCTGAAATGTGGAATCAAGACTTGTTTAACGGCATGGTAACACTGGCAAAACAGCACTGCACCGTAGCCACCTTCACCGCCGCCGGTTTTGTGCGACGAGGGCTCATTGAAGCGGGCTTTGACATGAAAAAAGTGAAAGGCTTTGCCCATAAACGAGAGATGATCGTCGGCACGCTGCGCGAGAAACAAGCCTATAGCAATATCTCCCCGTTATTTGACCGCCCCCCACTATGTGGCCATAACCTGCCTAACCATGACCAAGATGTCGCTATTATCGGTGGCGGGATCGCCAGTGCTTGCTTGGCGTACTCGCTGGTCAAAAAAGGCATTCACGTCACCTTGTATTGTAAAGATGATGCGTTAGCCTGCGGCGCTTCTGGCAATCAACAAGGGGCGCTATATCCCCTATTAAATGGCGAGCACAACACGGTATCGCAACTGTTTGCCAATGGCTTTGTTTATGCACGGCAGTTTTATTCGCACCTTGCCAATACTGTGCCCTTTGATCATCAATGGTGTGGCGTAACGCAACTGTTGTGGAAAATTGATGAGCACAAAAAACTAACTAAGATTGTCCAAGGACAGTTTCCCTGCGAGTTAGTCACTGCTCACAATGCACAGCAAACCCAAGCCGTCAGTGGCCTTGACTGCTCCTATGAGTCACTGTTTTATCCGCAAGGGGGTTGGTTGTCTCCACAGCAATGTACCCAAGGGATCATGCAATTATTAGCCAGTAGTGAACAACTTACTTTGAAATTGCACTGTGACGTGGCCGAAATAGGTAAAGTCACACAAGCGGCACACAAGCAACACCACTGGCAACTGACCACCTCACAAGGCACCTATACCCATCAAGCCGTAGTGATCGCCAATGGCCACAATTTTGACCAATTTAGCCAAGCGCAACGCATTCCGCTTGGTAAAGTAAAAGGCCAAGTGAGTCATATTCCAACCACACAGCAACTTGAAAAATTAAACACGGTACTGTGCTACGACGGCTACCTCACGCCTAAAAGCCCGCTAAATCAACACTGTATTGGGGCAAGTTACGATAGCCGTAACATCAATGTCGATTATGATGAGCAAGCGCAGTTGCAAAATGCGAAAAAACTGCAGCAATGTTTGCCTCAGCAACCATGGCCTGCGGAGGTGGATGTGAGTGACCATCAATCTCGGCAAGGTATCCGCAGCGTGTCCCGCGACCACCTGCCCTTTGCCGGTAATGTGGGTCAGTTTAACCAAATACTTGAGCAATACGCCCATTTGGCCGATCGCTACCCTCGTAATAAGCCAGAGCCAAGTAAGGTTAGCCAATACCGTAATCTCTACTGTTTCGTGGGACTGGGCTCAAGAGGGCTCACCTCTGCCCCTTTAGTGGCCGAAATTCTGGCTTCGCAAATGCTCGGCTATCCGATGCCGGCGTCCACTGAGCTCCTTGAGGCCTTACACCCGAGCCGGATGTGGGTACGAAAGCTCAGAAAAGGCCGACCTATTGAGAATACCAATCACACTAAGTAATTGGTATAACCATAATTGACCAATGTAAAAATGGGCTCAAATGAGCCCATTTTTTTGTGGTAAAGACCTATTTAAACTCGGCAACTAAATCACCCACCGCCTGTTGCAGCTGTTTTTTGAGCTCGATGCTCTGGCTATTGTCATGTTTAAAGTCATTGTTCTGCACATCAAATACATCATAAAAACTGGCAATGGATAACGAGGCTTTCAGCTGTGCGCCAAAATGTGGCGCGGAGGCCACCGCACTGGCAAGAACCGTTTTTGCCCCGCCAGGGCCTGGGGATGTGGCTAAATAGAGCGCAGGTTTATTTTGAAATACGTTACGCTCAATACGCGTTGCCCAATCAAATAAATTTTTATAGGCCGCCGTATAACTGCCATTGTGCTCAGCAAATGACACAATAATGGCATCGGCACGGCCAATCTTGGCTAATAATCGTTGAGCTGATTCACATTGGCCTAGGGTTTTTTCACTGTCTTCGCTAAATATTGCCGCTGGGAAATCGTTTAAATCTAATACCTCAACATCGCCACCGGCAACCTGATGCGCCGCATAGCTGGCTAATGTTTTATTGATAGAACTTGAGCTGGTGCTTGCGCCAAAGGCGATGATTTTCATAACTAAATGTCCTTATTGAGTCACGAGTACAAGCAATAGACTAGACAGCTTTAGATTCGCTGTCTAATAAAGCTTAAGCTAATGCTTGAGATAATGAGTCCCACATATCGGCCACAATAGCACGATCCGCTGGGGTTAATTCTGTTTGTGCATCACTGAGGCTTTGTTCTATTTTTTGCTTAAATAGAGCCACATCGGTGATCCCTTCATACTCACAATCTGCCGCGGCAAGAGAAATGTGACCACGTAAATAGCCACCAGCAAACAACTCATCATCCGATGCCGTAGCAACGGTTTGGTCAATGGTATCCAGCAATTGTTCTTCGAGTTGTAAAATCATGGTTTAAACTACCTTAAAGTCGTCCTGAGTAAGTGGAGGGACACTGTAAAAATCCCGCAGCGCATTAGAAAGCATCTTCACCCTAGTTGGCAAGCCTTTCTGTAAAATGTCGATAACTTCGTTGTAAACTTTTTTCGTGAACAGTCGTCTATCCGGTTCAAAGTCGCCATGTAGATTGTCACAACTCACCTGAAAACGAAAACCAGCACTTTGCGCCAAGATCCACTCATAGGCTTGGGGGCGGATTTCCACCACCTCAAATTGCGCCTGTGTGGCCGCATCACGCCCATCTGGCTCATACCAATAGCCAAAATCTTCTAGCAAACGTCGCTTAGGTCCCGCCACGCACCAATGGGCAATTTCATGTAGTCCTGAGGCATAAAAACCACGGGCAAAGATAATCCGGTGATGGTCAAACTCCTCATCGGCAGGCAGATAAATGGGCTCATCTCCTCCCAATATTAAGCGAGTATTGAATGTGTCGAAAAAGGTATTATCAAAGATGTTAATGAGATCTTGGTAGTCGTGCATGAGGGTACTGTCTATGTTGAAAAAGTGTGGGTTCTGGATTTCAGGAAAACGAGCGCCACCGCTAAGGTGGCGCTGAGGGTTATTGTTTAAATTGCAGGGGTTTCTGTCGTCACGCCGTGGTTTTGTCCTCGGTGACGTAACAAGTGGTCCAGCAACACAATCGCAAGCATAGCTTCAGCGATAGGCACTGCGCGGATCCCCACACAAGGATCGTGTCGACCCTTAGTGATCAGTTGCGTGGCTTCACCTTGACGGGTGATAGTGTTACCCGGCACAGTGATGCTTGAGGTGGGTTTAAGGGCAATATTGGCCACAATATCTTGGCCTGTTGAAATGCCACCTAAAATACCACCAGCATGGTTAGAAGCAAATCCTTGCGGGGTGAGTTCATCTCTGTGCTCACTGCCCTTTTGCGTAGCAACGTCAAAACCGTCACCAATTTCGACGCCTTTCACCGCATTAATGCTCATTAATGCATGGGCAATATCTGCATCGAGGCGATCAAAAATAGGCTCGCCTAGCCCTACAGGAACGCGTTTAGCCACCACCTGAAGTTTGGCGCCAACAGAATCACCATCTTTTTTAAGATCACGTATCAGCTGATCAAATTTATCTACGGCAGCCGCATCAGGAGAGAAAAAGGGATTATTTTCAATCTCAGAAAAATCCACCGTTTCAATGGTCACATCGCCCATTTGCGTCAAGTAGGCTTTAATTTCTACGCCAAATTCTTGCTCAAGGTATTTTTTCGCAACCGCCCCTGCGGCCACACGCATTGCGGTTTCACGAGCAGAAGAACGCCCGCCACCTCGGTAGTCACGCACACCGTATTTTTGATGATAGGTGTAATCCGCATGACCAGGACGGAACTTGTCTTTAATTTCTGAGTAATCTTTAGAACGTTGATCGGTGTTCTCAATCAATAAACCAATGGATGTGCCTGTGGTTTTTCCCTCAAAGACCCCGGATAAAATTTTCACTTCATCAGGTTCACGACGCGCCGTAGTATAACGAGATGTACCGGGACGACGACGATCCAAATCTTTTTGCAGATCGGCCTCTTGTAGGGCTAATCCAGGAGGGCATCCATCAATGATGCAACCTAATGCGATTCCGTGGCTTTCACCAAAGGTGGTGACGCGAAAATGCTGGCCTATGCTGTTTCCTGCCATTACTTCCTCATTGTAAGTCTGTTTTATACAAGCGAATACCTTTCATACTCGCTTTATCACACTCTATTGTAAAGTGCTTTGACAACAAAAAACGGCACCCTAATGGATGCCGTTATGCATTTCATTTTTCAATATCAATCAATATAGAGGGCGAATTCCGCCGCGCAATCGACCAATTGCTCACGAGTGAGCATGAAGACACCGTGTCCACCGTTAGCAAACTCTACCCATGTAAATGGGATATCTGGGTACTGTTCGATCATATGTACCATAGAGTTACCCACTTCACAGATAAGAATACCGTTTTCAGTGAGGTATTTAGGCGCATTGGCCAAAATACGACGCACCAATTTCAATCCATCAGTGCCAGCGGCTAAGCCCAATTCAGGTTCATGTTTGAACTCTTCAGGCAAGCTGTTCATATCTTCTTCATCCACATACGGTGGATTGGTTACGATAAGGTCGTATTTCTCTTGCACCAAATCACGGAAGAGATCGGAACGAATCGGTGTCACTTGCATTTCAAGACCATGATCTTGAATATTTTGCTCGGCAACTTCCAATGCATCACTAGAAATATCAATGGCATCCACTTCTGCATCAGGGAAAACATGACCACAAGCAATGGCAATACAACCACTGCCGGTACACAGATCCATAATGCGCGTTGGTGGCTCAACTAACCACGGCTGAAACTGGCTTTCAATTAATTCGGCAATCGGTGAACGAGGCACTAATACGCGTTCATCAACAAAAAACTCCATTCCGCAGAACCAAGCTTTATTGGTGATGTAAGCCGTTGGGGTACGCTCGTTAATACGTTGAATAACACGCTCCACCAAACGCAAACGTTCGCTATGGGTTAAACGTGAATTCAACACGTGTGATGGCACGTCTAGAGGTAGATAAATAGAAGGTAGGATTAATTGAACAGCCTCATCCCACGCATTATCTGTACCGTGGCCATAAAATAGGCCTGCTGCATTAAAGCGACTCACTGTCCAACGAATCATGTCTTGCAGTGTATGAAGTTCCGACACGGCTTCTTCTACAAAAATCTTATCCAAAAGTTTCTCCAAAAAGCGCTACAATACTGCCCTATCAACGATCGATTAGAACACTTATCCCATGAACAAACCAGACAAGCCAAACGATGATGACTTTGCTTTGTTTAAAGAAGCAGTACAAGGCGTTAAAAAGTTAGCACAGGATACCATAATCCAACCGCCAAAAAGAGAGACAAGACAAAAACAACAACAAAGGTTTAATCGAGAAGCCAAAGATAATGAATTTTTCTTCTCTGATGAGTTCGAACCGTTACTCAGTGAAGACGGGCCAACTCGCTATGCACGCAGTGATGTCTCTAAGTATGAAGTTAAACGCTTAAGGCGTGGCGTATATGTGCCTGACGTATTTTTAGACATGCACGGCATGACCCAACAAGAGGCGAAACGTGAATTAGGGGCAATGATAGCCCATTGCATTAAAGAAAATGTGCACTGTGCCAGTGTGATGCACGGTATTGGCAAGCATATTCTCAAGCAAAAAGTGCCCCTATGGCTTGCTCAGCATCCCGATGTGATGGCCTATCACCAAGCCCCGTTAGAATTTGGCGGTGCAGGAGCCCTGTTAATTTTATTATCTATCCCAGAGCGATAGTGATCTTTCTTTTTCTATTCCCGTAACAAGAGTCACTATCTAAATATTTAGATATCACACCACGAGGGATAGGTTATGTTCACACAGATCGTAAAAAGAAGCGTTGCATTACTTTGTATCATGGCGATGAGCGCCAGCGTTTATGCCGGTCACCATGGCATGAAAAAAGACATCATAGATACGGCCGCCAGTAATGAGGATTTTTCCACCTTAGTTACCGCCATCAAAGCGGCAGGTTTAGTGGATACGCTAAAAGGGGATGGCCCATTTACAGTGCTGGCTCCAACCAATGCGGCCTTTGCTAAATTACCCGCGGGCACTGTCGAATCACTGCTAAAGCCGGAAAACAAAGACAAGTTGGTGGCTATTTTAACCTACCACGTGATCCCAGCCAAAGCGATGGCCGCTGATGTGGTTAAGCTAAGTGAAGCCAGTACAGTGCAAGGTGGGAAAATAATGATTACCACTATGGATGGCAAAGTGATGATCAATAACGCCCAAGTCACTGCCACCGATATCAAGGCCTCCAACGGGGTTATCCACGTCATTGATACGGTACTTATGCCCAAGTAACCCGCGTAGAAAAGGAAATGGCGACCCAGTGAAGGTCGCCATTTTTTATTGTTCTTTCAATTCTTACGGCAAAATGGCGCAGAGCTTTATGGGGCAATATGCCACAGCAGTTCGCCATTGCCACTGGCAACATCAAACTCTATGGCAGCAAAGCCTGACGTTGGGAACATAGGGGCACTCATATCATTGACAAACTCTGCGGTCAGATACCCCACTAAAGGCAAGTGCGACACTAACAGTACCGATGTCACTTGCTGTGTTTCTATCAGGGCACACAGGTATTGATAGACATCATCCGACTGTCCATAAGGGGTAATATCCTCACACTGTTCCACTTTATCTGCAGAGAATTGCTGCTTGATGATCTGCCAAGTTTGTTGTGCACGAATGTAAGGGCTTACCAGTACCAAATCAAAATGAGAAATCCCTTGCTTTACTACCGCTTGAGCGACCTGTAATGACTGGGTTTCCCCTCGTTCGGTTAACGTACGCTCCGCATCACTTGATGCAAAGCTGCCCGCCTCTCCGTGGCGCATGATATATACGTTCATTTTCATCCTAAACTTATGACTGCCAATTCAAAGAGTACACCATAACTCCATGAGTTATCTCTGATTAAGCTAGCATTTCGATAAAAAATTAATTTTTAGGTTTGCTAGACGCCATTGCTCCGCCATACTTGACATACAAAACAATAGTTTATCTCGCTAGAAACAACCATTTCACTGCGTGTCACTGCAAGGAGAACGTTAAGTGCATCAAAGCCCGAATGATAAGAACCGCTACCGCCCCATTACTCTCGATAATCAATTAAAGGTTATGCTGGTTCAGGCTCCTCAAGCACAACGCGCTGCGGCCTCTCTTGCGGTAAAGGTAGGGCATTTTGACGACCCTAGTGATCGCGAAGGGTTAGCTCACTATTTAGAACACATGCTGTTTCTAGGTACTGAGTCCTATCCGCAGGTGGACGAGTTTCAAACCTTTATCAGTCAGCATGGTGGCAGCAACAATGCTTGGACGGGCACCGAGCACACCTGTTTTTTCTTTGATGTCTCCGCGCCATTTTTTGCGCCGGCTCTTGAGCGGTTTAGCCAGTTTTTCATCTCGCCACTCTTTAACCAAGAAGCGTTAGACAAAGAGCGTCAAGCGGTAAACTCTGAATACCAAATGAAAATCCACGACGATTCCCGTCGCTTCCACCAAGTACAAAAAGAGCTGGTCAATCCTCATCATCCTTTTGCCAAGTTTTCAGTAGGTAATGAACAGACGCTAAGTGACAGAGAAAGCTGCTCTATCCGTGATGAAATCATTCAATTTTATCAGCAGCACTATTCTGCCGATCTTATGACAGCGGTGCTAGTGAGCCCGCAATCGTTAGATGAATTAGAAACCTTGGCTCGCGATTTGTTTTCTGACATCAAAAATAACCAATTTGCCAACAAACAAATCCCTGTGCCTCTGCTTACAGAGCAACAACAGCAACTTTATGTGCAAATTGAACCGGAAAAAGAGGTGAGAAAACTCAATTTATCCTTCTCATTTCCCAATATGCAACCCTATTACGCCACCAAACCTTTGTCCTACTTTGCCCATCTGATTGGTTATGAAGGACCGGGGAGCTTAACTTTAGTATTAAAAAATAAAAACTGGATCACCTCATTGGCAGCCGGTGGAGGCATCAGTGGCAGTGATTTCCGCCAATTTAATATCAGTTGCTTGCTCACTCCCCTTGGACTTGAGCATATTGACGATATTATTGAGCTCGTTTTCTCCTACATGGATTTGGTCTTTAAACAAGGCATTGAAGAGTGGCGTTACCTTGAAAAACAAGCGGTTTTAGAATCGGCATTTCGTTTCCAAGAGTCGGTTAAACCCATGGATCTCGCCAGTTATTTAGTCATGAACATGCAGCATTTCCCCTTTGCAGAAGTGCTCTATGGTGACTATCGCATGAGTGACTTTGACCACGCTCTTATCGAAAGTTTTGTGCCTTATTTTTGTGTGGACAACCTGCGGGTTTGGGTCACAGCAAAAGGGCTAGAATACGACCAACAAGCAAAATGGTACTTCACCCCATACTCTGCGAAAAAAATCACCGCACAGCAACAACAGCGTTGGCGTCACCCTAAAGCGTGTGCGGAGTTTGCACTGCCTAGCAAAAACCCATTTATTTGTTACAACTTAGACCCTAAGCCCCTGCAAGGGTCACAAGCCTTACCTTCGCTCATTGAAGAGTTACCAGGGCTAAGGTTATGGCACCTACAAGAGCCTGACTTTAGAGTGCCTAAAGGGTCTTTGTATATTGCCATTGATAGCCCTAGCGCCGTGAACAACCCTCTTAATATTGTGAAGCTGCGTCTGTGTGTAGAACTGTTTATGGAATCGCTCTCTAGGCAGTCTTATCAGGCTGAAATTGCCGGTATGAGTTACAACGTCTACGCTCATCAAGGTGGGCTCACCCTAACCATTTCTGGTTTTAGTGAGAAGCAGCCACAGTTATTAAAAATGATTTTAGACAAATTTGCTCAGCGCCAATTTGAAGCACAACGTTTTGACACCATTAAAGGGCAAATGCTAAGAAAATGGCGAAACGCCAGCAAAGACAGACCCCTTTCACAGCTTTTTAATCAGCTTGCAGGACTGTTACAACCGAACAACCCTACCGCTGGTGTCCTTGCCGATGTTCTAGAGACGGTGAGCATAGATCAACTGCCTGAATTTGTATCGACCTTACTAGGCAAATTGCATGTAGAAATGTTTGTGTTTGGGGATTGGACCCAACAAGCGGCGCAACAAATAGCCGATGAGCTTAAAGAGGCTCTGCGTGTTGATAATCAACAATACAAAGAGTCGTTAAGACCTTTAGTGAAACTTGGAAACAATGGAACCTTTCAGCGAGAAGTACAATGCGATCAAGATGACTCCGCCGTAGTCGTCTACCACCAAGGCTGCGATTCAGAACCCATTTCCGTTGCCACTTTTACATTGGCTAACCACTTAATGTCCTCCGCTTTCTTTAATGAGATCCGCACCAAACAACAACTGGGCTATATGGTAGGTACCGGCAATATGCCATTAAACCGCATTCCCGGAATCGTACTGTATGTGCAATCTCCGGTGGCCGCGCCCATCGACCTTGTAGCCTCAATTGATGAGTTTCTTAACGCTTTTTATATGGTGTTGTTGGAGCTCACCGAAGCGCAATGGCAAAACAGTAAACAAGGTTTGCTCAATCAAATTATGTCTCCAGACAACAACCTACGCACCAAAGGGCAACGTTTGTGGGTGGCTATTGGCAATAAAGATCAGCAATTTAATAATCGCGAGCAAGTGGTGGAACACATTCAAACACTCACTCGGGCCGATATGATTCGTTTTGTGGTAGAGCAGTTAAAACCGCGAACCGCCAATCGCTTGGTGATGCACTCTCAAGGTCATCACCATCATGATGCCCCGCCCCTGAAACTGGGTAAAGAAATTGGCTCTATTAAAGAGTTCCAGCTGATGCCTAAAGACATAGAGTTAGGCTAACTCAGCCATAGGCACATCTAACCATGATGTGCCTATCCTCTTTCACCCTTGCCTTGGCGCATTGAGTATTATTTGCTACATTCGCGCCAAGTCCCTTTCGTTCACTTTTATAGTTTACCCACATGCCCAACCAACACATACTGAACAATATCGTTGACTTTGCTCACACCCTGCATCGAAGCGGATGCCCGCCTTATAAGATAGAAAAATTTACCCAGCATTACGCCAAGCAACGAGGGTTGGAAGTGATGGTGCAGGCCTTGCCGACCTCCATTAATTATCAGTTTCCCAATCACAATAACAAAGTCATTATGCAGCGTCTGCCTCCCGCCTCAATTGACCTTAGCTTACTGGCACAAACCATAGGCCGACTTAGACCCCCCCACTCAACCAAGCAACACACGCCATTTCGCTACCCTACTTGGGCGGTAGCCTTAGCCAACATGTCCATTCCCCCTGCCTACTTAATGCTCATTGGCAGCACCCTTGAAGCCATTGTTTGTTCAGTCTTTCTTGGCTTGATGATTTGGGGTTGCCAACAACTCCTAACAGGACGCCGCACCATAGCGGTTGAATTTATCGCCGCTTTACTGACCGGTGTCTGTGTCGCCGGTGTCAGTAGCCTTGGCCTTCCAATACCTATTTATGCTTTATGTATTGCCGCGATTGTCCTGTTTGTGCCCGGCCTCTCCATTGCCAATGCCCTAGAATGTTTGGCCTTTAATGATTTGGTTTCTGGTACCAGTCTGTTAGGCCAAAGTATGCTCACCTTAATTAAGTTGTTCATTGGTATTTTTATGGGGGTACACATTGGTGAGTCTCTATGGCAAATCAATGATTCCGTGCACTATATCAACGATGTCCCCACATTGATGCACATTGCGGGCCTACCTATCATCTCTGTTGCCATCGGTATTATTTTTAATGCTAAGCCGAGAGACATGTTACTGGGTATGCCCGTGGCAATCTTGGGAATGTGGGGACCATTTTACTTAGGCTTTGGCAGTGGTTGGATTGTCGGCACTTGGCTGACAACGGTCATCATTACCTTGTATGGCACTTGGATAGCTAAAAAGATGCATCTCACCGGCTCTATTTATATTTTACAAGGTATCATTATTTTAGTTCCGGGAAGTCGAGTGCTGGTCAGTGCCAGCCAATCCGTATTCGAGCACACCATTTTACCGATTCCTAGCATAGGATTGTCGGCGCTGTTTATGTTTGCCGCCATCATGGCCGGTCAAATTACCGCCTACTCTATCTACTCGCCAAAAATCGAGCACTAAGCCTGTGCAAACAAAAAGGCGCAACACCTTGTGCTGCGCCTTTTTTGCCCTTTTGTTTTTTCACGATAAAAGGGGTTAAGAGTAGAAGTTTGTCCCAGACTCGACTCTATCAACTAACCCTTGATAGGGTCTAAATCGCTCACCATAAGTCACTTCAAACTGCCTCATTTTATCCGTCAATTTGGCTAAGCCATAGGTATCCATAAACCTAAATGGGCCACCGCTAAACGGCGGGAATCCTATGCCAAAAATGGCCCCAATATCACCATCACGGGCGCTGGCAATGATGCCTTCATCTAAGCAACGTACCGCTTCATTGAGTAATGGGATCACACAGCGCAATGCAATGTCCTCCTCAGACAAACTGCGCGAAGGGCTCAGTTTTAATAAGCGGTAAACGGACTTATCCACCTTTTTCTCTTTGCCTTTATATTGATAAAAGCCTTTGCCTACTTTACGCCCTTTTCGGCCATCATTTAATAAGGTGTCAAACAGATCTGGGCCTTGGAATCTCTCCCCTAACTCACTGACTAATATGGGCATAATTTTCGCCCCAATATCCACCCCAACTTCATCTAATAACGTAATCGGACCCACTGGGAAACCAAAGTTGAGCAAGGCGTTGTCAATGTGCTCTATGTGTTGCTCGGCCATTAACACCTGCGCCGCTTCATTCATATACGGGGCAAGGATGCGATTCACATAAAACCCAGCGCTGTCTTTTACCACTATAGGGGTTTTACCTTGTTTACGAGCCAGTTCCACTACCGTCGCCACCGTTTCTGCGCAGGTTGTTTCATGGGGGATCACCTCTACTAATGGCATTTTTTCTGCGGGACTAAAGTAGTGTAAGCCAACAATGTTTTGCGGCCTTTGTGCCCCTGCGGCGATTTGATGGATAGGTAGCGATGAGGTGTTAGATGCAAAAATGGTGTTATCAGGGCATTGCTGCTCTATCTCTTGCACCATATTTTGTTTTAGAGAAAGATCTTCAAACACCGCTTCAATAACCACATCGGCCTTATTAAAGCCTAAGTAATCTGTGCCCCCTCGTAGTTGCGCCATTTTTCTTTGCACTTGCGCCTTTGATAGAATGCGACGTCTACGCTGCTTATTGAGTAAGGTATAGTTATAACTAAGGGCATTGAGTACCCCATCTTCACTGATATCTCGCAAATTGACTGCAAGCTTGGCTTTGGCTAACGATACATGAGCAATCCCTGCCCCCATTAAACCGCCACCTAATACGCCCACCTGCTCTACCGCCAGTGGCGTGGCATTAGCAAAGTGCTCTTTCTTCATTTCCGTAGTGGCAAAAAACAGGGAACGCAACGCCTTAGACTCTGAGGTCATAACCAAATGGCCAAACTCATACGCTTCTTTTTCTAACCCTTTAGTTAACCCTTTTTCTAAGCCAAACTGCATTACTTGTAAGATTTTATCCGCCGCAGGATAGTTGCCTCTGGTTTTTTGTCGCGTTTTCTTCGCCGCTTGCTCAAAAATCACTTTACGACTTAAACCTACACTGGCAATCAGCTTCTCTTTCACCGCGGTTTTACGCTTAGGTTTCGACTTATTGGCATAGGTCTTCGCCACTTCTAATAAAATGCTGTGCGCTACACTTGCGTCCACTAGACCCAGTTTTTTAGCCTTTTTAGCGCGCACTTGCTTACCGGTAAGAATTAAATCCAATGAGGGGAGCAAACCAATTAACCGTGGTAAACGTTGCGTGCCGCCAGAGCCTGGCAATAAACCTAATTGCACCTCTGGCAAACCCAAACGTGTCACATCTTCATCGCTACAGACGCGATAATCACAGGCAAGTGCCAACTCCAGTCCCCCACCTAAACAGGGGCCATGTATGGCCGCGACCACAGAAAAAGGCAAGGCGCTCAGTTGCGCAAACATCTGCTGACCCGTGCTCGCAAGCGCTGTGGCTTGCTCGGCGGTGGTGCACGCATCTAACATACGTACATCGGCACCCGCCACAAAGTTATCGGGCTTTAATGAATGGATGATAAGGCCGTTAATCTCAGACTGTTTATTTTCCAGTTGCGCTAAAATTTCGTTCATTTCATCAGCAAAAGCAGCTTGCAAGGTGTTCATTTTCTCACCTTGAACATCAATAGAAAGCCAAGCTAACTGTTGCTCATCTATGGTTAGGTTAAACGTCTTTGCTTCAGTCATTACTCCACCTCCAAGATCATTGCTGCGCCCAACCCACCGGCAGCACAGGCTGTGTTAAGGCCAAAGCCACCACCGCGACGCTTTAGCTCACGCAAGGTTTGCGTAATCATACGTGCTCCCGTTGCGGCAAAGGGGTGCCCGTAGGCAATAGAGCCTCCCAACACATTAAACTTATCCATATCGATTTCACCAATGGCTTTATCTCGGCCTAATTGCTGCTTGGCAAATGTATCACTGGCGAACATTTTTACATTTGACAATGCTTGGGCGGCAAAGGCTTCATGCATATCGATTAAGGTCAAATCATGTAAGGTGATACCAGCGCGATCAAGTGCCATAGGCGTTGCATAAGACGGCCCCATCAACATGTCTTTCTCCACCCCTGTGGCGGAAAAAGCGTAAGAGCGAATATAACCTAATATCTCTAAGCCAAGGGCTTTGGCTTTGCTTTCTGTCATCAGCATAATGGCGGCTGCGCCATCGGTAAGAGGGGTTGAGTTGGCGGCAGTCACCGAACCAAACTGACGGTCAAATGCGGGCCTTAATTTAGCGTAGCCTTCCAAGGTAGATTCAAAGCGAATGTTGTTGTCGGTATCGAGCCATTTTTTATACGGTTCAGGGTAGGCTGTCATCACCTCATCGCGGATCTTACCTTCATTCCAAGCGTTGGCGGCAAAAGCATGAGAGCGGTGAGCTAATGCGTCTTGATCTTGGCGAGAAATGCCATGGGTTTTGGCCATTTGCTCTGCCGTCTGCCCCATAGAAAGCCCTGTAGAGTACTCCGCTACGGCAGGTGGCACAGGCATCAGATCTTTCATTTTAAAACGGCGTGCAATACGCAGTTTTTGCGATAGCGAGCGAGCCTTACTCAGTGCCAGTAGATTGGCGGCCATGGATTTTGTGACCCCTATAGGCAAGACAGAGGACGAGTCGGCACCACCGGCAATGCCGACTTCAATATTTCCGGCAATAATTGACTCCACGACGTTTGCCGTAGACTGAAAACTGGTGGCACAAGCGCGAGTGACACTATAGGCGTCGGTATGAATATCCATCCCCGTACCCAAAACGATTTCTCTGGCGATATTTGGCGCGGCGGGCATTTGAATCACTTGGCCAAACACCACTTGCTCTATCAAAGACGGATCAATTTCAGTACGTGCCAGCATTTCACTGACGACCATTTTTCCCAAATCCAACGCCGACACATCTTTCAGTTCGGTACTTTGCCTAGCAAATGGCGTTCTTAGTCCTGCCACTACGGTCACCCGATCTCCCTGCCGGGTCGTTAGTTGCTGTAATCCCATTACACTTCCTTAATTAAGAGGTCAGACCTCATCATTGTAATCAAAATGTTAATGAAATCAAAACGGAAAGTAAGCAAAGTCGATCTATAACAGCAAATTGTGCCCGCTAAAGGGACAAAGACCTATTATCAAAAGGTCTCCGTGACCCTTGATATGCAACAGGCTTTACATTACTAATTAATATAGTAACAATGCACCCACGCCTCGAATGATCGTTTCACTAAGGAGGGCATGTGTCGATACTGCGGATTTTCGAAAAAAAAGCGAAATCTGGAAATAAAAGTTCGACCTCTCAGGTCAACTCTATTATGGATAAACAAAGAAAATATGAAGCACTGGTTCGTGCTTATCACCGCGACCTTTTTCGTTACGCATATTGGCTGTGTAAAGACCGCTCTATTGCAGAAGATCTGGTACAAGAAACCTGTTTACGCGCTTGGAAGGCATTAGATTCTCTGCAAGATGATAAAGCCGCTAAGTCATGGTTAATCACCATTTTAAGACGAGAAAATGCACGTCGCTTTGAGCGAAAGCAATTGGAGCTGGTTGATATTGATGAACCCGGCAACGAAGGCTATGCCAACGATGATGGTTTCCACCAAAGTGAGTGGTTACAAGCACAAATAATGCGTTTAGATATCGACTATCGTGAACCTCTATTTTTGCAAGTTGTCGCCGGTTTCAGTGGTGAAGAAATTAGCCAGATACTCGATTTAAACAAAAATACGGTGATGACCCGACTGTTTAGAGCAAGAAACCAACTCAAAGAGCAACTCGATTCATCGACTTCAAATACAGGGAGACAAAATGGATGATTTAGAATTTCGCCGCCGCATTATGTCAGACCCAAAGGCACGAGACGAAGCACTATTGCAGGCGATTGCAAAAGGCGATCACCATGCCAAATTTGCCGACGATGTGTTGAACCTTGACGCCCGAATCGAACAAGCAATGCGCGTTGAGGTGCCCGATAACCTAGCGGATAAAATTTTATTTAATCAAAGTAGCAAAAAAGAAGCCAATCCACCTAGCTTGTACAAACGCAGTTTTGCGATTGCCGCCTCAGTGGCATTTGCTATTGGGATCTTAGTGGGTAGCTTCAACCTATCCCCTAGCTTAGTACCAAGTGCACACGCCAGTTTGGCCGATACTGCCATACAACATGTGATTGCAGAACAACCCTTCACCTCGACCTTGGATGAGCAAGTTAAATCGAGCCAGATCAATACTAAGCTAACTCCTTTTTCTTACCAGTTTAGTGAGAGCTTTCCCTACCATGTCTACTATTTAAATCACTGTGGATTTGGTGATAGCAACGCTTTACACATGGTTTTCCAAGGGGAAAAAGACCGCGTCACCTTGTTTATTACCAATGTCAGTTCCGATCATTCATTGAACTTTAATGAACAAAAGATGTCTGGAACTGTAACCCCTATTGGCCAAGCCTCGATGATTTTAGTTGGCAGCGAAGATGAAGATATTAGCAAGATTGCGCAAAGGTTAACGAAAATAATCAAACCGGTCCAATAATGTAAAACCGGCTAAAGTTCAACCCCTTCTATTATATAAATGAGAAGGGGTTATCACTTTCTATCCATTTATTTCAGCAATGATTGACTTAGAGCAATAACTCTAAGTCCCCCTCTAAATTGCACCATTATTGGTATTTTTCTCTCAAAAATGAACATTTTTGTATTTTTTGCTAGTGGTCTGAGTTGTTAAAACTATATTTAGCTCTAGTATCAGCCGACTTTGAAATTCAAGACCCGTTGATACGCTAGGACTTTAGCGTAAAACATAAGGAAATAATTCATGAAAAAGACGCGTATTCTTAAACGCTCTCTACTTGCAGTTGCAGTGTTAGCTACGACTTCTCAGGTACACGCTGCCGGATTCCAACTTAATGCACAATCAGCGACAGGCATTGGCCGTGCATTTGCAGGTGACGCGGTAATCGCAGATAACGCCTCTTCTATGGCTCGTAACCCAGCGACAATGGCTCTTTTTGATAAAACTTCTTTATCTCTTGGTTTCGAAACTATTATTACTGATATTTCAGTTAAAAATGGCAGTGGTTCAACGGTGGTTGGTGGTAATACTATTGCTACTAATGATTATCAAGACTACGACGATGTAGGTGGCACAGCTGTTGCACCAAACATTCATTTGATCGTGCCAATCAACGATAGATTTGCTGTTGGTGTAAACGCTTATTCAAATTTTGGAACAAGCACTGACTTCTCTGGAAGCCAAGATTACTCTAACTCTCTCTATGGCGGCGAGACTGACATTAAGAGCTTTAACTTTGGCCTTTCCGGATCTTATCGCCTAACTGAGCAATGGAGCTTTGGTGCTGGTCTTGATGTTATTTATGGTCAAGGCACTTTCCGTCGCGGCGGCAACGAATTTCAACTTCCAATACAAACGGTTGACGTAGAAGACGCCGATGGTTGGGCTGTTGGCTTCAACCTTGGTACCGTATTTGAACTTGACCAAAATAACCGTTGGGGCTTGTCTTACCGCTACACACCAGACATCACTGTTAAAGATGATCGTGGCCAAGAAATTGATCTACCTCTACCAGATATGGCTGAGTTCTCAGGTTATCACCACATCAATAACACTGACTTTGCCGTGCACTACTCAGTGCAGTGGATCGGTTGGGGTGCATTTGATGAAATTGACTTCCATAACCTAAATGCTGGTTATGTCCAAGGTGAATATAATAAGCAATACCAATGGCAGGATGGATGGCACTTTGCTATCGGTGGTACTTGGTATGTCACTGACAAAGTTGAATTGCGTACCGGTTACATGCACGATACTAGTGCTCAAAACGACCTAACTTCTATATCTGTGCCTGATTCAGACCGTAACTGGTTATCTGCAGGTGCTAGCTACCACTTCACAGCAGATTCAACACTTGATTTTGGTATTACTTACCTAATCGGTGCAGATCAATCAGTAACTGAGTCAGCACCACTCGTTGACCCTGCTAGCGGACAAGTAATTGGAAGCCACAATATTTCTGCAACCACACGTGCAGACGCTATCCTAGTTGGCCTACAGTACAGTCAAAGCTTCTAGTTTAATTTAGAACTCAGGAAAATTAAAAAAGGTGTTGAACGGCAACGTTCAACACCTTTTTTTACAGTTGCAAGCTCTTAACTCCAGTGCCTAGAACGCAAACCCTAGCGTCCTATAACCAATTATCCCCACAACTGAACGCAATAATCTGGCTAATTTCATTGAAACTGCGCCCCGACTCTGCCTGCCAATGGCAAAACGCCTTGTTCGTCGCCGTGCGAGATTTTTTAGTGTCGCGTCCACCATCAATAATATGGTAACTGCGCAGGTAACCTTCCACATCGCCCGATAAGATAAAGGTATCGACGCCCATTTGTCGCAAGGCATAAGGCCCGGTATTGCCACCCAATCGACTGCCATTCTTTTTTAAATAGTCCCATAGCCCAGTGATATTATCGGCAGGCCAATGAGCGATCATGTTGCCAAAAGAGCCATGCTCTAATCTGGCATTCATGATCATTTCAGCATTTTTCTTAATGGTCATTACCTTGGCAAAGTGACGAATAATCTTTGGATCGGCGGCTTTCATCTCCCACTGCTCGTCCGAGAGCATCAGTAATAACTCAGGCTTAAACGCAAAAAAGTGCTGTTCAAAGTTGGGCCACTTGTTGCTCACCACTTTCCAAGACATGCCAGATTGAAACACTTTCAAACTGAAGATGGATAACCAGCGATCATCTGGGATCTGGCTGATCTCAGTGGCAGTAAAAGGCGGTGAGAGTAATAACTCAAGTTGCCCGTCGCCTCCTTTTCGCTGAGAAGCACGCCGGTAGATATCAGAAAATTTTTCAAGATGCATAACAAACCTAATCAATATGAAAAATGGCACTGGCTGGTAAAAAACCAAGCTCAATGCCATTGATGTCAATAACACAATACCAAATACGATAAACCGTTAAAAATCATCGTCCAGATAGTCATCCAGATAATCTTCTTGCTCTTCGTCCACCGCTTCGTTATCGGTAATTTGTGCTTTGTAGTCCCTACGTTGTAAAAACACGTCACGAGTTAACACGTAAGGATCTGGGGAGTTTTTAATCGCGCTTTCTTGAGCCACTAATGCAGAGCGGGTTTCCATGCCTTCAAAGAACCACTTCCCTAAGCTCGCCCAAACGTTAAGATAGGATAACGGCGGATAAAGGTCATCAGCAAAGTCCCCTGCTTCACGCAAAGTCCACGGACCATAAGCGGGAAACATAAAGTACCAACCGTTGCCCACACCCCATTTACCTAATACGTCACTAAAGGCACGATCATCTTGCTTAGCTATGCCCCCTTGAGCGGCCGCATCATATAAACCTGCCACACCAAAGGTGGTATTTATCCAAAAGCGATTTAAGTGAACTAAGGCCAGTGAGCCGTTACCCATCAAAGCATTGTTTATCACACTGGCTGGCTCATCTAGGTTGGCCAGAAAATTGCTGATACCGGTACGGATAAAACGGGGCGTATAGCCGGTATAGGTGAGCGAAACGGGACGCACTAAATAAGGGTCGAGGATTTCTGAGTTAAAATCCCACATGACGCGGTTAAAGCTGGCAAAAGGATCATTCGCTGTCGAAGGGGCGCTACTGGCACTCTGTTGCTGTGGATGAGAAGCACAGCCAGCCATTAATGTGACAAGTAGTAACCATATTCTATACATACAGGAAGTCCATCCCCTTATTCTTCGACAATCAATCAGGGTGTAGAGGCTACGCCACTACACCTGATTCGTCTAGTATTGACTATCTATAACTAAAGTTACATCGTCTCCCTTAGCCGTAATCGCACTTTCACCATACCAATCACCGCCTTTAGTGGCGACATTTCCATCAGTATCAATGCGAGCCCGTACAATAAACTGTTCTAAATTAGACAATTTATTGCCTTCTAGCATACTGTTGCCATCATCCATCATGATCATACGAGGAAAAGCCCCTAGATCATAACGAGCAGCAGCAATGGGCATTGCAGAGCCATCGGCTCCATGTACAGACACTATCAACACGCCTTGTGCAGGAAGCGTGACACGGCTATCAAGGGAGATATCAATCCGCACGACACCTTCAGCCATAGGTTGCGAAGTCCCCACTAACTTATCTCTAGCACTATTAATGCTACGTTCAAGCATTTCATAGCGACCATCTTCAGGGCCAATTAACTGCTGCATGGTGCGCCAATAACGAATGGCTCCTGCGTAGTCCGATTTTTCAAAAGCACTAAATGCCAATAGTGAGAACACTCTTAGATCCACATAGTCCTTACGCAGTAAATCGTGCAATAAGCGTTCCGCTTCTAAATGATCCACTTCATCATTTGATAGGGTCATGGCTTGTGCTAAGCCCAACTGCACATCGGCATTATCTGGCTCTAACTGTCTAGCACGCTTCATGGCGCCAATGGCTGTTGGGATATCACGATTGGCCAAACCTATGCGTCCTAATAATAGCCAACCCGTAGCATCATCGCTGTTTTTATGCAGGCTAGTTCTCAGGGCTAAGGTCAGGTCATCCATTTCATCATCCGTTAATGACTCACCATTGGCTCCCATTAGTTTTTGGCTCAGCGCCGGTAAGTTAGCACTGACTTCTTGCCAATGCTGTACTTTCTCTATAGCACCAAATTTAGCATAAAAGCCGTAGGATACTCCAAGCAACAACACCGCTGACACTATGGCCACCAATAGTGGAGAAGCCAGTGTGGTAGAAGCCAATTGTTGATTTTGCGGAATATCATCCAACAAGGCTTGTTTCAGATCGACGATCAGCTCGTCTTTATCCACCACTATGCCTTCATCATCTTCCACCGCTAACTCCGCCACTCGCTCTTTGAAGATGGCTTTGTTTAACTCATCACGGCGCTCGGCATCATTCACCGCTTGTTTTCTTATTAGTGGTATCACTATTAACGCTGCGGAAAACAGCACAATAATGAAGGTAGCTATCCAAAACAACGTCATTATTTGTTGTCTCCATCGTCGTTTTTAAGCAAGGCATCAAGGCGTTGCTGTTCTTCATCACTCAAGGTCTTGGTGTTAGATACCTTTGCAGGTTTACGTCGACTTCGGGTAAGGATAAAAGTGAAACCAATCACTACTACACACAAAGGGCCAAGCCATAAAATGGCCGTTGCGAGAGTAAAGGGAGGATTGTAGGTGACAAAGTTGCCATAACGAGCCACCATATAATCAATGATATCTTGCTTTGATTGCCCTTCCTTGGTCATTTCATAGACTTTTTGTCGAAGATCCAAAGCCAGTTCTGCATTGGAATCACCAATAGTATTGTTTTGGCACTTAGGGCAACGCAGGGTTTGATTTAACTCATGAAACTGCTGCTCTTGCTGCGGGGTATCAAACTCATGCACTTCTATTACAGCATAAGCTGATACGCTCACCATGATGGAAACGAAACCGGCTATTAACCACTTTTTCATGATTTCACCTCATCCAACATCTTCTGGTACATAGGACCTAGCTTTTCACTCCAGTTTTGTCCGTTAACGTCACCGACATGGCGATAACGAATCACACCTTGCGCATCAATTAAAAAGGTTTCTGGAGCGCCGTACACGCCAAGATCAAGTCCTAACATTCCTTTACCATCAAACAAACTCACCACATAAGGATTGCCCAGTTCTTGCAACCACTTAATGGCTTTGGCTCGGTCATCTTTATAATTCAAACCGATGATTTTCACCCCTTGTGCGGAGAGTTCATTTAAGTATTGATGCTCCGCATAACAGGTTGGGCACCATGTTGCCCAGACATTAAGCAGCAATGGTTGGCCTGTAAAAATAGCTTGGTCGTGCTGCAAGCCTGGGGTTTCTAAATCCTCAAGCGTAAATAGTGGCACTTTTTTGCCAATTAACACCGACTCCAACTTTGTGGGATCGTCACCGCCAGCATTTTTGTTGAGCTGAGTGGCAAATACCGCCGCCAACAGCAAAAACACCACCAGAGGGACAAATAATACTTTTCTATTCATTACGACTCCTTTTTCGCGGCTTTATTGCGAAAACGGTAACGACGGTCACTAATGGCAATTGCGCCACCCAGCGCCATCAATAAGCTGCCTGCCCAAATCCAGCGTACAAAAGGTTTATAGTAAATTCGTACTGCCCAAGAAATATCATCATCAAGTTTTTCACCTAGAGCGATATAGAGATCTCGCGTCACCCCAGCATCAATGGCGGCTTCAGTCATCATACTACGTGCCGTGGTATAGAAGCGTTTTTCTGCATGTAAGGTATTGATGTGCTTGCCATCTTTAGTGACATCAAAATCTGCAATGTAGCCATCATAGTTCGGGCCATCATTGTCTCTGAGTTGGTCAAAGTAGAAGTTATAACCTTCAATTTTGAAGCTTTCACCTGGTGCTAAACGCACATCACGTTCAATACTGTAGTTTTGCACCATAGCAATGCCGATCACTGATACCGCCAAACCAATATGAGCAAACATCATCGCCCAGTGGCTTCTTGGTAGGCGCGTAATGCCGATAGCAAAGCTATGACGGTGCGTGGCTCTTTGGTGTAGTTCATAACCATGCAAACAGATAATCCACAGCGCCATCACCCAACCAAGATAAGCTAGACCAGTAAAGCGCTCTGCAAGCAGGAATACGAAGCCGGCACCTAACAATAGCGACGCGACGCCACTGATTAACAATGGTTTTTTCAGCTTAGCTAGGGTATCGCGCTTCCAGCGCATCAAAGGACCAATGCCCAATAGGAAGGCGAACGGCACCATTAACCAAGTAAATAAAGTATTAAAGAACGGCGCACCAATGGACACCGAACCTAAACCGATTTGTTTATGAATAAGGGGTAATAAAGTGCCGACTAACACCACCACTAAAGCAGCAATGAGCAACACATTATTAGAAAGTAAGGCGTTTTCACGGGAAATTAAATCAAAATTACCCCGCACACGTACCGATGATCCCTTCAATGCAAACAGCAGTAATGAACCGCCAATGATAAAGACGAGGAAGGCGAGAATAAACATGCCTCGCGCTGGATCAGAGGCAAAAGAGTGTACCGACACTAAAATGCCAGAACGCACTAAGAAGGTGCCTAGCAAACTCAAAGAGAACGCCGAAATCGCTAACAATACGGTCCAAGCCTTAAAGGTGCCGCGTTTTTCTGTTACAGCTAATGAGTGCATTAACGCGGTGCCCGCAAGCCAAGGCATAAAGGAGGCATTTTCCACGGGATCCCAGAACCACCAACCGCCCCAGCCCAATTCATAATAAGCCCACCATGAACCAAGAGAAATACCGACGGTTAGGAATGACCAAGCGGCAATGGTCCAAGGACGAGACCAACGTGCCCATGCGGTATCTAGACGCCCGGTCATTAAGGAGGCAATAGCAAAAGAAAACGCCACCGAGAAGCCCACATACCCCATATACAACATAGGAGGATGTATGATGAGTCCGGGGTCTTGCAGTAATGGATTTAAATCACGACCATCGACAGGGAAATAGGGCAAGGTTCGATCAAAGGGATTGGATGTCACAATAATAAACAGCAAAAACCCGACCATAATGAGGCCCATGACCGCCAGCACTCTCGCCACAGACTCTTGAGGCATGCCTTTACTAAAGGTCGCCACCGCAACAGTCCAAGCTGCCTGAATCAATACCCATAATAAAAGGGAGCCTTCGTGCGCCCCCCACACCGCAGTAATGCGATAGTACCAAGGTAAATTACTGTTAGAGTTGTTAGCAACGTATTGCAGCGTAAAATCGTTGTGATAAAAAGACCAACACAAAATGTAAAACGATATCGCTAGCAGGATAAACATGCCCCAAGACAATGGTCTAGAGGTGTTCATTAATAAGGCGTTGTTTTTAGCCGCCCCCCACAAAGGGAGCACACTTAACAATACCGCCATCGCCAGCGAAACGATAAGGGCAAAATGGCCTAACTCAGCAATCATTGACCACTTCCTTGTTTTTGTTCTTGAGTATATTCAAGAGGCTCGTGAACCACTTCCATCGCTTCGGCAATTTCCGGTGGCATATATTCTTCATCGTGTTTAGCCAGTACTTCAAAGGCCGCCACAGTGTGACTGTCTGTTAACACACCTTGCGCCACAATCCCTTGTCCTTCACGAAACAGATCCGGCAAAATGCCATCATAGGTAACGGTAACCGCAGGGCCTACATCGGCCACATCAAACGACACTTGTAGAGACTCTGAATCACGAGAAACCGTACCAGCAACCACCATGCCGCCAATGCGCAATCGCTGGCCAATTTCCGGCTTTTCGCCATTCGCCTTGCCATTAACAATTTCTGTAGGTGTATAAAATAGATCCATGTTTTGATTCAAGGCGTACAGCATCAAACCAACGGTTGCCCCCAAACCCACCAACAGAGCGACAATTAAGCCCATCCTCTTTTTACGTCTAGGATTCATAGCGTGTTCTCCATATTTTTAGCCGCATCAATACGTGCTTGACGCGCCATTTTATTATTCACTTCTTTTAAAGCTGCTTTGTTTTCAAGGCAACTAACGAAAAAAATTAAACCCAAAGCGCCAAAAGTAATGATAAAGGCCGCCCATACATAGAAGGCATAGCCTCCCATTAACAAAAAATCAGAAAAGGAATCAAAATGCATACGTTACCTATTAATAAAAGTACGTTTAGCCAATTGTTGCACCCAAGGTCGATGACCCTCTTTTTGCAAAATTGCGGTTCTAAAACGAATGAGCGTGACGGCGCCTAAAAAGAAAGCAAAGCCAAAGATGTTCAGTAATAACGGCCACAACATATCGTTGGAAATAGACGGTTTAGCAAACTGAGTAATGGTGGCGCCTTGATGAAGGGTGTTCCACCACTCCACTGAGAAATGGATAATCGGTAAATTAATAACGCCAACCACAGCCAAAATACCGGCCGCTTTAGCCGCTGTTTTTTGGTCATCAAAGGCATGATATAAACCGATAACACCGAGATAAAGAAACAGCAATACCAATTCAGAGGTTAAGCGTGCATCCCAAACCCACCAAGTGCCCCACATAGGTTTACCCCAAATAGCCCCGGTTAACAGAGCAATAAAGGTAAATATCGCCCCTACAGGTGCCATGGCTAACGCGGCAATACTGGCCAAGCGCAACTGCCAAACTAGGCCGATAAATGCGGCAATAGCCATGGACATATAAGCGCCCATGGACCATATAGCAGACGGCACATGAATATAAATAATGCGGAAGCTGTCACCTTGTTGATAATCACTCGGGGCAAACGCAAGCCCCCATACTGTGCCTATCGCAAGGCAGCAGACAGCAAAGCCCACAAACCAAGGTTGCAGTTTTCCACACAAGTTATACGTTGCTTCAGGTTTTGCGTAAGGATGGAGCCACTTCCACATAGTTTTTACTCTCAGAAAAATTAAATTTAATTGACCGATACTCGCAACGCTGCACTCGTTGCGAAGGGAGTTAATGTTATCGAACCCAGCAAAATGGCGGCTAACACCGCGAGCTGACCGTTATAAGCCACGCCAAGGCCCGCAGCATCAATAGCGGACGTGGCAAAAATAAGTACTGGAATATAGAGCGGTAAGATCAATAAGCTAAGTAAAACACCGCCTTTTTGCAGCCCCACAGTCAGCGCTACCCCAATGGCACCGAGAAAGCTTAAAGTCGGTGTACCAAGTAATAACGTCATCAATACCGCAATCCACGACTGCCAATCCAAGCTCAGCAGTACCGCAAGTAAAGGGCTAATTAAGATAAGAGGCAGGCCGGTCAATATCCAATGGGCAATCACTTTGGCTATAACCACTAGTGGCAACGGCAACGGCATGAGCATCAGTTGTTCCAGTGCTCCATCTTGATAGTCATCGCGAAATAAGCGTTCAAGAGAGAGTAACGCCGCCAGCAATGCCGCCACCCACACAATGCCAGGAGCTATGCGCATCAATAGCTTAGGCTCAGGGCCAATGCCTAATGGGAATAGAGTAATGACTATGATGAAAAACCACAGAGGGTTAAAAATATCCGCTCGTCGCCTAAAGGCGATCAACAGTTCACGACGAATGATGGACCACATATGCATTAACATTATTGGCCTAGCCTTATTTTTCGTAGCTGACTGTTATCGGTAAACAAATCTTGGTGGGTGGTCAGAAGCACCATACCGCCGTGCTCAATATGCTGTAGGAATAACTGTTCGAGTACCTTAACCCCCTGCTTATCTATAGCAGTCAGTGGCTCATCAAGAATCCATAGTGGGTGCTTACTTAACCAAAGCCTCGCCAGTGCTACGCGACGTTGTTGCCCTGCAGATAATTGTGCCACGGGAATATCTTCCCGACCGGCTAAACCCACTTTAGTTAACGCTTGCCACACTTGCTCTTGAGTATATGACTGGTCACTGATTTGCAGATAGAAAGAGAGGTTTTCAAACGCACTTAGATCGCGTTTAATGCCCGTTTGATGGCCAAGAAATAGCAGGTCTTGATGAAAACTGTCTCGATCAGAGAAAATAGAATGATGCTTCCATTGCACATCACCACTTTCTTTATCCCCTAACCCAGCAATTATGCGTAATAAGGTGGTCTTACCCGTACCATTACGCCCTTCTATTTGCACCAGATCCCCCGCCCCTACAGTAAAGGAGAGCTTCTCAAATAGAATTCGTTCATCTCTAATTGCGGATAATTCTTTAACCTGCAGCATTGGCCCGTTCATCCATGAAAAAGTATTCAAATAGTATCACAAGCAATCAAGTGCATCACAGTACAAGCGAACAAGATATAAGCAATATCGATATTTTTAAGTAATTGACTCACAACGATTTGAAGCACATCAAACTTCTGAACCACCAGCAAAGTTTCTACGGCGTAACACTTGCTAATATTCAGATGCTAGTATTCAAGATCAACAAAGCCCAGAGACATCTGGGCTTTGTTAGTGAGTTTTAATTAAACTGACTACGGGTATGTCCCTTTACTAGGCACTCTCTAAGCAACGAGACACCACACTGCCCACCACTTTTCTTTGAATGGACTGGCTAAGCCAGTGACAGAAAGGGGCCGTTCGCGTATCAAGACACCAACTCAAAGCAATGCCCTTTTTCACTTTCGGCAACAAACGAGAATTGATGACTCGCAAATTGTCATATTGCGACAAAATGGCCAATGCATTTTGCGGTATGCAGGCAATGTTTGACCCTGACTCACACATTTTAAACAAGGTATGTATGTCATCTATGCGCCATACTGAAGCAATATCTGTGATGGCTTTTAACGACTCAGTTTCAAATTGAGGGGGGATCAAATAGCGATAAGAGCTCAATTCAAACAGTTGCTCTGCGGAGTTAATACGTGCCAATGCCCCTTCTTCAGCAATCCACACATTTTCCACAACGCCCACATGCTCAGTATGAAACTCTGATGAGGGTAAAAACGCATCATCACTGCCAATCACAATATCTAACTCTCTTGATAACAGTAACGCATTCAGAGATCGACTATCTCGATATGTAAGATGCACTTCTACAGAAGAGAACGTCACCTCAAACTGCTGAATCAAACGAGTGGTATTCTTTGGACACAACAGTGGATCAATACCAATATAAATACGCTGTTTCTGATTTGTTTTTAATTGCTCAGCATGAGTCACAAAACGGCTATATTGCGCTTTAACCAAGCGAGCTTGCTTGAGCAAAGCCTGCCCATTATCGTTCAGCGAAATAAAGCGCCCTTTTCGAGCAAATAACTCATAGTCTAAATCTATCTCAAGATTATGGATAAGTTGACTCACCGCCGACTGGCTTTTTCCTAACTTTTTTGCAGCAAGACTAAAGGAATTATTCTCTGCAGCTAATATGAATGCTTCAATTGCTTCAATCATTGTTTATTTAAAACCCAATTATCACGCCCATATAATGAACTAGAATAAGTAATAATTTTTAGTACCAGAAGTTCACTATCGAACATTTCTGGCTTGTATTTGGCTATCTATAGAGAACAGAGATGAATAAACCCACCCCATATGCAACTATACTCTTTAAGCGCCATTTATACATAGAAAATGTAATAATTCCATTCGAATAATGTTACACAAATCAGATATTTGAAACGTGTCGCAAAATATATGCGTGATGGGCGTGTTATTGGTTGTTAATACAGCAGTAGTTAATAGACCCTTGCTTAATCATGGTGCGGGCAATTATTCCCCAGCCAAAACTGTGGTCGCAATACACTTTCTTCATTATGTATGTAAAAATCATTTTTAATACGCTGTGATGCTTTATAGATAACAGACAACACCGACAATAGAGAAGCAATGATTAATAACCCTGTCACCCAACGCGGATAATCCACTGGCTTAACTAAGGGCGTTCTACCACAAAACCAACCCGTAAATAGGCAGGCTAACAACAAGCTCAAAGGAGAATCTAAAACACTGGAAACTAAGCTATATGCCAATCCTGTTAATAAACTTAAACCAATAACACGATAGCGATAACGTTTTTCTTGTATGACTTGTTTGAATAAAATCAGCCCAAGAGCCATATAACAAAGCGCCGGAATTACTCCCCAATTTAGTAATACATATATTACCGAGTTATGGGGCCTGATCTCTTGGGTTGATGTGCACACATAACCATCGCCACCCAAGCCAAAAAACCTCGACATTTCAATTCCGTAATACCACAGAGACCATCTATTTGCTGTATTATCCCTTAAATCAAGTAATGAGCGAGACCCCTCTCCATGCATGATATAGGTAGGCAAAGGGGACAAAAATATTACTGATATCAATAAGCCAATGGTAAGAGTAAATAAGGCTATTTTTATGATCTCATGACGGTTTTTTCTATCAATAAGAGCCCATAAAATAATCCCGCCTATAGAAGCTACAGCTAAACCTCGCGCATCTAATGCAAACATAACTGCAAAATTTAACACTGGAAACAGATAGCTAATCCTACTCTTTGAAACCAGCACCATATAGAGGCTAGGAATGACGAGCCAAACTTGTACTTGATTCAAAAACCGTGGATTAGCATAACTTAAAATAGTTCGGATTGTGGCACCATCACCCCAGAATGTGGCTACAGAGTAACCGATAAAAACAGAGAAAAAACCACATAATATAATTAAGCCAAACAGCTTAAAGCTCTTTAAGGATGGGCGCTCTAAAGAAAAACAAAGAGTAAAAAATAACAACCCAATAAAATAAAAGTAATGTACGACGCCCTTATTTGGGTAAAGTCCAAATAAATCAGCGATAAGTGCTAACACAAAGAACGTAGCAACTAAAGTCCTAACCCCAATACTTGCACTCATATACCTTTGAACTAAACGAATCCTTAACTCAGCCCAAAAAATGAGACTTAAGCAAACACCTATAACTAAGGCACATACAAACAAGCGTTTGGTATCGTAAAGCAAAACCGGCTTATCTGGTAGCAGGTACAAATTAAAACTAAATATTGCAATCACTAACAATATGAGAGAGCTAACTACCGGTGGATTATTTTTTCTTGATAGAGTCATAATTTTTCAGTATTGAAGAAATAAGCCGATAGAACTTACTCAGTCTATCGGCTCAATAGTTTTAGATTATCTAAAATAGAATCATAAAAATGATTAAGATGGATCGGAGATCTTTATCTCAACTCTGCGGTTAGCAGCTCGTCCCTGCTCAGTGGCATTATCTTGTATGGGGTGAGAAAAACTGGCCGAGTGGGTAGACAGTATCTCTTTGGTAATATGATTCTCAACCAAATACACTTTACTGGTTTTTGCACGATGCGCTGCTAGTTTTTTGTTGTACTCATCGCTGCCTATATTATCAGTATGACCAATCACATCTAACTTAGGCACCTCATTAAGGTCTTTTAAATGCTGAGCTAGCGCAGTTAAAGTAAGCTTTGACGTATCGGTTAAATCACTTTGATCAAAGTTAAAATAGACTCGAGCAACCACCCCATTTGAGTCAACTTGTAAAAGGTTATTGCTATTTAAATACTCAAAACACTCCGTTTCTAATGAGATAGGTGTGGTTTTTAATTTGGATTTCTGCTCATCATTTAATGACGGCTGAATTTGATAATGCTGTGCCCGGTTCCCTGCCACAGCATAAGCCTGCCCGATACTAACTGAATGCTTAATCACCATATTTTCGGTAGAGCACAATTGATCTATCTGGTTATTCACCGCTAAATCGACCGCTTGCACACTAAAGGCTGAAATACCGAGACCCCATACAGCAACGAATAATTTCATAGTCCCTCCTTACAACGTTTTATCATATAAACGAGATACGCCGTTGGTGGCGGCACCTTTTTGAATAAGCTCTTGGATCTTATCCAGTAGATCCTGACTATTGGTAACATCGATAATTTCATCAGCACAATTCTTAAAGCCTGTTTGTCCCGACGCGTTAAAATCAATACCTATAACACCGATATAAAGAGGGCTATCATGGCCATTAAAGTGTTCACGTATATTTCTACATAATCCGTGATCAACAAGGCTGGAAAATGTTTTAGTAAATGGACTTTCTTGACCATCACTTAAGATAAGTAACATCTGTGATCGTTCATTGTATTTTTCTAATTGTTCTTGATCTTCAAGTGTTGATTTACCTTCAGCTAAAATCTGGGCACCACGAATTAAGCCTTGATATACCGCAGTGCCGCCATTAGCTTCCATTTTGTTTATTTCTGGAGACTGGAGAGAAAGAGGGATAGTATAAAAAGACTCATCTCCACCACACATTCCCGCCGAGAACAAAGTCGTTCCTCTACTTGTTGCGTCTGGATGAAGGGATGCAATACTTGTTTTACTAATGTTCCAATTAGCTACAGTCGATGCATAATCTACATAGCTCGATGGATCAGGCCAATAGCCACTTTTAATGCCAGAATCATTGGCAGACTTTAAAAATATATCAGAAATAGCTTTGGCGTGACTCTGTTGATACCCCGACGGACAGTTTCTCTGATTGTTTTTACAAGAAGATAACTTTGAAGTACTTTGCGTGCCCCAAGATAGCCAATCGATATCTTGATAGTGAACTTTGCTGTTACCCGAACCATAGCTCGCATACTCAAGTTCAGTAACACAGCGACGCGTTCCGGCAATCGTCTCTTGCGTTCGCAGATTATAAGGGACAAAACCAATTCGATGAGCATAACCGGCGTTCGTTGCACTACTTGATAATAGATCAGCTGAAATAATCTCAACTTGTTCTTTCAGTACATCAAGTTTAGTGCCTTTGCCTTGTTTATCCCAAGAGTAGTTCATTGAGCCAGAAAAATCCGCCACAAAAACTAAATCCAAGTCAGATGGCAACATATAAGTTCTTGCCATTGCATCATTATTCACGGAACGAGCTTCAGTAGTCGCTGTATTTTCATTACCCAAAAAATTCATTTGGGCATCAAAGGTAGCATTAGCTTCTACTTCGTATTGCACGTAATAAAGAGTATTGCCATCAATCTCATCTTGTCCCTCTTTGCGAACTACGTTCACATCATTAATAGCAACATTAGGTAAATACTGCTCAAGATAATCTCGCGCCATCTTATCTGCATCCGCTTGATTTGAGCGGTTAGCTATTGCGACGGCAAGAGTAGCCGCTTCAGAAGCATCCGCCAAGCGATTTGACTCCTGAATTATTCGTCCCCCTTCAATCGCCAGTTGCGCCATACCCCCGATTGCAACCATGCTTAACGCGACGACAATAATCGCCACCCCTTTTTGTTTTTTTAAATATTTCATCTACACCTTCCTTGAGCTAACGACCTGGTAAAACGGATGAGCTAGTCACGTATCTCATACCTGGAAAATACTGTGAAGCCCCTTCCATCTTGATACAAATAGTGACCTGATAAATAGGGAACTCAACGCCGTCATCTCTTACTGGGCGCAGATGTTCTAAATGTTCAATAGTGGTTGATGGCTGGCATGTTGCACCGTCATCAAAGTTTTTAGTAAAAGACTGAATACCGTGGTCATTAAAGCCTTCAATGGTCACTCCGTAACCGTCTTGTTTCTCTAATCCTTGACGGTCTAATATATCGCTGGCGATATTGTTGAGTAGATTAAAATCAGCTTGCGAAACAGCATGTCGCCCTTCAAAAAATCGCGTGCGCTCTTTAGTCGCTGTAGCAATGGCATAACTCACCTGTCCTGACTGAGTTTTACCTGATAATAAGGCGGCCAAATCACCAATAAAGAACATCATGATGATTAAAATTGTCATGCCAAATGCTAGCTCTACAGTAAAAGCGCCTTTTTGATAATTAACTCTCTTCATCTTCCTCCCACCCCTCATGTTCTTGAATGGTTAAAATGCGTCGAGAGATAGTTGCGCTAGGAAGCACGGTTTCAAATACAACTGGACTGTAGTGGTAAGTCAATTGGTACATGACTAACGGGCAACGCTCGCACCCTTGTGCGGGAGATTGATCTTCTAATGTCAGTAAAGAGGTATAGGTATCAATTTCAAATGAAAAATCTTGGTAATCCAAAAATCCCAAACGATTCCAAAAGGAGTCATCGCTTGCAAAGACTTGGTCTAATCGGTCTTTATACGCCGTATTTAATGTCTGCCCGTCATAGATGCGAATTTTACGAGTACTTTCTGATAGCGTGGCATCGGTTAAATTTACAATATAGGCAAATCGTCCCATTTCAAATACTGCAAATAGTGCCAAAAATAGCGCAAATCCTCCCAGCGCAAACTCAATGGATACCACTCCTTTTTGTTTAATACGGCGAGTCAATTTCATCTACTTAATCACCTGTATAAAATACTCATGCTCAGCCAGTAATTGCTTATTTTTCTTAGCAAATAACTGCGCCTGACGATAAGAAGTAAAATCTCCCGTTAACAGACGATACCAAGTACCTGAACTGCCTAAATCTGCTGGACGAATGGTAATGGGCAATTGCGCCGTCAAAAGCGCATTTCTTTTTTCTAGAGCTTCAGGCATGTTGTCGTAAGCGCCTAATTGCAAATGATAACTTCGCGGCTGAGGTTCATTCTTTTGCGCATTTAACGGCGCATCAGCTTTAAAAAATGCTTCGGCACTTATAGGAGTCACCTCGACTTGTGTATCAAGGATATCGGGTACCAATTGAGTCTCTTTGTTGACAGTAAGCTCTGAGCCTACCGATTCTTTTGCTGGATCATTTAGCACTAAGACTTCAGCACCAGACTCATCTTGCACTTCAAGACTCTCTTCACCTTCAAGCTTCATTACACTCAACTTTAGATTCGCATTCACCTTGCTATTACTACTGTCTTGCTCATAAATAGGTAATAAAATGTCTACCGCAGATTGAAAGTCCCCTTGGTAGATATGCACCATTGCAATATTGTTTTTCACTGAAACTTCATCAAAACCACGTAAACGAGCCAAATTAAAACTATCAATCGCGGTTTCGTAATGCTTGGCCTGAGCAAGTGCAATACCTCGGCTCATATACAGATCCGCGCTATTTAAACCCAATACCATAGCGTGAGAATATTGCTCTATTGCCTCTTTATAATTGAAGTTTTTGGCTAATATTTTGCCTTTGATTAAATGTGCATCCGCAGTCGGTTTCGGCGAAAGGGTTAATACACGCTGAATATAAAAGTCTGCAGACTCAACATCTTCATTGGCCAAATAGGCTTCTGCCAATAGTTGTTGTGATAACCAGTCTTTATCATTATCAACCACTTTGGATTTATACAGTTCTATCAAGCCGGAATAGTTTTTACTTACCGTTAATTGTGATACTAACTGCTGCTCTGTTTGGCTAACTTGATTAGCACAACCTGTTATCAATAAAACTAAAACAAATATAACATTACGCATATTAATTACCTGACATCATACGAGTTATACCCGGAGCTAAAATTAAAATAATAATAGGGAACATAATAAATAAAATTAAAGGAGCGCTCATTTTTGCCGCTAATTTACCTATTTTTTCTTCCATCACTAATATTTGTTCATTGCGAAAATCTTCCGCTAAATCCGATAATACTGGAGCTACCGAGGTGCCATACTGAATATTTTGCGTTAATGTCAAAGTAAAACTTCGTACTTGTGGCGTTGGTACTCGCTTACTCAGATCCTTTAATGCTGTTTCCATACCTTTCACTTCTGCCGCATCCGATGTTTTACGAATTTGGTAACACAAATCTTTATCAAAGCTTTGTAGTTCTTCACCAAGATAACGAAACGCTCCTTCTAAAGTCATACCCGTTTGTACACACACTGACATCATGTCAATCATGTAAGGCAGCTGACGAGAATTTTTCTCTATAAGCTTTTTTTTACGCCAAGCTAAGTACATATCGGGGACTACAATTACAACGACAATGGCTCCCATAAAGCCCATCAACATTTCTTTCGGCTCATGTAGAAATAATAATATTGATATTACGGATAGGGCCAACAATGAAAATTTTATTGGTGTGTAGTAACGCAACAACTCACGATTATAAATACCTGCATCTTCAAACTTATCTCTAATGTCTCGTTGAGTTCCTTTTCCCATACCGCCTAATAGCTCATGAAAAAAACTGAAATTACTTTGTTTTTTCCCAGCTAAAAAAACCTTAATTTTATGTTGTTTGGCTTTGTGATTAAGATAACAGGTAATCCCTAGTGCAATTAACCCAGATGCCAATAAAAAAAATAGAATAATTAACATTATCGAATACTCTTAACTAGCCACCAAACAATAAACATACCTGTCCCTTCACTGATCAATAGATAATATAAAATCCAGCGCCCATCAGGATGAAACAATACAAACTCTAAATCTTTAGGATTAATCCAATTGAGTAGCAACATAAAACAAAATGGAATTGCCCCGACTATTTTGGCTGAAATACGCGCCTCAGAAGTCATTGCCATTTTTTTCTTTTCTAAATTTCGCGCTTCCACTAGCACACGGATTAACTTACTTAATACGCTTTTTAATTGACCACCACGCTCCATATTGGCGCGAATAGTGATCACAAAAAATAAAAATGGAGGATACGGAAATCGCTTACAAGAACGGTCAAAAATGGCTTGAGTAGATTCCCCTAAGCGCATGCGATCTGATATATCTTTAAACTCACGACCTACGTCGTTATCCGATACCTTAGCCACATAAGCAAAAGCGGCATTAATACTTTCACCGGCAGTTACCGCACTCATTAAAATATTGAGCGCATCAGGGAAGTCATTTTCAAAGGCTTTACGCCGCTTCTCAATGAGAAAACGTAAACCAAAAAACACACCTAACAAAGTTACCGCTAAGCTCACTTCGAGTTGAGAAAAACTCAACCAGCGTTGGTTAACAAATATTGATGCACCATTAATAACACCGATAAATACCATGATTTTAAGCATGGGAAATTTACCTAAAGAAGCTTGAATCACTCCCCATAAATTGGTTATTTTTTGAAGTAAACCCGATTTAGTGAGTCCTTTAATATCCACCGCATAACGTTGTTGGTTTGTAGTTTGTGCATTGTGCTGCAAAAAAACATATCTAGGGTCGGGCTTACGTTTTATGTAAACCAGCACGCCAATAAATAATGTAGCACTCAACAATAACCACATAGTCATACGCTTTGAGCTTCCATTTCAAAAGCAGCTTCAAGCTCTCGAGATAAGCCATATTCCGATGCTCGAATACTAATTTGTGATCGAGTTGGTAAACCCGACGTCACAAAATTACCGGAGATTTTATCCTTCGCCTGATCGGTGTCTTGCTCAAAGCGAAAAATCTCCTCCATCACAGGTGCCTCGCCTTCTAAACCATATATTTCCGTAATACTGGTCACTTTACGGCTACCATCTCGCAAGCGGTTCACCTGAATAATCAAATTCACTGCCGAAACTATGGTTCGACGTATAGCCGCTAGTGGCAGTGCTAGGTTGGCCATCATCACCATAGACTCAATACGAGACATGGCATCACGAGGGGTATTGGCGTGCAGTGTGGACATTGACCCATCGTGGCCAGTGTTCATTGCCTGTAGCATTTCAAACGCTTCCGCGCCGCGGCACTCACCCAAGATAATTCGTTCAGGTCGCATACGTAGAGCATTGATCACCAAGTCTCGCTGAGTGATAGCGCCTGACCCTTCGGTACTAGCAGGGCGAGTTTCTAAACGCACCACATGAGGCTGTTGAATCCTCAGCTCAGCGGCATCTTCAATGGTTAAGATTCGCTCATCGTTACCAATATATTGAGACAAAGCATTGAGCATGGTGGTTTTGCCCGAGCCTGTACCACCAGATATGATGATGTTTAAGCGACAGCGGGCTGCAATCATTAATACTCGCGCCATCGCTGGAGACATAGCGCCAAACCCAACCAACTCTCTTAAACCTAGTTTTTGCTCTTTAAACTTACGAATAGAGATGGCAACGCCGTCTAATGCAATAGGCGGAATCACCACGTTAACGCGGCTACCATCTTCTAAACGGGCATCACATAAAGGGCTAGACTCATCCACACGTCGCCCAACATTGTTGGCAATGCGCTTAGCAATTTCGATAAGTTGCTGGTGATTCATAAACGAAATATCTGCTTTTTGCGTTTTACCATTTCGTTCAATAAAAACTTCGTCCACCCCATTGACCATGATGTCAGAAATGGACTCATCTTCCATTAACTGCTGCAACGGGCCTAAACCTACCAGTTCATCCACTAAGTTTTTACTCAGCTCTGCCCGTGTCACAGCAGGGACAGGTGTAGGATAATTTTCACACAACTTGCCAATGGCGCGCTCTATTTGCCCATTCAGCTCTTGAGGGGTCATTTGATTGACCACACCGGCATCAATCACTTCAAAGATTTGTGCGCG
The DNA here is from genome assembly GCF_024347075.1 of Vibrio rarus. NCBI lineage: Bacteria > Pseudomonadati > Pseudomonadota > Gammaproteobacteria > Vibrionales > Vibrionaceae > Vibrio > Vibrio rarus. The sequence goes on from NZ_AP024900.1 coordinate 1,862,819, forward strand.
AAACTGCTCGTATAACTCTTTAGTTAGGCTCATTTTTTAGCTCGCTTAAAAGAGAAATTAGTCAACAAACCTGTCTTCTTTTTCAGATTTTGACCATTAATGACCATAGCCAGTTGGGTAAAAGGGGCTTGCTTAGATTTTTCTAATGCATGCAATTTTTTTCCATCAATGAGCTGTTTAGACGCCGTTTTGAAAAAAGGAATGACCATATCCACCTTAACTTTTAAAAAACGTTCGACCTCTTCAACACTTAAGTTAAACGTCCCTTCAGGGCGATGATGATTGACCACAACCATGATCCTCGGTCTTACTAACTGAGGGATAACAACATCTTTTATTTTATCCAATAGGCGTTGGGTCGCCCTTATCCCACTAACCGAGGGTTCAGTGACCAACAGCAATACATCATTTTCAGCAACTAACGACTCAGCTTTAACAGGAAAATTCAATGATCCTGAATAATCGCTAACAATAAAATTTGCCTGACGGCCAAGCTTATCGCTGACCGTATTCGTATATTTTTCTAACTCCTCAATTTTGTCTTCGCCGGTAAAGCCCAAATAGAAAAAGTTATGTTCCACTTCGTTTAAATAACTGCTGGCAGATTCTTCATCCAATTTACTAGGTTCCACAGTAATACTGCTGATATCCACCTGCTCTAGCTCTTTCTTACTTAAAATAATATCAATATTGCTATGGCAGTAATGATGATCCACCAGCACGGTTCGGCTGCCTTTTTTGGCTAACAAGCAACACAATTCCGTAGTAATCACCGAATTGCCTATACCGCCTTTAGTGCCGACTACAGCAACCCGTTTTGCCTTCCGAAAATAACCGCTTTCATAACGCTTACGTTCATCGCGACTGGTTTGCTTTAAACACTCAATCAGCTCTAATTTATCCACCGGCCAAGGCAAATAATAAAAACCCATTTTCTCTAAGCGACGCAGTGTATGAATAGAGTCTGTTTGTCCTAATAAAATTACCGTTTTATTGTTGGGCAAGGTGGCATTAATCTGCTGAGCATCAACCTCAATATTTGTCGATTGAGTCATCTGTACCAACACAACGTCACCAAGCGCTTGTTGTTTACCGTTACTCGGTTGACCTTTAATGCAAGTGGGTATCTCTAACCCTTCAAAGTTATAGGCTTCTAATACGGCTTCTTTGCACTCGGCATCATTAAAAAACAGCGTTGCCCCACCACTTTGTTTAGGTGCACTTGTCTTTGGGCTAGATTTTTTCTTTTTATCAATATCGAGAGAAAGCTCTTCGGAGAGATCAAACATATTCGCCATTAATTTACTCTCGCCCCTGGGTTAACAAGTTGTATGGTGTGATTCGTTTTTACCGAGCAGCCTGCTTGTGGCATTGCTAAAGTGATCGTTACTGGCTTGCAATATTCAATCACTGATTGCCATTGAGATACGATTAGCACCACACTATCGCCCTTATCTAAAGCTTCGTTAGTAATCCAATCCGGACGAATCTTCATCTCTTTTAAGTGACCCACTAAGTCACTGGCTTGCTTTTCATAGACACTCGGGTATTGCACCGTAAAACGCGCTTTACGCAAATCAAACTGCTCAACTAATGAATTCACTTGCTGTAAATCAAACTGTTCACTTTGAGAGTGAAAGCTAAATTCAAATCGATGTTGCTCTTGATAAGCCACACTCTCTGAGCCTCGATTTTGTAAGGCATGATCGGCGCAACCACTAATCAATAAAATAGCCAATACGCTAGTAATAAATCTCATCATTGAGCAAACCCTCCACGATTAAGCAGTTCAATCAATTGAGCATCTTGTTGACGCTGTTCATCAAATTCATTACTCATGCCCATCCAGCGCGAAAAAGTATTGGTTTTATGGATACGAGGCAGAGTCAATTGTTCTGCTTTGGTAGGTTTAACCAAATTAACCGTGGCGATAATCACCACTTCTGTGGTTTTACGATTGGTGGTAGCTTTGCTAAACAGCGCACCAAATAAAGGAATATCACCTAGTAACGGAATCTTTTGTAGAGATTCGATATCTTCGCTGTTCATCAAACCGCCAATCATAAAAGTTTGTCCATCAGCGATTTCAATGGTTGTAGTGGCTTTACGGGTCGAAAGCTGAGGCACTTCAGCAGTGGTGGTTTTATAGATTTGGTCCACTACACTGACACTAGGTTGTACGCGCAGACGAATCTCTTGCTCATTGTGTACTTTGGCTGCAATATCTAGACCAATACCGTATTCTTTAAACGATATAGTGGTGCCGTTAGTATCGGAGGTAATCATTGGGATTTCACCACCGACTAAAAAAGATGCTTCTTGGCCAGAAAGTACCGTTAGATTAGGCTCTGCTAACACTTCACCCAAATTATCATTGGCAAGAGCGGTGATAGTAGCCGATAGATCAGTGGCGGTCATATCAGGGAAAGTGAACACACCCGGAGAACCACCTGATGTCCAATCTACACCAATAGTTTCACGAAACTCACTGCCGACAGCGGCAATAGTGGTACGCACATTCACCTGAAATGGGAAGCTAATTTGTAAGCCTTCAATGATCCCATCATAAGTATTATTACGATAAAATTCGGTTTGAGGATCGGCTACAAAAGGGCCCGGTAATGCTAACGGCGCATCAGAGGTCGGATAACGAGCAACAGGTTCTTTACCTAGCATGCTTGCCACTAGGGCATAGATACCATCGCGCTGCTTTTCAGTAAACACCGTACCATTGACTGCTATCTTTGCTCCCATAGGAACCACTTCAATATCTAAATCTGGATAGCGTTTAGTAATCTCACTACGCACTTGATTAAGGGGTTGCGTCACTTCCACCACCCTAGAAACCACCAAGCGGCCATCAATGTCATAGATCATTAAACGGGTTTTACCAATCGCACTGGCAAACACCACTATTTGGCGCTCATTAATGACTTTATAATCAGCAATGGTCGGCTGGCTCATAAATACCGTGCCTATTTGCTGCTTAGTGCGTACCGAACGCGCATCATTAAGCGGGATTAAATAAGCCTGAGCTTGTAAGGAGACAAAACACAGCACTAATGCCAATGAACGAAATAGTCTAACTAGCATTAGTACACCTCCGGATTGGTGGTTTGCGTTTCTGCGCCGCGTAATTCACGAATGCCTTGATAGTTTTCAATCACATCGCTCATATTGGCAGGGGTAATTTCACCACTCGTTTGTGAGCGATAAATTTCTAGATGCATGGTGCGCTGCGCTAAAGAGAGACGAGATACAAATTCAGGTTCGATTTCTATCACTACGGTTGTTTTAGAATCACCAGCCGCTGATACTCTTGGGCTTAAAGAGTTACTGCTCTGTGAGGTTTCTTCTTTCGGGTCAATAGGCTTTTGTTCAAACGCTAATACCTTTACATTTCGCTTGATAGTGCGAGCTTTTACGCCGCGAAATTGAGTGATACGAGCACCAGTATCAGCGAGATTAGTTAATGGTGAACTGACAGAAACGATGTCAATTCTATCTCCTGGACGGATATAATTATTGATTAGGTTAATCGTAGAGATAGGTAATGGGTAAAGGATCATCCCTTCAGAGGCAAGAAGATCGAGATAGCCAGCTTGCTCTGGAGCAATAAAAGTCTCAGGAAATACATATTGACCTGTAGGAATTTTTTGCTTGGCACGACTATCTTGCACTAAGCCAAGGTCGACATCACTATTTACTCCAAGAGTATTGGCTTCATGCTCTGGCAGCACCACCCGCTCAAGTTGATTAGTGGTAACTACATCACCACGTTCAATCACGTGTTTAGTGCGCCACAATACATATTTTATTTCTTTCTTTTCTTCTATTTGTGCTTGTACTTGCTTCTTAGCATTAGCTTCAGCACGCGCATTGACATTTTGCATTACCGCAAATAGGCCGAAAGCTACAAAAATAAAGGACAGTATGAAAATCAGACGAGAGTTCATGAATAAATAGTTAGCCCTTGTGAGAAATAAAGAGATAAGTGAGCACCAATAATAATTGCCACACTATAAGGTAGTCCTCTATCCATTCTATGTTTGAAAAACACTCTATATTTCAAATAATAAAACAATGATAAAAGCCCACCACACAGGAGAATTGATACGATCAAATCAATCACCTGATATGGAGGGAACAAAGGAGCAAGAACAATTAATAATTTACCATCACCTCCAGCCCAGAAATTCACAAAAAACAATAGTACAGATAAAGTCGACACTAATAATAAAACTAATATCTTATTAGTTAACATAAAATCTGAAATTGAAATAGTAATTATAAATGTTGCAATTAACACTATATTTCCAATTTGTCTTTTTGTTAAATCGTTCAACATGATAAATAAGCAAAATATTAAGAATAAATACTCCATTTTATATTATATGCTTACCCTTATACTTCAGGTTTTTCAACAGCTCCCGGGGCTTCTATACCCATTTCACTAGCAATATTTTCAAATGCTGCTTGTAGTGCTCCAACAAAGCCCTCACCATCCCCCCCAGTACCCGACATCGCAAATCCTAAACCAACAGCCAATGCCACGCCAATAACACCATACTCAATCGCAGTCACACCGCGTTCATCTTTAATAAAACGAGTCAGAAAAGCTTTAAACATGTTTAAGTTCCTTGTTAAATCATTGTGTTAGGGAATTCCCAAAAGTCAGTCTTAGAATAAAAGCTCAGCCCACCACACCCAAGAGACACTAAAACACCAAGTAAGGTCAAATAAACATAAACTTAACAATTTGCTAACCTGGCTATTTAAAACAAAAGTGAATACGTTAAAGTTAAGTGACTAACATCACAAAGTAATTGGCTAAACTAAAAATTTAACCTAACCCTGATAATCAAGTTTTTGCGACATTAATCCACATGATTAAATCTGTAATAAAGTTGTAAATTAAGGCGGTGAATTAAACACCATTTAAAGGGTGATTTTTATGCAGTTTGAATGGCAGTAGCAAGAGACTGGTATAAAGAAATTAGTGCTGAGACAAAACCTGTATTTTAATCCCCCCATAACAAAGGCAAGAGTAGTAGCAAGAGCAACACCCATCATTCCATATTCGATGGCTGTTACTCCTTTTTGATCGCTAATGAAGGCTTTAATTAATTTTCTCCTTTTAAAACTCAAAGTCTAAAAGATCTTAAAACTTTAAGTTCAGAAATAGATTATGACAAGAACCTATATATAAGCCGCACTTCTTATTAATACAATTTAGCTATTATTACTTAAAGCTTACGCAATAACATACGGCACGGCTTGATCAAATACCCTATTAATCTGTTGTTGCATCCAACAATGTGCGCCCTCTTTTTCATTGGCTTGATGACAATTTAAATAAGTTGTTAATCTGTTATCTACACACAATAGCGATAAATAGATGTATTTTTTGAAAAAAAAAGAGCTGTGCGACTGGCTCAGCTCTCAATGATTATCTTAGACAAATAGTAACGAAATAGTGGTTATCCCATTAAGTAGCCGACTTACCCAATCCTTTCATCAATACATCAAACATTAACCCAGCGAAGCCTTTGGCTATAGCTTCGTTGGACAGCAGTTTCATCGCCATATCGTTGTGAACGTCCATGCTTTCAATTACAGCATTATTGATGGAATTAGGGAACTCACCCAGCATCGCTTGCTCTTTAGTGTTGCTACGCAGCTGATCCATTACCGTGTCATTTTCAGAGATTTTTCCTGCAATGGTATTGGCGTAATTGAGCATATCATTTTCGGATAAACCATCTTCAATGAACAAGTCGTTCATTCTCTCAATGATCTCGTTTAGCAATTCAGTTTTTGGATCTTTAGGTACGGCACCAGAGCCTTCTTTTGCTGCTGGTAGGTAAGGTTTAGGCTCTTCACCAATCTTAACTCCTAGCTGTAAGTCTGCTTCACGTTGCTCGTGCAGTCGATAGTGGGTCATGACCACATCAGACAGGTCTACATCGTCTTCCACTAAGTCTAAACGTAGCAGTGGGTGAAGATGTTTAGCAAAGATGCTGAGTTTTTCCAGATCGTAGTCATCAAAATTAACGATCTGAGAAGTAAATTCATAGTAGCGATAGAATGAGATTAAGTCCTTTTTAAACACTTCCAGAATATCTCGTGCTTCTTTGGCGTGTTTAACACTGTTTTCTGCAAACTTGATCTTCTTATCCCGCTCTTTAGGTGAAGAGGTTTCGATTTTCGCCTTAGACAGTTCGGCTTGTGCCGTTTGAAGCACCTGAGTGGCTTCTTTATAGCGAACAGTGAAACGATCAACGGCAGGTTTACATAGATTGGCTAATTTGGCTTGGTTTGCTTGTTTGTTGTTATACGCATCAACAAACGCTTCTACTTCAAACCACTGGTAGACCCCAACCTTATCTAGCTTTTTCATCAGGTCATAAACGATGTTTGGATCCGATACGCCAGCCAATTCCGCGGTTTGGAAGTAAACCTTAAACTCTTCAAGAACTTCTTCTGGGTCATTCACAAAGTCGAGTACAAAGGTCTTGTCTTTGCCCTTACATGTTCGGTTTAGTCTTGATAGTGTCTGAATGCACTCAACACCTTTTAATGGCTTATCGACATACATAGCGACAAGCTTAGGCTGGTCAAATCCTGTCTGGAACTTATTAGCCACTAACATTACTTGATAATCCGCAGTATCAAATGCTTTACGCATATCTCTGCCTTTGAGATTAGGGTTCATATTATTTTCAGTGAAAGGCTGATCTGGAAAGTCGGGATCATTCACTTCACCAGAAAACGCCACCATTGCATTAACGTTGTTATAGCCTTTGTCTTGAACATATTTTTCAAAAGCCAGTTTGTAGCGCACCGCTTCTAAACGGCTACTGGTGACGACCATTGCTTTTGCTTCACCGCCGAGCAAGTGCTTCACTTTTTCGTTGAAGTGCTCAACAATGGTTTCGACTTTTTGAGCAATATTGTAAGGGTGTAAACGAACCCACTTCGCCATTTTTGAAGCGGCTTTTTTACTGTCTACTTCTTGATCTGAGGTTGGGTTATCGTGAGCCAATTGGTAAGCGACTCGATAACTGGTGTAATTCTGCAATACATCCAAAATAAACTCTTCTTCAATCGCTTGGCGCATTGAGTAAACGTGAAATGGCAGGGGTTTATTGGTATCACTTGCTGGTTCATTCACATCAGGTCTACGACCAAATAGCTCTAAGGTTTTAGCTTTTGGTGTAGCAGTAAATGCAAAGTAACTAATGTTATTTGAGCCTTTACGAGCTTCTAGCGATAAGCGCAATATGCCGTCGTGTCGAATTATAATTGAGATCTTTCTCCACACACCATAACTTTAGTGGTATTGACTCTGTCTCTAATCTCTTTGCAAATTCTGTATTTAATTCATCCCAGCTCATCAGTGATAACTCTTATTGTATGATTATATATAAAGGTGTTTTAGCCCGATTTCAGATAATAACTGCGACATTCATGGAAAGACATAGAGCAATAGCTAACTTAATTATTTGAAATAATCAATAACAAAAAAAATCTTGTAAATATGTTAATAGCTTTTTGCTTGTCACAAATAACGTTAGCAGGAACTAAAATAATACTACTGTTCATCTTTTTTCACCTTTTATTCTGGTTAACTAGCGCCGATAATGCAAAATTCCGTGATGAACATATTGATATAGGCATGTCTGCCTAAAGGACAAAAAATGAACAAATTAACAAGTTTCAAATTAATCGGATTGTCATTACTTGCTTCCACCTTTCTAGTTGGATGTGGAGGTTCTTCTGATGGTTCAGATTCTTTAACAGATGGAACTAAAACAACTCTAGACTTAACAGTTATACCAAATAATAAACAAACAACTATATCAAATAATAAAGAAACAACGGACGTAAATTCTAAACAAGGAACAGCCGACTTAGATACTGATAAAAACTCAAGTATCACAATATCAGTCAAGCACGTTGCTCACTTAAATAATCCCCCCTATCAACTCATGCAATCTAATAGTAAAAGTAGTTTTGACCTAGAATCTTTAACTAGCTCAGAAACGGTTCGAGGTAGCCTACTCAAAACAAGTTCTTCACTTACCTTTAAGTTTTCTTTACTTGATAGCTCACAACAGGCTCTTAGTGAATTAAGTGAATTAGGCACTGTTACTTCAAAAGGTGACGGAGTTGAGTATTACAAATCCACAGGTCGTTCATTATTTAACTTTTTCTCTAATTCATTGAAATTACCTAATTATTATTATGAATTATCTGATGTCCCGCTTTTCCCTGTTGAATGTGGAGCTGAAATTATCCATACGTTTGAAGCTAAAGATGAAAATGGTAATACGTTAGATTCTGTAGTAGTAAGAACGGTAAGCCAACCTATACAGTTACAAGCTGGCCCATCGTGTATAATATCTACTAACATGGGATTTAAAGACTCTAATGATCAAGTTTTAAGAACATCAAGTGTTAGTATCTCTATCTCAAGCTCAAATACTATCAACATGCTAGACATCGCATTAAATATATCCAACCCAACATTAGGTAAAGATAACTTCCAGTTTTATAGACCTTCAGATAAAGATGCTTATATTAAAGCACTTACAAGTAAGCCTGTAGTTTCTCAACCAGTGTTCCAACCTGCTGTTACTCCCACAAAAATAATTACTACAGATAATTCAATTTTAAACATATGCTATTCAATTAATGGTGCAACAATAACAGCAGCAGATGGACAGCATTTAGGCTCAATCGTAAATAAATTTAGTTCTGATTCAGTCTTAAATGAATTTGGTACTTACGGCGGAAAATACTCCCCCAATAGCATATGGAACTCATTTGGCACTTATGGTGGAAAGTTCTCACCGTATTCACCTTTCAATGAATATTCAACTCAACCACCAAAGTTAGTTAAAAATGGAAAGTTTATAGCGTACTTAACGAGCAATAAATATATAGGCTCTTCATGGGTTAACCCTAGTATGATTAAAGCTTGCTTTAATTAATAACTTTCAATATTAACCGCCTTCTAAGAAGGCGGTTTTACATTTATAGGGCCTTGTTAACCAAATAACTCTGAAAGTAGATCTCTCCCATTACTCATATTTACTATTGGGTATAGATATTGGTGAACGCCGCTGTAATGACTCAGTTTGAGCTATTTTGGTCTAATCGGTCTGAGATCTTCGGCAACAACTCGCAATTCTGATGCTAGATATATCAATTTAGAATTCATTAGGCCACTACCTTGGTAACACTTATGATGAGGGTTATGCGCAATCTGTATTGCATTTTAAAGCAGGTGTATATAACCAGTGCAATGTTGGTCCTGTTGGATGTAAAAATAATGGCATAGTCGCAGGCGATTATGCTAAAGCCAGTTTTTATAAACTGGACTTAGAACAATAATAAATACTTCGCAAATGTATGCCTTGCCCTGTTATTACTCATTATAGTAACAATAATCTGGAAGATCATACATTTTCATACACTAAGATTTAACAGATCCTCATTTATCCACTCCCTCCCCCGTATAAAGAAAAGAAAACATTTAGTTTCTCAGTCACAAAGTAAGCGATAAAGATTTGGCACAACAGAAAATGGTTACAATAGGACTAAAGTGTAAAGGCAGCCCAAAAGACAGGTGTAATCAAAGTCATTGAGTTTTAAGCAAACATATAGAAGTGGCGTCCCCTACAGGATTCGAACCTGTGTCTAAGACTTAGGAGGTCCTTGTTCTATCCAGCTGAACTAAGGGGACGTTGAGGATACTTTTAACATAGGTTTTGCTAGACGACAATCCTTGTGGGCGATGGTTGCTCTATTTTTATGCATATTTGCCACTTCAAGGTTGGTAAACAAAGAATCAAACTCATCATGCAAACGGGTTACTCTGGTTTTTACCCATCCATCATGGCGCACGGTTAACGCCCTTGGGCTGCGATGACGATTCATTGTTATCAACATCAAGCTAAAAAACTGCCTTAATACTCATTCTTATTAAATAATCGCCTATTTTGTGTATTATCATGGAGATTATGGGTATTTAGTCTTTCTTTTTTCTGTACAGATAGCTACATACTGTTTCATAATCAGCCTCTTTTTGCTATTCAGCCTCACTTTCAGGATATTAAATGGATACTATCTCAGCTGCTGTAATGCTTTTTCTAATTATGGATCCTATGGGGAATTTGCCCATTTTTACTTCCATGCTTAAGCATATTGATAAGAAACGACGTCGCATTGTGATTATTAGGGAACTATTAATCGCTCTAGTTGTGATGCTGTTATTCTTATTTGCTGGCGAAAAGATTTTAAGCTTTTTAGGACTGAACAATGAAGCGGTATCTATTTCTGGCGCTATCATCCTATTTTTGATCGCTTTAAAAATGATTTTTCCTCCTGAGGGTGGGCTGGGTGCAAGTTTAGGTGCCGGTGAAGAGCCTCTTATTGTCCCTCTTGCTATTCCTTTAATGGCTGGTCCATCTATTATTGCGGCATTAATTTTACTTGCTCACCAAGCACCAGAGCGTATGGGTGACTGGTCTATTGCTTTAGTGGGCGCTTGGGCGGCTTCTGCTGTTATTTTAATGTTCTCCGAAATATTTGAGCGCATAGTGGGGAAAAAAGGGCTGGAAGCACTGGAACGCTTGATGGGAATGCTATTACTTATGATTGCAGTACAAATGTTTTTAGATGGTATACAAAGTTACTTGACCTAATTTCACATCGTCTTTTCTTCTGAGATTGTTGCAAAACAAGTAAAAGTATTTTGTTAGTTTTGCACTTTTTAAACCTTGTTATGGCTGATAGTCTAAATCCAGTTATCAAATATCTTTAAGGGTTCCTCATGAGTTCAGCACTATTTCAACCAATTCAACTTGGCAAGCTCACGTTAAAAAACCGTATTGTAATGCCACCAATGACGCGCTCAAGAGCATCACAACCAGGTGATGTCGCCAACGATATGATGGCAACCTACTACGCTCAGCGTGCAGAAGCAGGCTTAATCGTTTCTGAAGGTACGCAAATATCCCCTATGGGCAAAGGGTATGCATGGACTCCCGGTATCTACAGTGCTGAACAAATTGCCGGCTGGAAAAAAGTCACCGATGCGGTACACGCCAAAGGCGGGGTTATGTTCGCTCAGTTATGGCATGTTGGTCGTGTTACTCACCCTGATAATATCAATGGTCATCAACCGGTATCCTCATCGGCTATTAAAGCTGAAAATGTAAAAGTATTTATTGATAATGGCACAGATGAACCGGGTTTTGTTGAGGTTGTTGAACCCCGTGAAATGACGGTAAGCGAAATTAAAGAGGTGGTGGCCGAGTTTCATCAAGCCGCACTCAATGCTATTGCTGCAGGATTTGATGGTATCGAACTGCACGCGGCCAATGGTTACCTAATTAACCAATTTATTGATTCTGAATCTAATAATCGCACCGATGAATATGGTGGCAGTTTACAAAACCGTCTGCGCTTTCTTGATGAAGTGGTTGCAACGCTGGTTGATGCTATTGGTGCAGAGCGCGTTGGTGTACGTCTTGCCCCTCTTACTACGCTCAATGGCACGGTAGATGCCAACCCTGAGCATACTTATACTGAAGCGGCAAAACTGCTCAATTCTCATAATATCGGTTATTTGCACATTGCCGAAGTCGATTGGGATGATGCCCCAGATACGCCGCGTGAATTTAAATTGGCGCTACGCGAGGCCTTTAAAAACACCCTAATTTACGCAGGCCGTTATAAAGCCGATAGCGGTGCCAACGCAATTGAAGAAGGACTGGCTGATATGATTGGCTTTGGTCGCCCATTTATTGCCAACCCTGATCTTCCTGAGCGCATTAAAACTGGCGCGCCACTTGCGCAGCATAACCCAGAGACGCTATTTGGCGGAGACGAAGCCGGCTTAACTGACTATCCAAGGTTTGAAGCGAGCAAATAATCTCACCTTATGGACACTGTATCGCCCTTCCTATTTATAGGAGGGGCTTTTTTATGGCATGAACTTAAATTCCTCTCTTTCTGTCTTGCTCAACTATAGCTATCATTATGTCTAACTTGCCATAAGCATAAGCCACTTTGACAACAGGAAGCGTAATGACTCAAGAACAGGATCGTCATCAACAGCGTCAACAAAAAATAAAAGAAAAGGTCGATGAAAGAGTCGCCCAAGCCACTGAAGAAAAGGGGCTATTACTGGTTATTACCGGTAATGGAAAAGGCAAAACCACCTCAGGTTTTGGCACCGTTGCTCGCGCGGTCGGCCATGGTCTGCAATGCGGTGTAGCGCAGTTTATTAAAGGCACTTGGGACAATGGTGAACGCAATTTACTAGAAAAACTGGGGGTTGCCTTTCATGTTATGTCCACCGGATTTACTTGGAATACACAAGATAAACAAGCCGATACCATAGCCGCGCAAGCCGTGTGGCAAGAGTGCCTAAAAATGCTTCAAGACCCTAATCTAGATGTAGTACTTTTGGACGAGTTAACCTATATGGTGAGCTACAACTATATAGAGTTAGACGAGGTATTAAACGCCTTGCAACAACGCCCCGCTCAGCAATCGGTGATTATTACCGGTCGTGGAGCGCACCGCTCTATTATTGAACTTGCTGATACGGTATCTGAAGTGCGCAACGTGAAACACGCCTTTGAAGCGGGGGTCAAGGCCCGCAAAGGGGTGGATTGGTAACCAGTACAATACCCGTAGTCATCTATCACTGCGGGTTAAACACTTGGTCAACATGTTGAGGGGGGACTTGTGGTGCCCTAACCTATCAACCCGCTTGCTTTATTGCCAAGTGTTTTGTGTGCGTTAGTGTAAACTCCAGTCTACCGCGGCCGCGGCATGGATGGCAGTGGTATCAAATATTGGCACTGTCGTGTGTGCTTGCTCTATCAATAATCCTATCTCCGTACAGCCTAAGATCACCCCTTGCGCCCCTTGCTGTTGCAAGCTGTCGATAACCTGTAAAAAGGTGTCTCTGGAGGTGGGTAATATTTTCCCCTGACACAGCTCATCATAAATAATACGATGTATTTCAGCCCGTTGCGGTTGGTTAGGAATAGACACTCGCACACCTTTATCCAGCAACCTCTGTTTATAAAAGTCTTGCTCCATGGTAAATGCCGTCCCTAACAGCGCCACATGTTCAATGCGCTGTTGCTGCAATTCCATTGCGGTGGCATCGGCGATATGCAGTAAAGGGACCGACACTACGGCTTCGATTTCCGGGGCAATTTTATGCATGGTATTAGTACAAATCATAATCGCCTCAGCCCCAGCCGTTTGCAGTGATAAGGCCGCACGGGACAACACCTTTGCCGCTTGTAGCCACTCACCTTGGGCTTGCATCTGCTCAATTTCAGCAAAGTTCACACTGTATAACACCAGTTTCGCCGAGTTGAGTCCCCCTAAGCGCTGCTTAACCCCTGCATTTATAAGTTGGTAATAGGTTTGAGTAGACTCCCAACTCATTCCGCCAATTAAGCCTAATGTTTTCATGCCTAACCTCAATTAAAATAGCTTCTTCAAGAGCGAATCGGTCATTTTCTTAACGTCTTCATCACCACCTTTATCACCAAACAATTTTTTCAGGCCACGCTCTGCTTCTTTTTTGGCTTTTTCTTCTAGCTTCTTCTTATTTCGTTCCAGCTCTTGCTGTTGTAATGCGGCTAAATCCAAACTGAATTGTGGGCTTGCCCAAGCGCCTTTAATGCGCAGTGGGATAGTCACATCGGTAAGATCATCAATGCTCTTTCCTCCTTGCCCTTCTAATGAGCCCACAACAGACGTTTTTGACAAAATATCCATGGTTTCATTTAGATAATTGGCATCACCACTGGCCTTAATTCGTAATAATGGCGACTGTACAGAAACATTCGATAGCGTAGCGACCCCTTTATTGAGCTTCACCGTGGCATCCATTGCACTAAAGTCGGTTTTCTTCGCTTGAGTTTCCGCAGGTACTTTCTCCCCCTTAAACTTGGCGTAATTGGTGCGAATGATCTGCGCCACATTAATTCCGTTGATGGCACCATCGGCAAATTTCACCACAACAGTGCCCGCTAAATGCTTTTTCAGTTCATCGGGAATTAAGCTCTTGCCGGTTAAGTCCAAGGTAATATTCCCTGTACCTTCAAGGGTATTATTATCCGCTACATCCACCAGCAAAGGCCCTACTTTGACATTATTCACCTTGGCATCAATATCATAGCGAGGCACGGCTTGTTGACCATTAAGCTGCGCTTTTGCCTTAATAGAGCCTTGATACAGATTGGCGGTTAATGTGCGCAAATTAAAGATACCGTCTTTAATGGCGATATCAGCAAAGGTATTTTGTAATTTAGCATTACTGGCCTGAAACTTATCAATGCGGATACTGCCGGCGACATCTAGCGTTTTTAGTACCGATAAATTTGGCTCTTGCGAAGCGGCCTTTTGCGCCGTGTTTGCAGAAGATGAAGCTGTGTTTGCCGAAGAAGACTCCGTGGCGTTGGGATCGGTATTCCCTGTCCACTGATCAAGGTTGATCATTGGGCTGTGTAATTTAAAACGTACTTTGGGGATAGCGCTTAATACGACACTGCTACTGCCATCCAGTTGCAAGTCGTTAAGTGACAATGTATTTAATAATAAAGATAAGGTGTTAGTGGTTAAATCAAAATCAATGTTGGATTTAAGATCAACCGCGATAGGGTTCTGCGGTAGGCTCTCTCCTGCCAGTTTCCCTTGAGCATTAAGCTGATTCACCTTCACCTTAGATAGGGCCTCATCCAGCAACACACTCCCCGTCATGGTCAATTGACTATCGAGTCCTGCGGCATGTCCATCCACTGCCATTTTAAATGAGCTCGGCTGGGCGAATTTAAAAGAAGAAACATCTAAGCTAAACGATTTTATTGCGATATCTTTGCCTGTTAAAGGCGTTTGCAAAGTAAAATCTTTAATGGCAAAGGTGGATAAGTCTCGCTCTAACAAGACTTGGGTTGCACTAGTAATATCAAATGCATTGCCCGCGGCCTCCCCTTTAGCCAGCAGTGATACCTTGGCCCAAGAGTCCAGTTTAAAAGTGTCTACGTTAAGCTTAAAGCTAGTAAGGTCTACATCTGGCTGGGAAAAGTGACCACTTAGTTCGATGTCTTTTACTTGATAATCGGTAAACTTGGCATCGGTTTTCGCGCTGGCTTTACCTGTGATGGCAAAGTTTTGCTGATTGTTCACCCCAGAAAAACTAAAGCTCAATGGCGTCCATTGATCAAATGCAAAATCCGCCACTTGCACATTGACCTTCTCTAACTTGGTGTACAACTTGGCTTGGTCATCTTTGATCTCTAACAAGGCATTATCAATATTAAGCCCCGCCACCGACACCGTCCAAGGTTGTGCCTCACCGTCTGTGGTTGTGGCTGTATCTGTTGCGGTTGAATTGGCATCATCTTTGGCTGTAGAGCTAGATTGCGATGCTGTTAATGCATCTAAGTTACTGGAACCATCGGCATGGGTTTCCATATAAAACTGAGCCCCAAGTAACGTCACATTGCCAATGCGCAACTCTTTACTCAGCAAAGGCAACACCGATATATCAAGGCCCACTTGGTCGACTTTTAGCATATTAGGTGCGCTAAAGCCCGCAGGGTTACTTAATGTACTTTTGCCTAAAGAAAAACCGATTGATGGGAAAAACTGCCAACTAATGTCCCCTTCTATCGTGAGGTCAAGGTGGGTCTGTTTTTTGGTTTGCTCAACGAGCAGTGGCTTAAACTGGTTGGGATCAACAAACACTAACAGTGCGACCACGGTTAGTACGATCAAAACAATTGGTGTGATGATAAATAGTGACAGCTTTTTCATCTTTTCTTCCCTGTAACCTAATGCTGTTGCGCTTTTCCTACCGGTAAACGCTAGATATAAAAAATGGCACATCCGTGCCATTTAATTCTTAACCATAATTTGTTACTTGTATGCAAACACAGAGTAATAAATTTAATAAATTGACGCTGTTATCATAAATTACTAAGAACGCAGCAATTTGGCAATATGCGCTTTCAACACATCAATGGCGATGCGGTTTTTACCCCCGCGAGGCACAATAATATCGGCGTATTGTTTTGACGGTTCAATAAACTGCATAAACATTGGACGCACTGTTTTTTGATACTGCTCCAACACCGACTCCATTGTACGTCCTCGTTCTTCTACATCACGCCTAACACGGCGTAATAAGCAGATATCTAAAGGCGTGTCCATAAAGATACTGGCGTGCATTAAGTTACGTAAACGAGGGTCGGTTAACAGTAAAATCCCTTCTAAGATAATCACCTTTTTCGGTGACATGGTAGTGGTATTTTGCGTGCGGGTATGCTCTGTATAGCTATACTCTGGAACTTCTACCGCATGGCCTTCAGCCAACTGTTGTAGATGCTCACACAACAGATCATGGTCAAGCGCTTTGGGGTGGTCATAATTGGTTTTTACGCGCTCTTCCATGCTCAAATGACTTTGATCGCGATAGTATCTGTCTTCCGTTATGACACCAATTTGCTCAGGTCCCACTTTTGCATGCAGTTCATTATAGATGGTATTGGCGATAAGGCTCTTGCCTGATGCGGATGCACCTGCAATACCGACGATGACACATTGATTACTTTGAGACATTTACAGTTCCTAACGAAAAACAGAATTTAAACACGCTAATTATAGAGACGGATGATCCTTGATACCAGTAATAAGGGGATAACAGCAACAGGTTGAGCATATATCAAACAGTTAGCATTTATTATCCACCTTATGGCATAAAATTATTCCACTTCAACAAAGCGAATACGTTCAGCTTGAGGTTTGCCATGCCAAAACAGGCGACTTACCACTTGATTCGCCAAATCCATATAACTTTGTGCCTGCTCTGCTGAATCTGGGTTGACTACCGATGGCCTGCCCTGGTCGATATCACGACGCACATTAAGGTGTAAAGGCAGTTGTCCTAAAAGGGCTATTCCCTTATCTGCGGCCAATTTCATCGCGCCGCCACTGCCAAAAATATCCTCGTGAGAGCCACAATTGCTACACACGTGATAACTCATATTTTCGATAATACCTAACACACCTACCTCGGCTTTTTCAAACATTGCGATACCCTTAATGGCATCTGCTAAGGCTAAGTCTTGCGGTGTTGTCACCACCAAAGCACTGGTCAATGGGATCTCTTGAGACAGAGTTAATTGCAAATCACCTGTGCCGGGAGGCATATCAATAATCAGGTAATCGAGTTCCGGCCATTGAGTCTCTTTTAACAACTGCATCAATGCCTTAGAAGCCATAGGTCCACGCCATACCGCTGCATCATCACTTGAGATTAAGTAGCCAATTGACTGGGTGTACACGCCATGAGCTTGTAACGGCTTCATCCATTTATTATCCACAATCTCAAGGGACTGCCCAACCGTCCCAAACATCATAGGAATGGAGGGACCATAAACGTCTGCATCTAGGACGGCCACTTTTGCCCCTTGTTTTTCCATGGCTAAAGCAAGGTTGGCGGTGGTGGTGGATTTACCTACCCCACCTTTTGCCGAGGTAACGGCAATGATATTTTTGATGGAAGTTAAGGTACTGGCCACCTTACTCTGCAATGGGCGTACCCGCGCAGAAACATAAAACGTATATTCTTCCCATGCCAGTGGCGCATCATGCTCTGAGATCCATTGCCCTAATGCTTGAGTTAATGCCTCTACGACAAAGGGGATTTCAACATCAATGGCTTTTTGTGCATGATCTAGGGTCACGATCCCTAAAGTCGAAGACCATTCGCTGATCAAAAGAGGGTGTTGAAACTGGTTTAACCAAGCGTGTAGATCGTTTATTTGATTATTCATTAATGCTTACCCTTTACTTATCTGAATACATCTTAGCGTTAATATGCGCGCAATTTAACAAGTTCTGCGTAATGACTACAAATAAACTACTTAAAATTTACAGGTTTGCACGCAAACTTGATCAATCCCCCCCCACGCAAAGGCAAACTGAGTGCGATTTATCCGCGAGATCCTTTTCGTTGCAGCTAGCTTACGGTAATATTAGCGCCAAGAAATTAATCCTATCTGCGAAAAGTTAAGTATGACTACTGAATTAAGAAAAATGCTCGTCACGTGTGCACTACCCTATGCCAATGGTTCTATCCATTTAGGTCATATGCTAGAGCACATTCAAGCTGACATCTGGGTGCGTTACCAACGTCTACGTGGCAACACAGTGAACTTTGTTTGTGCTGATGATGCGCACGGTACACCAATCATGCTTAAATCCCAGCAGATGGGGATCACTCCTGAAGAAATGATTGCCGCTGTAAGCGCTGAGCACCAAAAAGATTTTGCAGGCTTTGATATCAGTTTTGATAACTACCACAGCACCCACTGTGAAGAAAACCGCGAATTAGCCTCTAGTATTTATCTTCAACTTAAAAAGAGCGGGTTTATTTCAAGCCGTACCATTTCTCAGTTGTTTGACCCTGAAAAAGAAATGTTCTTACCTGACCGTTTCGTAAAAGGCACTTGCCCTAAGTGTAAGTCAGAAGATCAATACGGTGATAACTGTGATAACTGTGGTGAAACCTACAGCCCTACTGAGCTGATTAATCCAAAATCCGCAGTCTCTGGCGCCACTCCTGTGATGAAAGACTCTGAACACTTCTTCTTTGACCTGCCACAATTTGAAAGCATGTTAAAAGAGTGGACTCGTTCTGGCTCTTTACAAAACGAAACCGCGAATAAAATGCAAGAGTGGTTTGAATCTGGCTTGCAACAATGGGATATCTCGCGCGATGCCCCTTACTTTGGTTTTGAAATCCCAGGGGAGAAAAACAAATTCTTCTACGTGTGGCTTGATGCTCCTGTTGGCTATATGGCGTCATTTAAAAACCTATGTAACAAGCGTGACGATCTGGATTTTGACGAATATTGGAAAAAAGACAGCACGACGGAGCTTTACCACTTCATTGGTAAAGACATTGTGTACTTCCACAGCCTATTTTGGCCGGCGATGCTTGATGGTGCGGGTTACCGTAAGCCAAACAACATTTTTGTCCACGGCTATGTCACCGTCAATGGCGCTAAGATGTCTAAATCTAAAGGCACCTTCATTAAGGCAAGCACCTACCTTAATCACTTAGATCCAGAATGCCTACGTTACTACTATGCGGCAAAACTCAACAATCGCATTGATGATCTGGATTTGAACCTTGAAGACTTCACTCAACGCGTTAACTCTGATGTGGTGAACAAGATTGTTAACCTTGCTTCTCGTAACGCTGGCTTCATTACTAAGCGTTTTGCTGGCAAGCTCTCTGCGGACTTTGCAGAGCCTGAGCTTTATCAAGAATTTGCCGATGCAGCGCAACGCATTGCTTCTCTTTACGAAAGCCGTGAATTTAGTCGCGCCATTCGTGAGATCACCGCTCTTGCTGATAAAGCCAACCAATACGTAGATGAAAAAGCCCCTTGGGTCGTCGCTAAACAAGAAGGCCAAGATAAAGCACTGCAAGACATCTGCTCTGTTGGCATTAACTTGTTCCGCGTACTGATGACTTACTTGAAGCCAGTCATGCCTGAGCTTGCCGCTCGCACTGAAGCCTTCTTAAACCAAGAATTGACTTGGGATGGCGTACAAGCACCGCTAGTGGATCAAGAAATCAGCAAGTTCAAAGCGCTATTTAACCGTATTGATCCGAAAAAAGTGGACGCTATGGTTGAAGCATCAAAAGAAGATGCGGCAGCAGAAGTGGCAGCCAAAGAAAAAGCCGAGCAAGCTAAAAACGAAACTGAGCTAAGCAAAGAGCCGATTGCCGATGAAATCGAGTATGACGATTTTGCTAAAATTGACTTACGCATTGCCAAGATTGTTGAATGTGAGTCTGTGCCTAAAGCCAATAAATTACTAAGAATGGTACTGGATTTAGGCGGTGAAACTCGCCAAGTATTTGCAGGTATTAAATCCGCTTATGCGCCAGAAGACCTCATTGGCAAACACACTGTCATGGTGGCTAACCTAAAACCTCGTAAGATGAAGTTTGGTATGTCTGAAGGCATGGTATTAGCCGCAGGCCCTGGTGGTAAAGATCTTTGGATTCTAGAACCCCATGAAGGTGCTCAACCTGGCATGCGTGTCATGTAATCTATTCGCTAATTAAACACAGCCGGCTAGGTCATACTTGCCGGCTTTTTTATGCGCTAAATAAGTGCATACCCGCCCCAAATTCGTTCAACAATTCACTGCTATGCCCTGCTGGGTACGCACTCTGTCACTAAAAGGGGGTTGGCATAAAACCTGCTTACTATTGATTAAGCCCACAGTGAAAAAGGTCGCTTATGTTTATGGTCATCGCCACAAGTCTATGCGCATTAGCCGTACTGCTACTTTGTCTGCATTATGGCAAACAGAGCCAAGCCAACATTAATCGCTATCACTTAATTTGTGAACTACGAAGTGTTACTCAGCATCTGCGTGAGCATCGCCATTTAGTGCACACTCATCTAAGCTATGGAGGGGTGGCACACAGCCATATTTCTGATTTAGAAAGCAATATCAGCGAATCGCTGCAAGATTTAGTACATAGGAGCTTTATCAATGACCGTCCTATGTTTAGATTGCTCACCAAGCAAGTTCATACCCTAATGCAACAATGGCCCACCATGACACCTAGCAAAAGCCAAATGAGCCACGGCCGAGCAATTCGAGCTAGCTTATACCTCATTGATGAAATTGTGCTGACTTGGTTAATTGAAACGGAACAAGTAGAAGAAAGTGACACTTACTCTCGTCAATGGAGCTATGTGATTGATTCACTAGAAGCTTTAACACAGTTTAGAATGTTGCTAGACGATTCTTCGCAAAAATTATCTACCACGGGACAGAACGAGCTATTGCTAGTAAAAGCGCAATATTTATTACAAAAAATCAAACGCTTAAATCGAGTATCCCCATTAACTACCGCCACTCTTACCCTAGCGCAAACAGATCTTAGTGAGATAATTTCAGCGCAAAAGAAGATAAATCAATTACCGCCTCGCCAGCTTTACCAATTAACCAATGAAATATCTTTAGCTATATTTAAAGTCTATGACCAAATTCTGGTTGAGCTCTGTGAAAAATTATATCACCTTGAACCATGTATTGAGGCACAAGCTTAATATACTTTTATAAGGGATAAATTCTTTTATCCCTCAAGTAATTTCATTAATAATTTACCATCATATAATGCTTGTTTAATT
This sequence comes from Vibrio rarus, assembly GCF_024347075.1. Lineage (NCBI taxonomy): Bacteria > Pseudomonadati > Pseudomonadota > Gammaproteobacteria > Vibrionales > Vibrionaceae > Vibrio > Vibrio rarus. The sequence continues at coordinate 1,884,088 of NZ_AP024900.1, forward strand.
AATGCTGCACCCGGCATAGTGGCATTTTTAATAAAACGGCATGGCACAACTTCTAAATCTTGACGATAAATAGGTAAACTTTGAGTTTGCACGCAACTCATTATTTCAGGAAAGATAATGCCTTTGGCAACATTAATATCACCACCGATAAGTACCTTCTCAGGATTAAACATATTCACGACTAAAGAGACGGCTGTACCTAATCGCTGACCTAATTGTTTAATGATATTTAACGCTAGAGGATCCCCTCTATTGGCCGCCATACAAATATTAATAACAGTAAGGTTATCAATATCTAACGAAGTATCTGCGCCCGCAAGGATACCCTGTTTTGCTTGATTGATTAAAGCATAAGAGCTAGTGACGGTTTGCAAGCACCCTCGGTTGCCACAATGACAAAGTTCGCCATTAGGATCGACTTGGATATGCCCCAGCTCTCCCACATTACCCAAGCGACCTTGCAGCACTTTATCTTCTAAAATAATGCCAGCGCCAATCCCGTTATGTACCGAAATAAGCACTGAATTTTTATTTTGTTGGGAGTTGCCAAACAGTTTTTCCGCCAATGCCCAAGCGCGAGTATCGTTGGCAATAAAGACTGGCAGCCCGGTTTCTCTATGTAATGCGGGGCCTAACTCTAAACGTTTAACGTCAAAATGAGGCATTTGTAACACCACGCCACTTTCTGAGTGGACAAGGCCAGGTAACGTAATGGCGATGCTGGTAACGCGCTCCAGTACCGTCGCCTTCTCTTCAAAAAAGGTGCCGATTTCTTTTAACAGACGAGCCAGCATGTCATCTTGATCTATTTCGTCAATATCTATGTACTTTTCGGCGATCGCTTCACCGCCAAGCTCATGCAAAGCGATAGTGAGATAGCCTCGCCCTAAGCGCAGGGAGAGAAATTGCCAACCTTGATTATTGGTTTGTAAACCCACCGCAGGTCTACCACGGCTGGTCACTTCTTGGACAACGGTTTCGTGTACCAAGTGCGCTTCGATTAATTCACGGGATATCTTGGTAATACTGGCCGGGGCTAAAGCGCTTAACTTGGAGAGGTCAATACGAGATATGGGGCCAAACTGATCGATAAGTTGATAGACCTTACCAGCATTAATCTGTTTGATATGATCAATATGACTTGGTTGTGCCGTATACATGATAATTACCCCCGGATCTAGAGACTCTATTTTTTTACAGCTCGAAGTAAATGTGAAGCGTTATGATGTTAAGGCGTGAGCCTGCTCACCGAATAATGTCAATTTTAGGAAGGTATTTGCGCTGATTTGATTTTTTGTGTGCTTTGATATTCTTCAATAAAACGATAACCTGAATTTAAGCCTTGTTGATAATCAAATAATAAGTCTTGTGGATTGCTCATTAATGACGAACTTTTTAATGGATGCTCTGGAATAATTTGCATAACAAAACAATCTTGTGGAGGACGCGCAACAAATTCTTGGGTTAAAGCATAGGTTTGATAGTGTACCATTAGCATATCGGCTAATCCCGCATCCAAACGATTACCTAATAAATGTGATAATCGATAAACATTATCAGCACCAAATAACCACCGACCCCCATTGAGTAAATCTAAGCTGGGTTTATTTTTATTTAAATGGCTTTGCATCACTCGTTCATCAATAAATTCCTCGATGGTTTTCTTCCCTTTATCTAATTGTTCATTACAAAAGTTTTGAATATTATCCATGGGATTTCGATACCAAACGGCTTTATCTGTGGTTGTTTGCTGTTGATCTTGTGCAAGGTTATTAAATACAGGATGCTCAGGAAGTTCTGTTCGTATCACAATAATACTGCGTGCTTCTTTACGCCACGCTTCTTGGATGGGTACTGATGCCGACACCCCTCCATCTACAAATTCCATACCATCAATGGAGATGGGTCTTGATACTAGGTTGGGTATGGCGCAAGTGGCTCGAATAACATCAAGCCAGTTTTTTTCTAGCATTGGCAGGTAGTCATCGTGAAAATTGTCAGTACGCGTCACCGCAGCAAACGCACTGCGCCCGTACAGCACCTTTTTCCCCATATCGATATCGAGTTTATAAGGTGGGCTGCAAATTTTATTCAAGGCCCAATCTAGGCCGATATAGTGTTTTTGCCGTACAAAGCTGAACAGATTAAAGAAACGGTCGTCAGTGGTAAGATCGAGCAGAAAGGATTTGCCCAACTCCGGTTGCCTACACAAGTAAGCACATAGGTTTAAAGCCCCGGCAGAAGTGCCATAAAACGTATCAAATGGATCAAAATTAGAATATAAAAAGGCGTCTAACACACCTGCGGTAAAAATGCCTCTTTGCCCTCCTCCTTGTGCAATCAGGGCACTTTTACCATTAATGTATTCAGCAAACACTGGCTGTTGATAGGCCGAGTCACTCCCCCAAATTAATCCACTATTGTCCATTCACCCACCAAAGGTACTAACTCAATATGGCTGTAAAACAAAAGCCAAATAATATTGCAAAGATAATAAACACTATCGTGATGGTCATTTTTAAATCCGTTGTCATGCTCTCACCTCGCCTTCTTGACCCTATCTGAATAGAAAATCAGCATCATTGATAAAATAAGTATTAGCATTCATGCATATCCAGCTCAAGATTTCACGAAAATTCGTGCAGAATTATGCTGTTACTATCACAATTACCCTTATAATGAGTGTATGTTTACTCCTACTCCCATAACGTGTTCTCGTTGCTATCGATAATAAGCAACAAGACCCACAAGGACAGACGAACCTATGAATAAAAAAGTATTATCCCTACTCCTTTTCGCATGCAGTTACTCCGTAGCCTCACACGCTGAGGTCTATATCACCCCAATGGTGGGCTATGGTATGGGCGGCTCTTTTGAAACAGATGCCAATCAAAAGTTTGATAGCGACAGTGCTATGAATTACAACTTAGCGGTGGAAACCAATATCGACCAAGGCCGATTAGGTTTGTTTTACTCTCAACAAGACTCATCCATTAAGGATCTCGACCGAGACATCAGCCTGCGCTATTTACAATTCCAAAGTGCGGTTTACTACCCCGTACATAGCAATGTAAATAGTTACCTTGGCTTAGGTGTCGGTGGTACGCAAGTTGACATTCAAGGGGCGAGTTCCGATTACAAGTTTTCACTAAGTGTGTACGGTGGGTTGGAGTACGAGATAACCGACAATTTTGCTCTACAAGGGCAGTTACGTTACTTAGGAACATTGGTGGACAGCGATTCTGTGACTCTGTGTAATTCAAATAGCTCAGGTCAAACCTGTAATCTTGCCTTTGCTGGCAGTTGGTTAAGCCAGTTACAAGCAAACGTTGGTTTTACGTTTAGCTTCTAGCACGTTACTATTTCGCCACATAATAGCAAAGAGCGAAGCGAGTTTAGGTTTTCGCTCTTATTTTTACATTTAGCGACATCTTCTATAAAAATTCTTATCTACCATTTTTATTTTGGCTTAATGGAAATATGCCAGATTAATACTTCAAAATAAGCGATTTGCACAGCAAATGTGCAAACTTTATTTCCAGTTATGGTTTTTATTTTATCTTGCCAGACCGAAAATCTCATTGTACCCTCCGTCTATCGCTCAGAATATTATACTAATTTTAGTCCCTGGGCACCGACAAACACAACACTTTTCACTATGCGATAAGAGATCATTCAGTTTTTAGTACTAGTTATGCACCGTTTGGCATGGCTAATATTTTAAATATTATACTTATTTCAGCGAAAGAGACTCCCAATCTCAACTAAGCTGTACTCTTATCCAGTCTCTACTACAAGGAGTAGTTATGAAACGAGAACAATGGGGTTCCCGTACCGGATTTATATTAGCCGCAGTAGGCTCAGCAATCGGTTTAGGTAACATATGGCGTTTCCCATATATGGCCTATGAAAACGGTGGTGGCGCATTCTTTATACCTTACATTTTTGCCATGTTAACCGCCGGTATTCCATTTATGATTATGGAATTCAAGCTGGGTCAAAAGTATCGTGGCTCCGCACCTGCAGCTCTTAAAGCTGTTAACTCAAAGTTTGAGTGGTTAGGCTGGTTCCAAGTGGGTATCGCTGCCTGTATTGCGGTTTACTATGTTGCCGTAATTGGTTGGTCTATTTCATATTTAAGCCTGTCGTTCAACCAAGGTTGGGGCACAGATACTAATACCTTCTTCTTTAAAGAGTTCCTGCACTTGGGTGATAACTCACCGTCTAACCTTGGCTCTATTCAGTGGAAAATTGCTGGCACTATGCTTCTTGCATGGGCTGTGACTTATTCTGCTATTGTTGGTGGTGTTAAATCGGGTATCGAACGTGCTGCAAAAATTATGATGCCAATACTATTCCTAATGGTATTGTTCTTAATTATTCGCATGATTTTCCTACCGGGTGCACTTAACGGTGTGAACTATCTATTTGAACCTGATTTTAGCAAGATTTTAGATCTTAAAGTTTGGGCTGCCGCTTACGGTCAAATCTTCTTTACCCTAAGTATCGGTTTTGCCATCATGCTGGCTTATTCTAGCTACTTGCCTGAAAAATCAGACATCAATAACAACGCCTTCATGACAGTATTGATTAACTGTGGTTTCTCAATCCTTGCTGGTATCATGATCTTCTCTGTTCTTGGCTTTATGGCACACGAACAAGGTAAAGAGTTAACTGACGTTGTTACAGCGGGTGTTGGTCTGGCATTTGTTACTTTGCCTGCGGCAATCAATGAATTGCCTGCACCGTACATTCTAGGTCCACTGCTGTTCCTTGCTTTAACCATTGCAGGTCTTAGCTCTCATATCTCTATCATTGAAGCCGTTACTTCTGCCATCATTGACAAATTTAAAATTAGCCGTAAAAAAGCAGCGACTTTAGTTTGTGGTATTGGTGCTGTTGTTTCTCTTTCTTTTGCGACTAATGGCGGTCTATTACTGCTTGATTTAGTGGATTACTTTACCAACCAAATTGGTATTGTGGTGAGCTGCTTCATTGAAGTATTACTGATTGTTTGGGTTGTAAAAACAGCGACCATTCGCAACTATGTCAACTCAGTATCTGATTTCAAAATTGGTGCTTGGTATGATTTCTGTCTGAAAATTGTAAGCCCGTTAATTCTTGCTATTACTCTTTTCAACACGTTGAAAACAACCCTAACAGAGGGTTACGGTGACTATGCACAGTCTGACCTTCTTACTTTAGGTTGGGGACTACTGGCTCTGCTTGCTGTCATCGGTATTGCTATTAACGTATTAAGCAAAAAGGAAGCATAATTATGACTACTAGCGCAATTATCATGATGGTTCTTGGCCTTGGGATTACTTGGGGTGGTGCGGCCATCTGTATCCGCAAAGCAATGAACAAGCAAAAGCAACAGTAACTATTATTGTTAGATAACAAAAAACCGAGCTTTTAAAGCTCGGTTTTTTTATGGGTAAACAACGATAAATAAACAACAATAGATTGTCCCTATTTCAGATCATTGATTAGAATCTATACGTCACACCAACACCTGCGCCAAATTTTAATTTCGCTTTATCATGCAATTGCCATTCAGGACTTACTTGGCCAAAAAGATTCCAGTTAGGGGCGAAGTTCCAGTCCAGCCCAAGAGGCACTCTTAAACCAAAGTCATCATCCCATTCATACCACGCACCCGCGCCAACATACCAATCAAAGGGGACGTCTTGCGAAAAGCTACCACGTGAAAAGTGATAATCAAATGCCATACCATCGTTACCGATAGTCAAATTATAGGTATCTTCAAATTTAATGACGGCACTCAGCCCTTGGTCAATAGCCATACCTACTTTCACATCGCCACTGTTAGTAGTGGCCGCTTTAGCCGCCCCCACATACGTCGCCAGACCCGCCACGACAGCTGTTGCTAATGCCAACTTCCCGATATTCACGTTTATTTCCTTGCTAATATATCACTGGGCACATACTAACCTGAATTCATATTGATTTGTCAGTATTTGGTTATGAGATTATAGAGAACTGCGTTTTGTTACACATTTTTTAAATTTATTCCATTCATCACACTAAGTAAGTGAGCAGAAATAGCGCAGGAAAAATGCTCGAAAACAAGGGAGAATGTTCCCGTAAGTCGTTATTCTACAATCAAACATTCTAACGCAGTTATCGAGTATTTTAACAAGCTAGAATGACCCATTATTTAGTACGATTGGTCTATCCATTAGCTTGTGACGAAACGCAAAAAGGAGGCATAGCCTCCTTTTTAAATTAAATTGAATAGGTAACCAATGAATTAGCCGTTATGGCGAATCCACTCATCCATATCCGTTTTAAGGTTATCGGATTTAGTACCAAAGATAGCTTGTACACCACCGGAAACCACAACCACTCCAGCAGCACCAAGATGTTTAAGTTTGTCTTGGTCAACCTCATCGGTATCAGCAACGGCCACCCTTAGGCGCGTAATACATGCGTCAAGGCCAGTAATGTTCTCTTTGCCACCAAACGCGGCGACGAGTTCGCCTGCTAATTCACTGCCAGTTACTACGCTTGCTTCTTCTTCAGTGTCATCTTCACGACCTGGAGTGTTCAAATTCATGCCGATAATCACTGCGCGGAAAACAAAGTAGTAAACGGCTGCATAAATCAGACCGACCACGACCATCAGTCCCATCTTCTGTGCGTTACCAGACAGAACCAAGAAGTCAATTAAACCGTGTGAGAATGAAGTACCGTGTACAAAGCCTAATGTATTAGACACAACATAAGCAGAACCCGCTAATAGCGCATGAATACCGTACAATACCGGTGCAACAAATAGGAACGAGAACTCAATCGGCTCTGTGATACCGGTCAAGAAAGACGTTAACGCAGCCGATAGCATAATACCCATCACTTTGGCGCGATTTTCCGGTTTAGCACAATGAGCCATAGCAATAGCGGCAGCAGGTAGGCCAAACATCTTGAACATGTAACCGCCCGCTAGCTGACCGAAGCCATTACCTGCAGCGCGTGTTGCGTCATCGGCCACTAAGTAACAGGTTAAGATACCGTGCTGGGTTTCACCAGCTGCATTGACACAGTTACCCGCTTCGAAGAAGAAAGGCACGTTCCATACGTGGTGTAAACCAAATGGAATCAAAGAACGCTCAACCACCCCATAAATACCAAAGGCCAATTGTGGGTTTTGATTAGCAGCCCAATGGGAGAACCAACCAATACCATCGCCAACTGGTGGCCAAATATAAGAAAGGAAAAAACCTAGGATAATAGCCGCAAAACCCGTAATGATAGGTACAGCGCGTTTACCCGCAAAGAAACCAAGATATTCTGGTAGTTGGATTCGATAAAAACGATTAAAGGACCATGCCGCAAGACCACCCACTAAGATGCCCCCTAGCACCCCAGTGTCAATTTTATCAACACCGCTTACATCAGCCATAACCGCCAGTGTCGCGGTCATGATGCCATAACCCACAATCGCAGCCAGACCCGCTACACCGTCATTATCGGTAAAGCCAAGTGCCACACCCACAGCAAACAGCAAAGCCATTTGACCAAATACAGAGCCACCCGCTTGTTCCATTAAATTGGAAACAACGTCTGGAATAAAGCTAAGATCGGCGGCACCGACACCCAGTAGAATACCTGCAACAGGAAGTACTGATACTGGTAGCATCAATGACTTACCTACTTTCTGCAAGTTAGCAAAAAGGTTCTTAAACATGTTTATGCTCCTGATAAATTATTAGAATTTTAGGGCCTATCGACTTACCCCCGTAGCCTGAATGATAGTACCCATTAAGAAATGTAACCTGTCCCGGCTATATTTTTCTTCTCTAAATATATATTTATGGCGCTTAACTGTCCCTATTGAGGAAAATCCAAGTTTAAAAAAGCAGTGATAGATCACATTTAACCGAACGCTAAATGTGGCGCACATTCATACTTAACCTGTTGATTTGCATTATCAAAAGTGTATTTTATGTGCGCTTTATAAGGGGTGAAAATATTACTCTCTACTTATTTTTTGTACAGAAAGTATCACCCTTGGCTCTGTGAGGTTGATTTTAAACACATTGCGTACTTACCAACATATTGAGTAATTACCGCTAGTTACCTACCAATTAATCACCATAGCAAGGCAAAAATAGCGAAAACTAATTTAGCGACTCAAAAAAAGTGTCGTAAAGTTTTCCGTTGTTTTACTGGCCACTTCCCCTAAAGAGATCTCTTTTAGCTGGGCGATATAACTCGCCACTTCAACAACATAAGCAGGCTGGTTCTCTTTACCTCGATGAGGCACTGGCGCTAAATACGGTGAGTCTGTTTCAATTAACAAACGGTCTAAAGGAAGGTGTTTAACCACTTCTTTCAATTCTGTTGCTTGGCGGAAAGTGACAATACCTGAGATTGAAATATAAAAACCAAGCTCCATGGCCGCCTCAGCAAAGGCTCTATCTTCAGTAAAGCAATGTATGACGCCACCACACTGTTGTACGCCGCCATTTCGTAAGATAGCTAACGTCTCTTCTCTTGCCATTCTTGTGTGTATAATCAAAGGCTTATTAACATCAACCGCCATTTGTACTTGTTGTTCAAAGCGCTCTATTTGTAGCTTTTTCGTCTCGGGCTTATAGTGAAAATCTAACCCCGTTTCCCCTACTGCCACCACTTTTTCATGCTGCACAAATTCATGCAGTTGTTGGTAGTTAAAATCACTTTCCACGTCCAGTGGATGCACGCCTGCTGAGGCATACACTTGCGGAAAAGGAGCGATAAGCTCCATCATTTTAGGGAAGGCGTCTAAGGTAACCCCTACCGACAATAATTGCTTAACATTCGCCTGTTCAGCTTTAGCAATCACCTCGGCAACACCTGTGTGTAAATCTTGATAATCCAATTTATCAAGATGACAATGAGAATCTACAAACATATAACACCTATAAAAAAGCGCGCATTGCGCACGCTTGGTAACTATTTTTTTGCTAGATATGCATTCTTTAGAAAGTCATCATAGCGTTTTTATCTCTATCAACCACTGGCTCAATAACAGTTCTTTATTAAGTCCGGTATGTTGCGTGAACTGCTCTATGAGCTTAGCTAAGCTCTGTGACATAGCAAAAGCGCCAGAGTAATCCACTGCAAGCTGCAAGCGTTGTAACCCTGAGTGACCCGTCACGGTTGGTAAGGCCACAAAATAGCTTTTTTGCAGTTCAATTAAGGCCAAAGAAAGCCATTTTAATTTACTTAATGTCTCCGTTGCACAAAGATCCACAAACACTTTAGGTAAGGCAAAGTCTTGCTCGATAAAATCGGCCAATGCACTCAATATTTTATCAAACTCTGCCCCCTGCCCTTGTTCGATAAAGGCTTTCAGTTTTAAAGGGGATCCTAAATAGAGTTGATGGTGCAAATCGGACACATCCGATACGCCGTTATTTTCTAGCCATGCTTGATACTCGGCCAACTCCGGTGCGCGAATATGCCAGTGCTGACAACGACTCTTAATGGTGGCAAGCAAACGGTGCGCTGAGTGACTTTTTAAGATAAACACGCATTGCTGCGGTGGACTCTCTAGGGTTTTTAGTAACGCATTCATGCCTTGCTCTGTCATTGCTTCGGCAGGTTCAATAACTATCACCCGCTGGCCACTTAGCTGAGATGATTCAAGGGCATAGCGATTTCCTTCCCTAATTTGATCCACTGAAATGCTAGCTTTACCCTCTACAGGGCTAATGGAATGTAAGTCTGGGTGGGTACCCGCCTCAAATAATGCGCAGCTGTGGCAAAATCCGCACGCTTCCACTTCACTACTACTGCATAACTGAACTTTAACCAGTTTGTTGATGATGGCTTCATCACCCAAACCTTCTGTGGCAGTAAATAGCAGTGCACTGGGTAATACGCCTTGTTGTAGGCTGGTATTGATTTTTTCCCAGCTATCTTGCAACCACGGATATTCAAAGCTGTTCATTACACATTCATTCCTAACCAGTGGCTGAGTGCAGAATCAATATCCTCAGCGACTTGGGCAATAGGTTGAGCGGCGTTAATGATCACAATTGAATCATCACTATTGGCTAGCTCTAAATAACGGTCTCTCGCTCTTTCAAAAAAGGAAATATCCATTTTTTCGATACGATCTAGCTCACCACGCCCCCGTGCACGCTCTAAACCTATGCGCGGGTCAATATCCATATATAACGTCAAATCCGGTTTAAAATCCCCTAAACTTATCTGCTTGAGGGCGCTCATGGTTTGTTTGGCAATTTGTCGGCCTCCACCTTGATAAGCCTGTGAAGAGAGATCATGACGATCCCCCACTACCCATTGCCCTTTGTGTAAGGCAGGTTTAATTACCGTTTCCACTAACTGCACACGCGCCCCGTACATTAACAGCAACTCTGTGGTGTCTTGTAAGGGCTCGTTACCGTGCTCCTCTTTTACTAAAGCACGCATTTTTTCCGCTAAAGGTGTGCCACCGGGCTCTCTTGTTGAGACTACCTCATCAATGCCAACCGTATTCAGCTTGGACATGATACTGGCGATAGCCGTGCTTTTACCGGCACCTTCTAAACCCTCAACGACAATAAATTTACCTAGTTTCATTTAATTACGTGCCCTTAATTTTTTGAGGTACTGTTGAACTGCACGGTTGTGGTCTCGTAGGTTTTTGGTAAAGACGTGTCCCCCATGACCACTGGCAACAAAGTATAAATATTTGGTCTGATCTGGGTTTACCGCGGCCGCAATGGCCGCCTCTCCGACCATAGCAATAGGCGTAGGCGTTAATCCGTACATGGTGTAGGTATTGTAAGGTGTAGGCGTTTGCAAATCTCGCTTGCGAATATTGCCTTGGTATTTATCACCCATACCATAAATTACCGTAGGGTCGGTTTGCAAACGCATACCAATTTTTAAGCGGTTAACAAAAACAGAAGCGACAATAGGGCGTTCTGTAGCCAGCGCTGTTTCCTTCTCGATAATGGAGGCCAGCGTTAACGCTTGATAGGCATCTTTTAATGGTAAGCCCTCTTGACGCTGATCCCAGTATCGATTGAGAACTTGGTTCAGTTGATGACTGGCACGCTTCATTATATCAAGATCGGTCATGCCCACAGTGTAGTGGTATGTTTCCGCCAGGAGTAAGCCTTCCAGTTTTTGTTTATCCAGCTGCAATGCTTGGGCAATTTCCGCCTCGGTCATCTCTTGGCTTACATGTTTTAGATGCGGGGCATTATTTAGCAAGGCTCGCCACTCTTTAAAGGTGCTGCCTTCTACAAACGTAATGCTAAATTGCACTTGCTGACCGTTCACCAAGTTAAGCAAGGCTTGTTGCAGTGTATGATCTGGGGTAATTTCAAATGTGCCCGCTTTTAGCTGAGTTAACTCAGGGTGAATTCGACGTAATAATCTTGAGAATTCATTAGACTCTAACCAACCGTTACTTTCAAAACGGTGCAGTAATGCGTTGAATGATGTGCCAGATTTGATCGTAACTAAAGTGGGTTCAGCGACGTTGAGTGGCTGTTTGACATAGGCTTCCACCTGATTCAAGGCATAAAATACGCCGGCTCCCGCTACTATGACGACCAATATACAAAGGGTGATGAATTTTTTAAGCACAGTTTATCCTCTCCTGAAAATCGCGTGCAATTATACCGACTGCAAAAGTTTTGTATTCTATTTTTATAATGGGAGCAATACCCAATAATGAATTGCACATGAACACTTCATCAGCATCCAAGATATCCTGCATAACAAAGTGACCATATTGAACCGTTAAGGAGCTTGCCTCGGCGGCGGCGATGACTAAACGGCGCATCACACCTGATACACCGCATAATTCAAGGCTCGGAGTATAGAGGGTGCCATCCTTGACCCAAAATAAGTTTGCCATACTGGTTTCGACCACATGATGGTTAAGGTCTAACACAATGCCATCACTATACCCTTGACGCTCAAGATCGGCTTTTATCAACACCTGTTCTAGTCGGTTATTATGCTTATGTCCGGCTAACAAGGGATTGAGCCCCAATCTAGGTTGTGCTACGCCAAGCTCAATGCCGTGTCGTTGCCAATCAGTATAATGGCTAGGGTAAGCAAAATTACTGATGGTCACCTGTGGTTCATCAGCGCCCAATGGGCTATAACCTCGTCCACCACTGCCACGACTAATATGCAGTTTTATTCCGCCATCACCTTGGGCATGGGCGGCGGTTTCCACCCAAAGTCGCACGTTATCCCAATTGGGGCAAGGGATATGCAGCAGTTGCAAACACGATTGCATGCGTTGTACATGCAAAGACCAATGTATTGCTTGGCCATCACAGGTTTTCATGGTGGTAAAGCCGCCATCACCATAGTTAAAGCTTCTATCGCTCGCTAAGATGGTGTCTTGTAGCTCTCCATTTATCCAATACATGCTCTTATCCCAAAGGTGACAGACAATAAAAAAGGCCAGAGTCAGTTTCCATTGAAACTGAGTCTGACCCAAACTATTTTATATCAATCTAAGTAACAACTGATCATGTTAATTGATTACAGCGGTTACTATGATTGTTATTGCTCACTATTTGTTCTATAGGGTCAACAACCACTAAATCTTTTTAAAGATCAACGAGCCGTTTGTACCACCAAAACCAAATGAGTTACATAGGGCGTATTCAATATCGACATCTTGCGCGACATTCGGTACCAAGTCGATACCAAGTTCTGCCGCACGCTCATCTATGTTATCTAGATTGATTGTTGGCGGAACTTTTTGATCACGTAAAGTCAGTGCGGTAATGATCGCTTCAACTGAGCCTGCAGCACCTAATAGGTGACCAATCATGGACTTAGTTGACGATACCTTAACCTGTGCAGCCCCTGCTTCACCAAGAGCGCGTTTAACGCCTTTTAGCTCTGCAACATCACCTGCTGGTGTTGATGTACCATGAGCATTGATATAACCAATTTGCTCACCGGTGACACCGGCATCACGCATAGCGGCTTCCATAGCCAATGCACCACCTGAACCGTCTTCACTTGGAGAGGTCATATGGTAAGCATCGCCACTCATACCGAAGCCAACAAGCTCACAGTAAATGTTGGCACCACGTGCTTTAGCTGATTCATACTCTTCAAGTACCATCATGCCAGCACCATCGCCTAATACAAAACCGTCACGATCCTTGTCCCATGGACGAGAAGCCGCTTGCGGGTTTTCATTATTAGTTGATAACGCTTTAGCCGCACCAAAGCCAGCAATACCCATTGGGGTGGAAGCTTTCTCTGAGCCACCGGCAACCATAGCATCTGCATCGCCGTAAGCAATCATACGAGCCGCATGGCCGATATTATGCAAACCTGTAGTACATGCTGTTGAGATAGCAATGTTAGGGCCGCGAAGACGGCGCATGATAGACAGGTTACCTGCAATCATATTAACGATAGTCGATGGAACAAAAAATGGACTCACACGACGTGGGCCTTTTGCGTTCATAGTATGAATACCGTTTTCAATTAGACCTAAGCCACCGATACCAGAACCAATTGCAACGCCTACGCGTGCGCAATTTTCGTCAGTGATTTCTAGGCCAGAATCATCTAGTGCTTGGATACCTGCTGCAATGCCGTACTGGATAAACAAATCCATTTTACGGGCATCTTTTTTAGACATGTACTCTTCGCAGTTAAAGTCTTTAATAAGACCTGCAAAGCGTGTTGAAAAATCGGTGGTGTCAAAATGTTCGATATTTGAAATACCGCTTTGACCTGATAGCAGGGCTTGCCAAGAAGATTCTACGGTGTTGCCGACCGGTGACAACATACCCATGCCAGTGACAACTACACGACGCTTGGACACGATTTTTACTCCGGGGTTAGATTAATTAGAGAAGATATACAACGATAAGGAAGCTGTAAAGAAT